>JACRAN010000293.1 GCA_016234735.1 Bacteroidota bacterium | reverse complement strand
GCCAATCGCTTTTTTCAAACCACTACCAACGACTGCTTATAATACCCCTGGTACCATTTTACAAACTCGTCAATGCCGTTTTGGATGCTGGTGTCAGGTTTATAGTCAAAGTCCTCCACCAGGCCGGAAACGTCTGCATAAGTGGCTTCCACATCGCCCGGCTGCATGGGCAAAAACTCTTTGACGGCTGTTTCCCCCATCGCCGTTTCTATGGCAGCGATAAAATCCATGAGCCGCACAGGGCTGTTGTTTCCGATGTTGTAAATCCTGTAAGGCGCTATGGAAGATGCGGGGTCGGGGTGCGAACTTTGCCATGTTTTAACCCCTTTGGGCGGGTTGTTCAGCACCTTCACGATGCCTTCCACCACATCATCCACATAGGTAAAATCCCTCGACATATTGCCCTCATTGAACACCTGGATGGGTTTGCCTTCCATCATGGATTTTACGAACAAGGAGTAAGACATATCGGGCCGGCCCCAGGGGCCATATACCGTAAAAAACCGGAGGCCGGTGGTCGGTAATTTGAACAAATGGCTATACGTATGCGCCATCAGTTCGTTGCTTTTTTTGGTGGCGGCATACAGCGAAATGGGGTGGTCCACATTATCAGAAGTGGAGTAGGGCATCTTTTCGTTCAAGCCGTAAACGCTGGAACTGCTGGCATACACCAGGTGCTTGATGTTGTGGTGGCGGCAGGTTTCCAATATGTTGAAAAAACCGACAATATTGCTTTGAATATATGCCTCCGGGTTCTTCAAACTGTACCGAACGCCTGCCTGTGCCGCTAAGTGGCAGACCATGTCGAATTTGTGCTTCGCAAACAGGCGTTCGAGGTTGGCCGCATCTTCAATGGCTAATTGAATAAAAGTATAGTTCGGATAAACAATGCTTTCCACCGGCTCGTTGTATGCTACTTTTTGGCTTTCAATCCCAGCATTTTCAAGGCGGTCGAGTTTGAGTTTTACGTCATAATAATTGTTCAGGTTGTCCAAACCGATGACCTCAAAACCGGCCTCTGCCAAACGTTTAGCTAAGTGAAAGCCGATAAAACCTGCCGAACCTGTAACGAGAATTTTCATGTTGTTTTAGCCACTAATTAACACGGATTCTTACGAATTAATTAATGATAATTTGCGTGGATTAGCGGCTTGTGGCAAACGGATGTTTTGCCAGCGGCAATTTTGCCAATTCGTGCAACGTGCCATGAAGCCCCGCCGGGCGGGCATTCCGAATGTCATGCACGATTTTTACGGCGGTGGCCGCTTCGTCCAATCCAAATCCGGCACCATTCAGGATGGCCTCGTAGCTTCGGGTGTGGAGGTCGGTAAAACCTTCGCTGAATTCGATTTCTTCGCCGTCCACCGTGATGGAACGGTAGGTTCGGGCGTTTCTGGCTTTGATTTCCTCCGGCAAGGTGTCCGCATTGATGCTCAAGAACCAGCGAACTCTCGCCCGGTCGAGTTCAAGAAAACCACATGCCCGGTCGTGGGTATGGATATGCACCGTATTTTGCCGGATTTCACCAAACAACCAGGTGAGCATATCGTAAAAATGCACCCCAATATTGGTGGCAATCCCGCCGGATTTTGCCAAATCGCCTTTCCAGCTTGTGTAGTACCATTTGCCCCGGGAAGTAATATACGTCAAGTTGACCTCGTGCATTTTATTGGCCGGTTCTGCAGCAATTTTTTCCTTCAAAGCCATCAGGGCAGGGTGGAGTCGCAGTTGCAAAATGGTATAGACTTTTTTCCCGGTTTCGTTTTCCAAATCCCGAAGACTGTCCACATTCCAGGGGTTCAGCACGAGGGGTTTTTCGCAAATGACATCCGAGCCAATCCGCATCGCATACCGGATGTGCGCATCATGCAGGTAATTCGGTGAACTGATGCTCACATAATCTATTTTAGTTCCCGACCGCAGGAGTTTATCCAAATGCCGGTCGAAGCGCTCGAATTCCGTGAAAAAATCGGCCTGTGGGAAATAGCTGTCAATGACCCCGACGGAATCGTTTTTGTCATAAGCCGCCAGCAGATTGTTCCCGGTATCCTTGATGGCTTTCATGTGCCGGGGAGCGATGTAGCCTGCTGCGCCGATGAGGACGAAGTTCATTAAGAGGATTTGAGGGTTTGGGTGTTTGAGGGTTTGAGGATGCCGTTGAATAAGATGAGGACGAAGTTCATTAAGAGGATTTGAGGGTTTGGGTGTTTGAGGGTTTGGGGATGCCGTTGAATAAATGGTAGCGGATTCCAGTACCTGGGCATACGGCTTCCCCTTTGTCGTCAAAATGAAGCCGCTCTCCATATTCACTCATCCAGCCCAACTGCCGGGCGGGGTTGCCGACCATGAGGGCATAAGCCGGAACGTTTTTCGTAATCACGGCACCCGCTCCAATGAAGGCATAAACCCCGATATTATGGCCGCAAACAATCGTGGCATTGGCACCAATCGTCGCACCTTTACCCACCCATGTTTTCAGGTATTCCCCCTTGCGGTTCACGGCGCTGCGAGGGTTGTTGACGTTGGTGAAAACCATGCTCGGCCCCAGAAAAACATCGTCTTCGCAAATCACGCCCTCATAAATGGAGACGTTGTTTTGCACCTTCACATTGTCGCCCAGAATGACACCATTGGCAACAAATACATTTTGGCCCAGATTGCAGTTTTTGCCGATGACAACCCCCGGCATCACATGGCTGAAATGCCAGATTTTGCTGCCTTCGCCAATTTTTGCGCCCTCATCCACCACTGCGGTCTGGTGGGCATACCAGGTTTCAGCCCTCGACAAATTGGGTCCGGCTTGTGCTGTCAATTATTGTTTTTTGCTGCGAAAAAAGACGATACGCCATCGGCAATATATCCCATGAGTTCCAAATCCATTTCCGTGTGAACTGGTAGCGACATCACTTCCCGGCACAATTGCTCCGTCACCGGCAACTCAAAACCTGCAGGAGCATAATCTGAAAATGCCTTTTGTTTGTACAACGGCACCGGGTAATAAATCATGGAGGGTATGCCTTTATTTTTCAGCCATTGTTGAAGTTTCGCCCGGTCATCACTTTTTACCCGTAGGGTGTATTGATGAAAAACATGCGATGAATTGTTTTGACGGGCGGGCATCTGCAAAGTTGGAATTCCGCCTAAATTCCGGTCATAAAATGCAGCCACCTTCTGCCGTGCTGCGGCATATTCATCGAGGTGTTTCAATTTAATGTTCAAGATGGCTGCCTGCAAGGAATCCAGGCGGGAATTTACCCCGACTTCATCATGATAATACTTCTTGGTTTGGCCGTGATTCGCAATCATGCGCAGCCGGGCAGCCAACCCATCGTCATTGGTCATCAAGGCACCGCCGTCGCCAAAGCACCCAAGGTTTTTTGAAGGAAAAAAAGAGGTGCTGCCAATATGGCCAATGGTGCCCGTCTTTTTTACCTGACCATTGCGCAACGTATAATCTGCTCCGATGGCCTGTGCGTTGTCTTCCACGACGTATAGCCCGTGTTTTGCTGCGAGCGCCATAATTGGCTCCATATCCGCACTTTGCCCGAACAGATGGACAGGTACGATGGCTTTTGTCTTGTGAGTTATGGCAGGCTCAATCAATTCAGCCGTGATATTGAAAGTATGCGGGTCCACATCCACCATGACCGGCTTCAAGCGCAGCAACGCAATGACTTCGGCGGTGGCGACATACGTGAACGCAGGCACAATCACTTCATCTCCCGGTTGGAGGCCCAACGCCATGAAGGCGATTTGCAACGCATCCGTCCCGTTGGCGCAGGGTATCACGTGTTTTACGCCGAGGTATTCTTCAAAAGCCGTCTGAAATGCTTTGACCTGTGGCCCATTGATAAACTGCGTAGAGGCCATGCAATCCAATACGGCCCGGTCGACCTCATCTTTTATTTTGAGGTATTGGCCTTTCAAATCCACCATTTGGATGCCTTCCCAGGCAATTCCTTTTTTTTTCATCTTGTAAAGATCTGTTCTATCTTGGTATGAAAAGACAGTTTTCATCCTTTTTTCACCCCGGAAGGATCTGCTCCAACTATCTCTCTTTGTTGAATCTCGGCTCCACGTCCGGGGGCCATTTCCCACATAACTCTATGTTCAAAAACTTCCATTCAGGGTTAAAATCAGTAATCAATGCTTCCTTTTTCTCCCTCGTCCACGATTTTATCTCTTTCTCTCTGTTTATGGAGTTCCATACATATTTATCCCACTCCTGGTATACGAGATAATAACAAAAATACCTGCCAGCGAAAGTCTTTGGATTTCCCCTGTTGATATAATGTTCCTTCAAGCGAGTAACCAGGTCATTTGTTCTTCCGACGTACAAGGTTTTCTTCTGATAATTTGTGAGGATGTAAACCCAAAAATTGTATGTTTTTTCCATTGCCTCGGGTTTTTTGTTTAAATTGAAAGGCCTTTTAGGCAAAAATGGTGGAACATATCCCTGCGGGATGAAAAGGGGCAGGCCTCAAATGACCATCCCCGCCGCCACCGTCTCATTCGTCCCTTCATCAATTAAAATGACGCTGCCCGTTGTCCGGTTTTTGCGGTACGCATCCACAAAAAGCGGCTTGGTGGTGCGTATGGAAATACGGGCTATGTCGTTCATTTTCAGCATTTTATCTTCCTGATTCCGGTGAAGGGTGTTCACGTCCATTTTATATTGTATATCCTGCACAATGCACCGGACAGACTGGGTGGTATGCCGGATTTCATATTTGCCATGCAATTGCATGGGCCGTTCATGGAACCAGCATATCATCAGTTCAATATCCTGGGAAACGGTCGGATGGTTGTTTTCCCGGACAATCATATCGCCCCGGCTGAGGTCGAGGTCGTCTTTTAACAGAATAGTGACCGCCAGGGGGGGAAATGCTTCCTCGATTTCGCCGTCGGCGGTGTCGATTTTCTCAATGGTGCTGCTAAAACCGGAGGGCAGCAGCATGACTTTGTCCCCTTTTTTCAAAACACCGCCAGCTACCCGGCCTGCGTAGCCGCGGTAATCGTGAAATTCATCGTTGTAGGGACGGATGACGTACTGCACCGGGAAGCGGGCATAAATGAAATTATGGTCGCTTCCGATGTGTACATGTTCGAGGTAGTAGAGAAGGGTAGCGCCTTCGTACCAACCCGTGTTTTGGGAGCGGTCCACCACATTGTCGCCGTTCAGGGCTGAAATCGGAATGAAAGTAATGTCATGGACATCCAATTTGGAGGCGAACTGCTCAAATTCAGCCCGGATTTCCTCATATTTTTCCTGGCTGTAATCCACCAGGTCCATCTTGTTGATGCAAACCACCAGGTGCGGAATCTGCAACAGCGAGGCGATGATGGCGTGGCGGCGGGTTTGTTCGACCACCCCCTGACGGGCATCCACCAAAACCAGCGCAACGTTGGCGGTGGAAGCTCCCGTGACCATGTTCCGGGTGTACTGGGTGTGGCCGGGCGTATCTGCGATGATGAATTTTCTTTTTGGGGTGGCAAAATAGCGGTAAGCCACGTCGATGGTGATGCCCTGCTCCCGCTCTGCCCGCAGGCCGTCGGTGAGCAGGGCGAGGTTCACCCCCTCCTCTCCACGCCGTTCCGAAGCGGATTTCACCGCTTCGTACTGGTCTTCAAAAATGGACTTGCTGTCGTAAAGCAGGCGGCCAATCAGGGTGCTTTTCCCGTCATCGACGCTGCCTGCCGTGGTGAAACGCAATAGTTCGGAAGATAGGTTTTTCACATGCAAGGCGTTAAATTCCTGGAAATTTGGAAGCTGCGTATTGCCTGCACAATTCAATACTCTTGTCCAGTTCAGGCTCGTTTTCCAAAATTTTTCCGTACAGTTCCATCAAGTTGGCTTGCCTGTATTCATGGGCGATGGCATTGCGCAAAGCCCTGATTTCCACCATGTTATTGGCGGAAGATATGGCGTTGATTTTTTCACAGAAATTCATTCGATCAATGAAAGTCGGATGTTCCTCCTGAAGCAACTGCAAAAGTGTAGTGACTACTTTTTGGGTAAAAATGTCGGAAGTACGGGCGAACCTGGAGGCGAAAGCATCCAGTGCTTCCATTTCTTCTTCCTACAAGCTGCCCCACAGGTTCAACTGCCTGCATTTTTTCGATGAAAATTCCAGGTGAAGCTGGGACCTGTCAAGCAAGTCGAAATTTTCCCTGAGAAATTCAACCAGGTTTCGCTCTCTTTCAGTCATTGCTTTTCGCCGGGCTACAGTTCGACAGCGTTTTCCAAAGCCAGATTCTTGAATGGTGCCTGCTCTTTGAAAGCATAGCTCACAATGTCCAATTTTTGCTCCCCAAAGCGTTTCCAGAATGCAACCTGGATTCCAAGTATTTCGGAGAGGCTCAACTTGCTTTCCCCCAACACGATGATGTCGATGTCGCCTCCTTTTTTGCGGTCGTCGGCCCTGGAGCCGAAAAGCAGGACCCGTGCATCGGCATGGATGGTCTGGATGGTTTTTTTCAAAAAAACTGCCTTTTCTTTTTCAAGCCGCATTTCCCCAAAAATTAAAAATACCCGTCTTTTTTTCGGTCTTCCATGGCCGTTTCCGAGCGCTTGTCGTCGGTACGGCCTCCACGTTCGGTTTTTCGGCTGGCCGCCACTTCTTCGATGATGTCCTCGATGGTGGCGGCGATTGATTCCCAAACGCCGGTGCAGGTCACATCGCCGATGGTGCGGCAGCGGACGGTCATTTCCGCCACTTTTTCCTCCGGTCTTTTTGGAATAAATTCCGAATCGGCCATCAGAATACCGTCCCGGAAAAAAACCTTTCGGCGATGTGCAAAGTACAAACCCGGCAGCGGCACATGCTCCTGTGCGAGGTACTGCCACACGTCCAATTCCGTCCAGTTGCTGATGGGGAACACCCGGAAATGCTCGCCGAAATGCTTGCGACCATTGAACAGGTTCCAGAGTTCGGGTCGCTGGTTCTTGGGGTCCCACTGCCCGAATTCGTCCCGATGGCTGAAAAACCGCTCCTTCGCACGGGCTTTTTCTTCGTCCCGCCTGGCACCGCCGATGGCGGCGTCGAACTTCCCTTTTTCCAAAGCCTCCAGCAAAACGGCGGTTTGCAGGAAATTCCGGCTGGCGTTGTAGCCTTTTTCTTCTGTCACCAACCCCCGGTCGATGGCCTCCTGCACTGAGCCGATGAGCAACCTGGCACCGATGTCCTTCACCCAGCGGTCACGGTAGTCAATGGTTTCGGTGAAATTATGCCCCGTGTCGATATGCAGCAACGGGAACGGCATCCTGGCCGGATAAAACGCTTTTTTGGCGAGGTACGACACCAAAATGGAATCTTTCCCCCCGGAAAAAAGCAGCACCGGATTGTCGAATTGCGCAGCTACCTCCCGTAGGATGAAGATGGATTCCGATTCAAGTTCCCGCAGGTGGTTTAACCGATAATTCATTTGGCCAGCAGGGGTAAAAGAAAACCAAGCAGCCGGTCGGTCGAAGTTTCCAGGCTCTCCTCCTCAGTGTTCAAGGTCAAATCCGGGAGGAACGGCGGCTCGTAGGGCGAATCAATGCCGGTGAAATCCTTGATTTTACCGGCACGGGCTTTTTGGTACAGCCCCTTCACGTCCCTCGCTTCGCAAACTTCAAGTGGAGCGTGTACGAAAATTTCAATGAAATCGGCCTCACCAATGATTTGCTTCGCAAAATTCCGAATGGCACGGGTCGGGCTGATGAACGTGCAGATGGTGATGATGCCGCTGTGGAGGTACAATTTGGCCACTTCGGCTATCCGGCGGATGTTCTCCGTGCGGTCTTCGAGGCTGAACCCAAGGTTGTTGTTGATGCCGGTGCGGATGTTGTCGCCATCGAGCACTTGCGCAAAAAATCCCCGTTCAAGTAACTGTCTTTCAAGCAGTTGTGCAATGGTGCTCTTGCCGGAGCCGGAAAGCCCGGTCATCCAGATGACCTTGCTGTTTTGGTGCAGGAACGCTTCCCGTTCGGCCCTGCCGACCAATTTTTCAAATACCGGATGGATGTTCCCCTGATTCACCATTGACCATTAAAAACATGGCTTCGCCGCTCATAGGTCGCAAGGCCCCTATCAGAAAAAAATAAAACCCACGATGCGATGCTGCCGGGTGCGGCACCGTTCGATTTAAAAAACATGGTTTCAAAAAAGCCGCCCTGTTGTGGCTTTTGGCTATTTGCCGTTGGCTTTTGGCTGGCAAATGGCTGCCAATGGCCAAAAAATCAAACCCTTTGGAGCAGCGAAACGTCGATGTTCATCCGCAAGGAGAAACCGACGCTCTCCAACTCCACGACCATCTGTTTTTTTCCTTGTTTTTCCACCAACCTGCCCCGCAGGCCGGTGAGTTTGCCGCCAATCACTTCCACCACATCGCCCTCCGAGAAGCGGCCCGGCTCCGCCGTGACTTCCTCCCCTTCGCCCACCACCCGCTTCAACATCGCCATTTCCTCGTCGGGGATCGCCAGCAGGTTTTTTGCGAAGCGGATGAATTTCAACACATTTTCCGTTTCGAGCACCGGCACATATTGGTCTTTGTTGATCCTGACGAATATGTAGCAACTGATGAGCGGGATTTCGTGGTGCTTGATTTTGCGGGTGTACCGCCTCGTCACTTTTTGAAGGGGCAGGTAGCACTCGATTTCTTTGTTTTGCAGCAACCGCTGTACGACTTTTTCACTTTTGAACCTCGTGTACACCGCAAACCATCGCAACTCCGTCCCGTGCAGGTGGTTTTCAAATTCCTTGATTGGCTGCTGTGTTTTTGTTTTCATCATCGGGTTTGATTTGACAATGAAAATCACAGCCTCCAGTAAACGATACCGGCCTCCTTCACTTTTGAAGGGTCAAGCACTGCTTTCAAATCCATCAAAATCGGTTGTTTTTTCATGATGGTGCTAAAATAGCCGTACTCCAGGTTTTGGTATTCGTCGTGGTTCACCGCCAAAATGACGGCATCGTAGTCATTGGAGGGTGAATCCATCAGCGTCAGGCCGTACTCGTGCGCAAATTCGTTGGGAGAAGCGTACGGGTCCACCATGTGGACGTTGATGGAAAACTGCATGAGTTCCTTCACGAGGTCGGCGACTTTTGAATTGCGGATGTCCGACACGTTTTCTTTGAACGTGACGCCCATCACCAGCACTTTTGCCTCGGAGGGGTTTTTGCCCAATTTTATCAGCTTCTGAACGAGCCTTTTGGCGATGAAGCCCGGCATCCCGTCATTGATCCGGCGGCCACTTAAAATCACCTGCGGTTCGTAGCCCAATTGCCTGGCTTTGTGTACCAAATAGTAGGGGTCAACGCCGATGCAGTGCCCTCCCACTAAGCCGGGAACGAATTTCAGGAAATTCCACTTGGTGCATGCTGCTTCCAGCACGGCTTTGGTGTCGATTCCCATCTTGTCAAAAATGATGGAAAGCTCGTTCATCAGCGAGATGTTGATGTCCCGCTGCGTATTTTCGATGACTTTGGCGGCTTCGGCCACTTTGATGCTGGCAGCTTTGTAAACTCCCGCCAGAATCACAGCGCCGTAAACGTTGGCGATTTCCTCCAGGGCTTCGGCATCGTTGCCAGAGACGATTTTCAGGATTTTTTCGACCGTGTGTTCCCTGTCTCCCGGGTTGATGCGCTCCGGCGAGTAGCCAAATTTGAAATCAACGCCCGCTTTCAATCCTGACAGTTCTTCCAAAATCGGCACACAATCTTCCTCGGTGCAGCCAGGGTACACGGTGGACTCGAACACCACGTAGTCCCCTTTTTTCAAAACCTGCCCCACCGTTTTGGCGGCGCCCAGAACGGGTTTCAGGTCGGGCACATTGGCACTGTCAACCGGCGTGGGCACTGCCACCACGAAAAAATGGGCCTGTCGGAGGTCTTCCAATTTTGCCGTGAAAACCATGTCTTTGTTTTCAAAATCTTCTTTCCCAAGTTCTTTCGAAGGGTCAACGCCGTTTTTCATCATTTCCACCCGTGCCCCGTTGATGTCAAAACCGATGACGCTGAACTTTTTGGCAAAAACCAGCGCAAGCGGAAGTCCCACATAACCGAGGCCGATGACGGCGATTTTTTTGTTTTTGTTGACTAATTGGTTGTACATGTATGTGCTATCAAAAAGTGGTAATTGTGTTTTTTTGTAAATTGTCAGCCCTAATCTTTCGACCAGAGCAGCAGCGATTCTGACTCGAAAGTGCGGATCTGCATGCTGAGGTCAAACTCTTCCCTGGCGTAAATCAGGTACCGTATTTTTCGTTTGATCAATGTTTCCACCCGCTCCACAAAGTTCACTAAGAAGTTTTTGTCGATGCTGCCGATGAACACGAGGTCGATGATGGGGCTGTCGTTTCCCTTCGCAAATTCTCCGACCAGAAACACCTGCTCCACATCGCCCAAGCGCTCGATGACGTTTTGGACGACTTGGTCCAAACCGATGGTTTTCATCAAAATATTGTGGATTTCACCGAAGAGTGGGTGGGCAGTATTGGCCCGGAACATTTTCTTGTTGCCGTCGGTGAAGGAAGCCAACATGCCTGCTTCTTCGAGGCGGTTGAGTTCTACCCGGATGCCGTTGGTGGATTCCCCGAACTCGCTCTCCAGGCTGCGCAGGTAGGCAGTGGTATTGCTGTTCAAAAAGAACTTGAGCAGCAATTTGATGCGGGTTTTTGATGAGATGAGGGTCTCTATCATTGGGAGTAGTGTGAGTAATTTTTCTGCTCGAAAAAGACCAGATTGAGGCAAAGATAGGCCAAGAAATCAGATTGCCAACACTAAATCCCGATTTTTTACTTCACATTTATTTCCAGGTGATATTTTATCGAGTAAATAAAAGGTGGTATTTTTTACAAGTCAGTTTCATAGAAATTGTTGGCTTCAACCCTTTTTTCTCAAAAAGTTGGATACAAAATCCTTGAAAATCAACTGGCCCGGCTGACTCATTTTCCCGATTTCTGACGGTACTCCACAGCTTTTTGGGTATTTCCAAGTCGGTCGTAGCAGAGCGAAAGCATGTAAAAATCGTTGGGTTTCCGGTATGCCGGCTTGATGGTTTCCAGCAATTTCACCGCCTCCTCGTACTTGGCCGTGCGGAACAGCACATTCCCCAGGCTGGTGATGGCGAAGTAGTTGCCGGGGTTTTGTTCCAATGCCAATTTCAGTGATTCCTCTGCCTTGTCGTACTCCCCCAAAATGATGTACATGTTGCCTCTGTGGATGTGCCCGGTCGGGATGTTGTTGTAAATCGCCAGCGCGGCATCTAATTCTTTGATGGCTTTGGTAGCGTACTGCTGTGCAGCGTTCGGGTCGTTTTCCTGTGCCTCCACCGCCAACCGCGCCAATGACCCACCATGATTTTTCCGCATCCGGGCATTGTTCGGGGCGAGCGTGGCATCATGCTCGAAGAGGGCGAAGCGGTCTTTCCAGTAGGGCAGGTGGTCTGCAATTTTATAAATCGAAACTGCCGCAAGCACTGCCACGATTGCCACCACCACAAAATTATGCTTGAAAAATGCGGCAAAGGGATTTTGATTTTCACCGTCCGTTTTTTTTATCAAAAATGAAATCAGCCACGCCAGAATCAGGCAAATGCCGAGCACGGGCGTGAACAGGAATCGGTCGTTGTAGGCGCTCACGTTCGTCACAATCAGGCTCGTGAACATCGAAACCGTGATGAAATAATGCAGCGCCCCGTAACTGTAAATTTTCTTTTTGAAAAAACCGTGCAGACCAAGCGCCAGCAGGCCGAGGTTGGCGAGCAGGGCGAGGTACACCCGCCAGTCGTCCCAGTTGACGATGGGCAGCGTCAGGTACGAGTAATCGCTGATGAGCGGGTGGGGGAAAACGGTTTTGAGCAGGTAGTACCCCAGCACAAGGATGTTGGAAGCCGACCGCTCCGCAAAGCCCTGGCAAGCCAGCAGTGAATTGTCCAATTCGGTGAGTTCGACCCCTTCGTTCAAGCCGCCGAGGATGTTGGAACGCACCACCAGGTACACCACGGCTGCGGCAGCGAAGGGCGCTGTGGCCACGATGATTTTACGAAGTTTCATCTCCCTGAATAACCACTCCAACAACGGAATGATGGCCACTGT
>JACRAN010000291.1 GCA_016234735.1 Bacteroidota bacterium | reverse complement strand
TAAGCCCTTCTGCGCCGATGGTACTGGCCCTGAAAGCCGGGAGAGCAGGTCGCCGCCAACTCTTTTTTTCCCCCCGCCCCGTTTTGAACGGGGGGCCAACGTCCCTAAGCCCGCTGTGCAATTTGTTCAGCGGGCTTTGTGCGTTTTTAGAGTCTTCGTAACGTGATTATTTTATATCCGCCCGCCATACTTCCGAACTATGGACAAAAAAAAATCCCTCATCTTACTCCGCCTGGAGTTTTTTTGGTGGCTGGCAACTGCCCTCTTGCTGGCCGGGGTGCTTTTTCCGATATACAGAACAACGTCGATTTACCCGTTTTGGGAATCGAACATAGTTTACATCCTCGCTTTTGTCACGCTCACCCGACACCTTTTTTTGCTAAAACACACCTTCCTCGGCCATATTCAATGGGCAAAACCGGTCGCTTTGATTCTGTGCATTCCTTTGATCATGTATTCCATTGACCAAATGCACACCTTTACGGTTTATGCCGATGAAATCGGGCTGGAAGGATTATTCAAAAATATTTCACCTGAAAGCCAAACCGGAATGATCAGCTACACACAAACCGAAATGCTGTTTTTCGGTGTCGGCAGCATCATCGCCACAGCATTGTTCCCCTTCAGAATGGTCATTTCTTACTGGCGGACTTACAACCGGGGAACCATTTGAATAGAATCATTGGCCTTCGAGCTTCCTTTTGCGATGAAAAATTGCCCGGCGAGGTAGGTCGCCATTATCGAAATGCCTGACAATGAGTCATTTAATTCCGTAAACTTGAATTTTGCCACGGCTATCCATGAATCTGAAAGGACAAAAAATATCGCACCCCACATCAATATTTTAGCGGCACCATCTTCAACCCTGCCGCTCATATTTAAACAAAAGGCAGCCATCGTGGTGATGACAACGGCATAGGCCGCCACGGGAATTTTAAAATCAGCAGGTAAATCGCTCCACAAAAAACTGCAAAACCCGACCAAAAACGCCAAAAATGGCAGCACCAGCCAAGGTTTTTTGCCCACCCTCCCCTCCCCTACTCCCGGATATTTTACAAACGCCCCGATGTAAGCCAGGTGCGCCAACAAAAAACTGCCAAGCCCGAGCAGGAAGTAGTTGGCCCCAGCGGATTTTGCAAACATCAGCAGGGTGTCGCCGAACGTGGAAAAGCAAAGGCCAACGATGATGAGTATTGAAAAAGTGCTTCGCTTGAGTCGGGTCTCCAGGAAAAACCAAGCTGCAAGGAAGGGCATCAGCAGCGGTTTTGTACAATAATTCAATCCCTCGACCGATAGACCGACAGCCAACAGGTTGGCAATGGACAATATGAAAAAGGAGGCCAATAAAATCGGGGAGCGGTTTTTCATTTACACCATAAGATATTGATTGTCAACCTATTTTATCAAAACTCAACTCAATTCTTCTTCCATCCCGGTAATCACAGAAACCGTTTTTTCGTACGTTGACTGCATGTCCGAAGCGTTGTCCATCCCGGCAAACAGTGCCATTTCGCAGGTCTGGAGAATTTTCAAAAACTCATCAATCTGCGAAGGGCCGACGTTGAGCGATTGAAGTTTTTCTTGCACACCATTTTTGGAAAGTTGCGAGAGCGGGATGTTCAGTTTGTCGCAAACATAGCCCAGCGATGCCTTCGAAATTTCATCGTAAAAAAACCGGCTGTTGCCAGCCAGCAAATGCTGCCGGGCCGTGGACAGTCTTTTTTGGGCCTCCCGGCTGGCGAGGCGGCTTTTGAGCAAAACCGGGTCGATGGATGCCTGCTTTTGTTGCCTTTTTTTAAAAAAGAAAAAGCCGAGGAATGCCACCAGCGGCAGGGCTGCCAACCCAAAAAACACGGGCGAGCCTGCAAACGGACCCCCTCGCCGCGCAAGGTCGGTTTGTTGTTTGATGGGGCGAATATCGTCGGGTAGCCGGGAACCAGACTGCGCAGGTTGGCGCTTCCCGGAACCGGGGCGAACGGTCACAGCAAACGGGCCGGAGGAAATACTTTCGTATTTCCCGCTCCCGACATTAAAATAGGTGAACACGGGCCGGATGCTGAACTGGCCGGGGTATTTTGGCAAAACGAGGTACTCCAACACTTTTTCCCCAACTATCTCTCCCTGGATTTCAGCGCTTTTTTCGCCAATCACCTTCGGTGGGTACACCTCAAAGGAGTCGGACAAAACGAGCGGCGGCGCTTGCACCCGCTTCATGTCCCCATTGCCGGAAATGGTCATGGTCAGCTTCAGCGCATCGTCCGTGGTGGCCGTTTTCCGGTCGATGCCTGCCTGAAAATTGAAATGGCCGACCGCTCCGCAAAAACTGTCCGGTGCCCCCGCCGGTAGCGGGTTCACTTTGATTTCGACAGGCTCCGTGGTGAAAAATACAGGCCGCACGTTGCGGTTGAAGAAAAAACCCTTCCGGTCGTTTTCGTCCACCATCGCCAACTGAATCCTGAACGGGTCCACGACCATCTTGCCCGTCTGCTGGGGAAACAAGGCGATGCGCCGCAGCACTTTGGTGGCGTATTGTTTACCGCCAATGACCTCCTGCGTGGTGTTGGAGCTGAAACGGCGCAGTTCCTGGGCGTAAAACCCCTCGTAATCCGGGTCTTCCGGGATGTCGTAGCCTTCGACACCGACCGTGGTGTAGAGCTTAAAATCCAGCAAAACCTGCTCCCCGACGTAGGCCTCCGTCTTGCTCGGCTCCACTTTCACGAACACCTGCGCCTCCGCCCTGGCCTTGTTTTTTGTAGTGCCTTTCACCACCTCGATGGTCAGGGGCCTGGTGGTGAGTTTCTTGCCGCCCGCCCGGACCGACGCACTCCCGATGGTGATTTTGCCCACCCTGGTTGGCTGGAGCGTGTAGCCGTAGCCCATTTCACGGGTCACCACGCCGTTGACAATTTGCATACTGGACGAAGAATTCGGCCCGGCCAACAGTATGAAATCTTTGAACGACGGCGGCGCAAAATCTGTCCCGTTCGCATTGCTGAGGGTAAACGTGACCTCGAAATAGCTGTTGAGCAACACCTGTCTCGCATCGGTGGACACCTCGAACGTGACCGTGTTCTGGGCTTGGAGGATGCCGACGGCGAACAGGCACCCAACGAGCAGGGCTGTCTTTTTCAAAATGCTTGAAATCAATGCGTTAGGGGTCAAGGAGTTTGATTTTTATGCCCAATTTCACGTAAAATTACAGCCGACGATGTTCGGTTTTTACCTTAAAAAACAGTCCAATCCGTCAATCCTGACAAATTGACTGCTTTTTTCCGATGGCAAAAATATTGATTAAAAGCCGTGTTGAACCATGCTAAAAAAATTTAGAAGAATGACCGAAAAAGACAACGCTGCCAATCCGCAGCCGGAGGAACTCATTGACCAGACTGAACAAACGACGACCGAAGACGGCGGCGATGCCCAAAACGGCCAGGAAGACATGCAAGTATCTGAAAATCAGGACGATAGCACAGAGCTTCGCCAACAATTGGAGGAGTTGAAGGACAAATATATGCGCATGTACGCCGAGTTTGACAACTACAAACGGCGGGCCGTGCGGGAGAAATTGGACTGGATGAAATCGGCGGCGCAGGACACTGTGTCAGCCCTCTTGCCGGTTTTGGACGATTTTGACAGGGCAAAAAAGTTTGCCGAAGGCCAGCAGGAGTCAGGCTGGAGCGACGGTGTCGAGTTGGTTTACCAAAAAATCTACTCCGTCTTGCGCCAGAAAGGCGTTGAGCCAATGGAAAGCAATGGGGAGCCTTTCGACCCGGAACTGCACGAGGCCATCACGGAAATACCCGCCCCGACCGAAGATTTGAAAGGCAAAGTGGTCGATACCCTTGAAAAAGGCTACCGGCTGAACGATAAAATCATCCGCCACGCCAAAGTCGTGGTTGGGAAATAAGAGGGTCTGGGATGCGGGTGTGTTAGGATTCAAAATCTCGTAAATCCTCAACCACTCAAGTTCTCAAACACTCAAACCCTCAACAAAAAATGGCAAAAAAAGATTTTTACCACATACTCGGCGTACCTAAAAACGCCGATGCCGATGCAATAAAAAAAGCCTACCGGAAAAAAGCGCTCGAATTTCACCCCGACAGAAACCCTGGCGACAAGGCAGCGGAGGACAAATTCAAGGAAGCCGCAGAAGCCTACGAGGTGTTGAGCGATGCGGACAAACGTGCCCGCTATGACCGTTACGGCCATGCCGGTGTTGACCCGAACATGGGCGGCGGCTTCCGGGGCGGTGCCGGTGGCATGACGATGGAGGATATTTTCTCGCAGTTCGGCGACATTTTCGGCGGCGGCGGCAACAGCCCGTTCGATGAATTTTTCCGGGGGCAACGGGGTGGCGGAGGTGGTGGCGGGCGGCCCACCGGCCAGCGGGGCAGCAACCTGCGCATCAAAGTGAAACTCACCCTCGAAGAAATCGCCACGGGCGTTTCAAAAAAAATCAAAGTCAACAAGCAGCTACACTGCCAGACCTGCGGCGGCAGCGGTGCCAAAGACCGCAGTTCGCTGCAGACCTGCGGCACCTGCCGTGGCTCCGGCTACGTGCGCCAGGTGCGCAGCACCTTCCTCGGCCAGATGCAGACGACCACCACCTGCCCCACCTGCCAGGGTTCGGGCGAGGTGGTGACGGCCAGTTGCGCCACCTGCAAGGGCGACGGACGGGTGTACGGTGAAGAAACCATCGAAATGGACATCCCCGCCGGTGTGGCCGAGGGTATGCAATTGTCGCTCGGCGGCAAGGGCAATGCCGGGGCCAAAGGCGGCCCCGCCGGCGACCTGCTCATCAACGTCGAGGAGGTGCCGCACGAGCACCTGCACCGGGACGGCCTGAACGTTGCCTACGACCTGTTCGTCAATTTCGCCGATGCCGCACTCGGCACCTCCGTCGAAGTGCCGACCATCGAAGGGCCGGTAAAAATCAAAGTGCCGCCAGGCACCCAGGCAGGCAAAATTTTCCGGCTGAAAGGCAAGGGACTGCCCTCGGTGCAGAGCTACGAGAAGGGCGACCAACTCATCCAGGTGAACGTATGGACACCCAAAAAACTGACGGACGAGGAACGCCACCTGCTTGAAAAAATGAAGGGGATGCCCAATTTCCAGCCTGACCCCGGCAAGGGCGAGCGGGGTTTTTTTGACAAAATGAAGGATTATTTTGCGTGAGAATCGAGTGTCAATTAAGAAAAAAGGGGCGGTTTTTCCAGTGTGAGAGCCGCCCTTTTTTTGTTGCTGAATCCCTGCCCATTTCCACTGAAGACCTGAGAGAAAACTATCGTGAACACCTACAGAATTCTCCCTATTTTACCGACTTAA
This sequence comes from Bacteroidota bacterium, assembly GCA_016234735.1. Taxonomy (GTDB): domain Bacteria; phylum Bacteroidota; class Bacteroidia; order Chitinophagales; family Saprospiraceae; genus UBA6168. Next base: position 18,703 of record JACRAN010000291.1, on the reverse strand, counting down.
AAAACACAAATCGCCCATTCAAGTGTCCGACCGCTACAAAAACATCGTCTATCCCGGTGCTTCCGTCACCGCTGGCGGCAACGTCCACATCGGCGACGTCATCTACAACTTCCACGACGACTTCCACCACAGCATTTTGTTCCTCCGCATCGAGCGGGCGGGCGCGGCGGAAAACGCCTTCACCGCACAGCTTTCCGTCAAGTCCAAACACGCCGGACAGGGCAAACTCGGCACGTCGGGCGAACCTTTGCTCAAGGAAAAAATCACCCTCGACCTCCCGCCGCACTTGTTCCAGCAAGTAGAGGAATTTCAGCAGACCCGGCGCAGCAGCGAGGCGCACCTGCGAGACATCAGCAGCTTCGCAGCCCAAGCCCACCGAGCGGAAGACCAGCTTTCGCAAGCCCTTTTCTCCACCTTCTTCTCCAGCGACATCGGCACGGTGTGCCGGGACTTCATCGCCCTGCTCGAAAAAGGGAAAGTGGAAGAACTGCTGCTCGCTATTTCCGCCGACGATGAAAAAGTGAAAAACCTGCCCTGGGAAATGGTCATCCCGCTCCTTTTTCCCGCCACCGGCGGTGTGGCAAAGCGAAGCCTTGCCGTGAGCAGTTTCGGCATAGTGCGCACTTTGGAAGCGCACTTCGAAAGTTTTGATTTGCAAGGCAAAACCGGCAGCGCCGCGCCGCTGAAAATGCTCTTCGTCACCGCCCTGCCGGAAAACCTCTCCGAACGGGACAAGATGCTCGAAATCGAAGACGAGCAGCAGGAACTGCTCATCAAAGCCGTGGGAAATCTGGAGGCGACAGGCGCACAACCCAAAATCGTGGTCGAGTTTCTCGACAACGCTTCTTTGGCGGAAATCGAAAAAGCGCTGGCTGCCCGTCATCACGACATCCTGCACATCAGTGGGCATGGCGCTTACCGAATGGGGCAAGGAACGCTGCACATGGAGAATGAGTGGGGCGACTTGCAATGCATCTCCGGCGCTGAATTGGGCGAAACAATCCGCTACCACAAATGCGTCAAACTGCTCCTACTCAGCGCCTGCGAGACTGCCGTCTGCGGGGAGGGAAGCGTCGTGGAGCAGTTGGCAACGGGCGCAGGCACACCCGCCATCGTTGCCATGCGCTTTTCCGTCACGGACGAGGCGGCGAAACGCTTCACCGCTGCGCTGTACGAGACGCTCGCCAAAGGCAAAACTCTCACCCACGCACTCGCTCAGGCACGGGAAGCGCTCTGGAAAGACATTCAGGCTAAACGTGAAGGCAATGCTTCTTCGACAGCGATTGCCGAGTGGTTCACGCCTTCCGTCTGGCTCAACCAATACGTCGGCGAGTTGGTGGACGCACGGCAGCCCTACGCCCTTCCCGACAATTTTTACCCCCGCAGCAGCTTCTTCAAAATCGGTCAAAAGCGCCTCGTGGGGCAGGGCTTCATCGGGCGCAAGCGCTACCTCATCCGCCTGCGCCGCCTTTTTGCCAGCGACAAACACGCCTGCCTGCACGGGCTGGGCGGCATGGGCAAAACCACCCTCGCCGAAGCCTTCGCCCACAACTTCGACAACCGCAGCCACGAAGTCGTCATCTTCCGGGGCAGCCACCAAATCAACGAAAAAGCCATCCTCGACGAACTTTTCGCCCGCTTCTGCGAGGCAAAACCCGCCGATAGCCTGCACCGCCACCTGAAAGCCTTTTTGGAAAACCCCGACGCCGACCCGACCCAAAAGCTGCAAGCCCTGCTGGACAACCACCTCAAATGGCGCAAAATCATCCTCCTGTTCGACAACTTCGAGGACGTGCAAGATTTGGAAGCTGCCCCCTCCGAAATCCCCAATCCCACCCCGACTGCCAGTCGGGGCGAAATCAAAAGCCCCGGCTTGCGGGCGTTCCTGCTCCACCTCTGCGAAAACGCACCGCCCGGCTGCCACCTGCTCTTCACCACCCGCTACAAAATCAGCGACCTCGACGGCGTGGCGGAGCATCTGGCGCTCGACAAAATGAGCTACGCCGAGCAGTACCGTCTGACCAATTTCTCCGAACACCTGCGCCGCATCCCGATGCCGCAGCGGGACGGCGTCTGCCGCCGCCTCGACGGGCATCCCCGTGCCTACGAGTTCCTCGAAAGCCTGCTGAAAAAGGACCAGTCCTTCGATTGGAGCGCCCTCGACGCCTCCGTCGGGCAGGTGGAGACTCAGGTGTTCGAAGACCTGCTGCTGGAAAAAGTCTGGCAGCGGCTGACGGCGGAGGAGCAGGCTGTTTTTAAAGTCGCTTCCATTTTTATCGCCCGAACTGAACCGGCAGCTTTGGCTGCCGTCAGTGGGAAGGCAGAGGCGGAACTGCTGCCGGTTTTGCAGGCGCTGCATGAGTGGTCGGTTTGTTTTGTGGAGGAGGGCGGTAGTTTCGAGGTGCATCGGTTGACGAGTAAATTCATTCTTGAAAGAAAATGTATCACTGACAATGTCTTCAAATGGCACCTCAAAGCTGGAGTACATTTTGAAGAAAATAATTCCTTTCCTGATTTGGGAAATCATCTTAGGGCTCGCTGGCACTATCTTCAAGGCAAAGATTATGTCAAATATGCTAAAATAACTTTGGGGATTTCAGGCGTTTTAGAGCTGAAGGTTTTTGATTTTCGTGCATCCCGTGACCTTTTGTTGGAGGTTTTGAAATATGAGGACGTACTGTCTCAAGAGAGTCTTGGTGAAGTTTATCACGCTTTAGCTGAGGCGAGTATGTTTTTCGGAATGTTTGAAAAAACTGTCGAATATTCTGAAAAGGTGCTAAGGATTGGCGAGATACTGAACAAAGGTGAACTTAAATTCTTGGCTATGAACACAATAGGATTACTGTCTATTAACCAAGGATTATTCAAAGAAGCCTTAAAATCAATGAAGACCGCCATGGAAGAGGTTCAAAAAACACATTTTGAAGGCGACAAACTGAAAAAGAAAGTAGCATATACGAAACATAATATTGGGGTTTGTTATCAAAATCTTGGAAAACTGGACAAGGCGTTGAATTATTATTATCAATCATTTAAAGACAAAGAAGATATAGCGGACTACGAAGGTATGGGAATCTCGTTCAACCAAATAGGAAACATCTTTCTTTTAAAAGAAGATTATGAAGAAGCTCTGACCAATTATCACCAATCCCTTATTATTAAGCATCAACTTCAAAACAAGCGAGGAGCAGCAGCTACTTACATGCAATTGGGAGTAACTTATACAAAGATTGGAAATTTTGAGGAAGCTGAACATTATTATGTTGAAGCCCTTGAATTCTTTCGAGAATCTGGAAACATCTACAACATTATTCTGGCGCTTACAAACATTGGGCACCTTAAATATGAGCTTCAGCAATTTGAAGAAGCCGCTGCAATCACTTTACAGGCAAACTATCTTGAACAGATGCATAATTTTCCAAGGTTAAAAAAGCAGATAGACGCAAACTTGGCAGGCATCGCCGGACAATTGGATAAAGTAAAGTTTGATGAATTGTCCTATTCTATTTATGAAACGATGCTCAAAAGCAATGGATAATGCAACATTAAGAAAAGTCAAAACTTGCTATTTAAAAATTTCCCTTCAAACTCCTTTCTTGCACCATAAAACAAATCAGCTATGACAAACCAAATCATCCATTCGAGCCACTCCCCGAAACTGCCCGCAAGCTAATAAACTCCGCCCGTGCGCAAGCCTACGCCGCCATCAACACTGCCATGCTGTCGGCCTACTGGGAGGTAGGCAGGCTGATTGTGGAAGAAGAGCAAAGCGGGCGGGAGCGGGCCGGGTATGGCGAAGCGTTGATTGCGGGCTTGTCGGAACGGCTGACGGCCGAATTCGGCAGCGGTTTTTCGGAACCCAGCTTGAAGAATTTCAGGCAGTATTATTTGATATATCCAATTCGCTACGCGGTGCGTAGCGAATTGACTTGTTTGCAGCTAAATTCGCTATTTTTGGTTCTTCACTCAAAGCATGGTCGAAAGCAGCGGGGGATAGCCTGTCGGTTTCGGGCATGTTTCAAAACCGTTGAATGATGAAAAACCTCTTTTGTCTCATCGCCTTTTCGTTCGGATTGACTTTGCTTGCCTGCTCCGGCGGCAGCAAGGAGAAAACTAACCAAGAAGAAGCCGCTGCCGGAGATGCCGCCAACGCCGTCAGCGACAACCAGCCTGCCAACATGCAGGATGCCATGCAACAGGCGCAGGAAGCCATGAGAAATTTGAATGGCGGAAAACAGGTGGAACCCATCAATTTCCGCCAATTGCAGGAACTGCTGCCCGAAGAACTCGCCAGCTACGAGCGCACCAGCAAGGGCGGCGAGACCACCGGTGCAGGCGGAATGACCGTCTCCCGTGCCGAAAGTAAGTACAAAAAAGGCGATGCCACTGTCGAAGTGAACGTGATGGACACTGGCGGATTGGGCATGGCAATGATGGGCATGGCAGCCTGGTCCACCATCGTCATTGACAAGGAAGACGAAAACGGTTTCGAGCGCACCTCCACGCTGGAGGGTTACAAGTGCTACGAAAAGTATAGCAAAAACAGCGGCAGAAGCGAGCTTGCCATCATCGTGGCAGACCGTTTTCTGGTGACGACGAAGGGGGAAACAGACATGGATGATTTGAAAAAATTAGTGAAAGGAATGGATTTGAGGAAATTGGCAGGGATGAAATAATGTACCGGCGACTTTAAGTCGCCGTTGTGAGCGTCGGCGACTGAAAGTCGCCGATACACCAAACGACAGCGGCCCATCCTGCGCACAGGACGGGCCGTTGTTTATTCAACACCGGCGACTAAAGTCGCCGGTACACAGTAATCAATCTTCGTACTCTTCGTATTCCTCTTCCATCAGGTGGCGGCGCTCCTTGAAGGACTTGTGCGACTCCATGCTCGTGACGAACAGTTCGTCGAACTTGCGCATACCCGTACCGGCAGGGATTTTCTTGCCGACGATGACGTTCTCCTTCAAGCCGTAGAGCAAGTCGGGTTTCGCCTCGATGGCAGCGGTGCTGAGGACTTTGGTCGTCTCCTGGAAGGAGGCCGCCGAAATCCAGCTTTCTGTGCCCAACGACGAGCGGGTGATACCTTGCAGCATCGAACTGGAGGTGGCAGCCACTGCGTCACGGAACTGCACGAGCTTGCGGTCGTTGCGCTTCAGGTAGGAGTTTTCCTCCCTGATTTGGCGCAGGTTCACGAGCTGGCCGGGTTTCAGGCGTCCGCTTTCACCAGCATCCGTGATGACTTTTTTGTCGTAAATCCAGTCGTTCTGCTCCAGGAATTCCCATTTCTCCACAGCTTCGCTTTCGAGGAAGGTGGTGTCGCCTGGATCCTGGATCGTCACCCGGCGCATCATCTGACGCACGATGACCTCGATGTGCTTGTCGTTGATGGCGATACCCTGCGAGCGGTAAACTTCCTGCACGCCGTTCACGAGGTAGGATTGCACCGCAAACGGGCCTTTGATGGCCAGGATGTCTTTCGGTGAAACCGTGCCGTCGGAGAGCGATGTGCCCGCCCGAACGAAGTCGCCTTCCTGCACGAGCACGTGCTTGGACAGCGGGATGAGGTAGCGGTGCGTCTGGCCGTCTTTCGCTTTCACCGTGATTTCCTGGTTGCCGCGTTTGATTTTGCCAAACAGCACCTCGCCGTCGATTTCGGAAACGACCGCCGGGTTCGACGGGTTCCGTGCCTCGAACAATTCCGTTACCCTCGGCAGGCCACCGGTGATGTCCTGTATTTTGCCGAGTTTACGAGGTATTTTCACGATTTTCTGACCGGCATTCACCTCCTGGTTGTCCTCGATGGAGATGTAAGCGCCTACCGGCAAGCTGTACCGGCGAAGCTCTTCCCCATCCGGGCTGACGATGCTGATGCTCGGAATTTTTTTCTTGTTTTTGCTCTCGATGATGACTTTTTCGGCATAGCCCGTCTGGTCGTCACGTTCCATGCGGAAGGTGACACCTTCCTCCACGCTGTCAAATTTGGCAATGCCTTCGAACTCCGATACAATCACGGCGTTGAACGGGTCCCACTCGCAAATCAGGTCGCCTTTGCTGATGCTCTGGCCTTCCTTCACATGTAGCGTAGCACCGTAAGGAATGTGGTGGGAGCCAAACTGGCGTTTGCCTTCCCCGTCGGTGATGCGCAACTCGCCCGTCCGGGAGAGTACGACGTTCACGGCTTTGCCGTCATTGTCTTTGTAAGTCGTGGTACGGATGGCATCGAATTCCACTTTCCCGTCGGACTTGGCGGTGATTTCGCTTTCCGATTTGGTCACGGAAGCGATACCGCCCACGTGGAAGGTACGCAGCGTGAGCTGTGTGCCCGGCTCACCGATGGATTGCGCAGCGATGATGCCCACTGCGTCGCCCATTTCGGTCACCCGGCCCGTAGCGAGGTTTTTGCCGTAGCACTTGGCGCACACGCCCCGCTTGGTTTCGCAGGTGAGCACCGAGCGGATGGTCACTTCCTCGATACCGACGTCTTCGATGTACTTCGCAATGTTTTCGTTGATGTACTCGCCCGCTTTCAGGATGAGTTCATCCGTCACAGGGTGGTAAATATCGTGCAACGTGTACCGGCCCTGAATCCTGTTGGACAGCGGGTCGATAATTTTATCGTTGTCCTTGAGCGCCGATGTTTCGTTGCCGCGCAGCGTGTCGCAGTCTTCATCGATGATGACCACGTCCTGCGAAACGTCCACCAAACGACGGGTGAGGTAACCTGCGTCCGCCGTTTTCAGGGCGGTGTCGGCAAGGCCCTTGCGGGCACCGTGCGTGGAGATGAAGTATTCCAACACCGAGAGGCCATCCACAAAATTGGAGAGGATGGGGTTCTCGATGATAGCCCCACCGGAGTCGCCGGATTTTTTCGGCTTGGCCATGAGGCCCCGCAGGCCGCACAACTGCTTGATTTGCTGCTTGGAACCACGGGCGCCGGAGTCGAGCATCATGAACACCGAGTTGAAGCCGTACTTATGCGTGGAGAGTTCTTTCATCAACGCATCGGTCACCCGGTTGTCAGCGTAAGTCCACTTGTCGATAATCTGGTTGTAGCGTTCGTTGAACGTGATGAGGCCCATGTTGTAGTTGTCCCAAACCTCGTCCACTTCCGTCTGCGCCTGCTCCAGGATGCGTTGTTTCACCGACGGGGTAATCAGGTCGCCCAGGTTGAAAGACAAACCGCCCCGGAACGCCCAGGTGAAACCCAACTCTTTCGCACTGTCGAGGAAATCGGCAGTAGCGGCAAAACTGGTACGGCGCAGGATGTCAGCGATGATTTTTTTCAGGTTGCGCTTCGTCAGCAGTTCGTTGATGAACGGCACAACTTCCGGTACGGCTTCGTTGAAAAGTACCCTGCCACAAGTGGTTTCAATCACCTTTTGTGCCATTTCGCCTTTTTCGTCTTCCACCCGGCAGCGGCAATGGATGTGGGCGTGGAGGTCGAGTTGGCCCTCGTTGAAGGCAATGCGCACCTCTTCGGCAGAATAGAACTTGCCACCTTCCCCTTTCACCACGAGGCCTTCCCTGGATTTTTTACCTTTCGTCATGTAGTACAAGCCCAACACCATGTCTTGCGAAGGCAATGTGACGGGCGAGCCGTCCTGCGGGTTGAGCATGTTGTGCGACGAGAGCATGAGCAGTTGCGCCTCCAGGATGGAACCCTGGCTCAACGGCACGTGAACGGCCATCTGGTCACCGTCGAAGTCGGCGTTGAACGCACCGCACACCAGCGGGTGAAGCTGGATGGCCTTGCCTTCGACCAACCTCGGCTGGAAAGCCTGGATGGACAGCCGGTGCAGCGTCGGGGCACGGTTGAGGAGCACGGGGTGCCCTTTCAGAATGTTTTCGAGGATATCCCAAATGATGGAGTCTTTGCGGTCCACCAATTTCTTGGCGGATTTCACCGTTTTGACCACGCCACGTTCAATTAACTTCCTGATAATGAACGGCTTGAACAATTCAGCCGCCATGCCTTTCGGCAAACCGCACTCGTGCAGTCGGAGCGTCGGGCCTACCACAATCACCGAACGACCGGAGTAGTCCACCCGTTTGCCCAACAGGTTTTGGCGGAAACGGCCCTGCTTGCCTTTGAGGATGTCGGAGAGCGATTTCAGCGCCCGGCCACCTTCGGCTTTCACGGCGTTGGACTTGCGGGAGTTGTCGAACAGCGAGTCCACTGCCTCCTGCAACATCCTTTTTTCGTTCCGCAAAATCACCTCCGGTGCTTTGATTTCGAGCAAACGCTTGAGGCGGTTGTTGCGGATGATGACCCGGCGGTACAGGTCGTTCAAGTCGGAGCTTGCGAAGCGGCCACCATCGAGCGGCACCAATGGGCGAAGCTCAGGCGGCACCACCGGCAGGTATTGGATGACCATCCATTCCGGACGGTTTTCCATGCGGGTCTGCGCACTGCGGAATGCCTCGACGACGCGGAGGCGTTTCAATGCCTCGCTTTTGCGCTGCTGGCTGGTTTCGTTGGCAGCCTGGTGGCGGAGGTCGAAGGAAAGCTGGTCGAGTTCGAGGCGGTTGAGCATGTCACGCACGGCCTCGGCGCCCATGCGGGCGACAAATTTGTTCGGGTCGGAATCGTCCAACTGTTGGTTCTCAGGCGGCAGGGCATCCATGATGTCCATGTATTCTTCCTCCGACAGCAGGGCGTTGTCTTCATCGGCATTTTCGGGACGCTGTGCGGTACCCCACTGGATGACGACGTAGCGTTCGTAGTAAATTACGCTTTCCAGTTTTTTGGAGGACAGGCCGAGCAGGTAGCCAATTTTGTTCGGGAGCGATTTGAAAAACCAGATGTGCACGACCGGCACCACGAGCTTGATGTGGCCCATGCGTTCCCGACGGACTTTCTTTTCCGTCACTTCCACGCCGCAACGGTCGCAAACGATTCCTTTATAACGAATCCGCTTGTACTTGCCGCAGTAGCATTCGTAGTCCTTGACCGGGCCAAAAATGCGCTCGCAAAACAAGCCATCACGCTCCGGTTTGTAAGAGCGGTAATTGATCGTCTCCGGCTTCAACACCTCACCGTAGCTGCGCTCCAGGATGTCGTCAGGAGACGTGAGGCTGATGGTGATGGAATTGAAATCAGGAGCAGGAATGGATGATTTCTTTTTGAAAGACATATTTTGTCAAAATTGGATATTGGGAATTGGGTATTGGGTATTCTAATTTCGAATTCCCAATTCCCAATTCCCAATTACTAAATTACTCAAACTTGATATCCAACGCAAGGCCGCGCAACTCGTGCACGAGTACGTTGAACGATTCAGGAATATTCGGCTCCGGCAGCACGTCGCCTTTGACAATGGCTTCGTATGCCTTCGCACGGCCCACGATGTCGTCCGATTTGAGCGTGAGCAACTCTTGCAGGATGGTGGCTGCGCCAAATGCTTCGAGTGCCCAAACCTCCATCTCGCCGAAACGCTGACCCCCGAACTGCGCCTTACCGCCCAACGGTTGCTGCGTGATGAGCGAGTATGGGCCGATGGAACGTGCGTGCATTTTGTCGTCCACCATGTGCGAGAGTTTCAGGATGTAAATCACGCCCACGGTTGCCTGCTGGTGGAAACGTTCGCCCGTTTCGCCATCGGAAAGCCATGTTTGGCCCAGTGACGGGAGGCCTGCCTGTTGGATGTATTCCTCGATTTCGTCGCGGTTGGCACCGTCGAAAATCGGCGACGCAAAGGTCATCCCGAGCCTCTGGCCGGCCCATCCCAGTACTGTTTCGAGGATTTGGCCGAGGTTCATCCTCGAAGGTACGCCGAGCGGGTTGAGCACCACGTCCACTGCTTCGCCATCGGCGGTGAACGGCATGTCTTCCATCCGCACGATGCGGGACACGATGCCCTTGTTGCCGTGACGGCCTGCGAGTTTGTCGCCCACCTTCAGCTTTCGCTTCTTGGCGATGTAAACTTTTGCTAATTTCAATACCCCGGCAGGAAGCTCGTCCCCGATGCTGATGTTGAATTTTTCCCGCTTGTAGCGGCCAACTTCTTCGTTGAGCTTGATGCTGTAATTGTGCAACAGCTTGGCAATCAACCCGTTAATCTGGTCGTCGTTCGTCCAGCCGCTGTAATCCAACTGCGTGAATTCCATCGTGCGGAGCAATTCCTGCGTGAACTTCGTCCCCTTCGGAATCATCAGTTCGCCGTAGATGCTCTTCACGCCGTGCGAGTTTTTGTCGCGCACCAGCACGAGGAGTTTGTCAATCAAAATCGTTTTCAACTCGTTGACGGCAATGGCGTGGTGGTCGTCGAGTTTTTTCAACACCTCGGTTTCCTGCGTCTTCTGCACGTTGCTTTTTTTCGCACGGGCAAAAAGTTGCTTGTCGATGACCACCCCGCTGATGGACGGTGGCACTTTCAGCGAAGCATCTTTCACGTCGCCGGCCTTGTCGCCGAAAATGGCACGGAGCAGTTTTTCCTCCGGTGTCGGGTCGGTTTCGCCTTTCGGCGTGATTTTTCCGATGAGGATGTCGCCTTCTTTCACCCAGGCACCGATGCGGATGATGCCGTTCTCGTCCAGATCCTTCGTGGCATCTTCGCTCACGTTCGGGATGTCGTTGGTCAATTCTTCCTCGCCGAGTTTCGTGTCACGCACGTCCAAATCGAAAGATTCAATGTGGACCGAGGTGAAAATATCTTCCTTCACTACCCGCTCCGAGAGCACGATGGCATCTTCGAAGTTGTAACCCTTCCAGGGCATGAACGCCACCTTGAGGTTTTGGCCGAGGGCCAATTCGCCCTTGTCGGTAGCGTAGCCGTCGCAGAGGATTTCGCCTTTGTTCACCCGCTGCCCTTTGCGGACGATGGGCTTGAGGTTCACGCAGGTAGCCTGGTTGGTACGCAGGAATTTGGTCAGTTTGTAGGTCTTGCGGTTGTCTTCGAAAGAAACCAACTGCTCGGCCTCGGTGCGGTCGTAGCGGATGACGATTTCCATCGCATCTACGTACTCCACCACGCCATCACCTTCCGCATTGATCAACATGCGGGAGTCACGGGCCACTTTGCCTTCCAGACCAGTCCCGACTATCGGGGCAGTCGGGCGGATGAGCGGCACAGCCTGACGTTGCATGTTTGACCCCATGAGGGCACGGTTGGCGTCGTCGTTTTCGAGGAACGGAATGAGCGAGGCGGAGACACCCACAATCTGGTTGGGTGCAACGTCCATGAACTCAATCTCATCCGGCGAAAGTACCGGGAAGTCGCCATGCTCCCTCGACTTGATTTTGTCGTCAATAAATTTGCCCTGGCCATCGAACGGAGCGTTCGCCTGAGCCACTTTCAGCATGTCTTCTGCCTCGGCAGAGAGGTACTGAGCTGTGTTGTGGATGTCCACGATGCCACCGGAAACCTTGCGGTACGGCGTTTCGAGGAAGCCCATTTTGTTCACTTTGGCGTGGACGCAGAGCGTCGAAATCAGGCCGATGTTCGGGCCTTCCGGCGTTTCGATGGTGCAGAGCCGACCGTAGTGCGAGTAGTGAACGTCCCGCACCTCGAAGCCTGCCCGCTCCCTCGACAAACCGCCGGGGCCGAGTGCCGAAATACGGCGCTTGTGCGTGATTTCCGACAGCGGGTTCGTCTGGTCGAGGAACTGCGAAAGCTGGCTGGTGCCAAAAAACGAGTTGATGACCGACGAGAGGGTACGGGCGTTTATCAAATCAATCGGGGTGAAAACCTCGTTGTCGCGCACGTTCATCCGCTCCCGGATGGTGCGGGCCATCCTGGCCAACCCGACCCCGAACTGTGCGTACAACTGCTCGCCCACCGTGCGCACCCGGCGGTTGCTCAGGTGGTCGATGTCGTCGATTTCCGCACGCTGGTTCATCAGTCGCACCAAGTATTTCACGATGGCGATGATGTCGTCTTTGGTCAACACGAGGGTTTCGAGGGGCGTTTCCATCCCCAACTTCCGGTTGATTTTGTAGCGGCCCACCTCGCCGAGGTTGTAGCGCTTGTCGGAGAAGAAAAGTTTGTCGATGATGCCCCGTGCCGTTTCGTCATCGGGCGGTTCGGCCCCCCTCAACTGGCGGTAGATGTAGTTCACCGCTTCCATTTCGGAGCTGGTGGGGTCTTTTTGAAGCGTATTATAAATAATGGTGTAATCCTCTTCGATGTCTTCCCGCTGAAGGATGATGGTAGCCAGGCCGGAACCAATCACTTGTTGGATGTTGTCTTCGTCCAGCACTACGTCCCGCTCCAGGATGATTTCGTTCCGCTCGATGGTGACTACTTCGCCAGTGTCTTCGTCCACGAAGTCTTCCGTCCAGGAGCGGAGCACCCGTGCCGCTAATTTGCGGCCAATGGCGGCCTCCACGTTTTCTTTCGTGTTGGTTATTTCATCGGCCAGGTTGAAAAGGTCGAGAATGGATTTGTCATTGTCGAAACCGATGGCGCGGAGCAGCGTCGTCACCGGGAATTTTTTCTTCCGGTCGATGTAGGCGTACATCACGTTGTTGATGTCGGTGGCAAATTCCATCCAGGCACCTTTGAACGGGATGACCCTTGCCGAGTAGATGGCGGTACCGTTCGGGTGGTAGTTTTGGCCAAAAAACACGCCCGGCGAACGGTGGAGTTGTGAAACAACTACGCGTTCGGCGCCGTTAATGACGAACGTGCCTTTCGGGGTCATGTACGGGATGTTGCCGAGAAAAACGTCCTGCACAATCGTCTCGAAATCAACGTGTTCCACGTCGTTGCAGGACAAACGGAGCTTCGCCTTGAGCGGTACGCTGTACGTCAGGCCACGCTGCATACACTCCTCGATGGTGTAGCGGGGCGGGTCAACGTAGTAGTCGAGGAACTCCAGCACGAAAATGTTTCGGGCATCGGTGATGGGGAAATTTTCTTTGAAAACCTTGTACAGCCCCTCATTCCCCCTGTTTTCGGGCGTGGTTTCCAATTGAAAAAATTCCTGAAACGATTTCAATTGAATTTCCAGCAGGTCGGGATGTTCGGAGGGGAGCTTGATCTTACTGAAACTAATCCTGCCTGTTTCGGTATGCGTGACATTTTCAAGTGATGTCATATTTGGAAATAGAATTTATTGTGATTGAAATTGCGGTCAAATCTTTTTCCTGATAGATATTTCAAATAATAGAACCTGAAAGGAATGGCATATTTTTCGCAAGCAATGAACAGTCAACTCCTTTCTTTCCCTATCTTATAAATTTCAGTTAAAAACCGCTAACAACCTGATTTTCAGGAAAATACCACTCAGCACAACTTATGAAACGACAATAGGCTTAACCAATCCGCCACCGGATTAGTTAAGCCTCCTGTACTAAAATTACTATGTAGCAAAAAAGTTGTGACTAAGCATTGAATAAGTTTAGTAAGAAACTGCTCTGCTAATAGCCCGGCCCTGCCGGGAACCAGCTTACTTCAGTTCGACCTGAGCACCGGCATCTTCCAAAAGTTTCTTCAGCTTTTCAGCTTCGTCTTTGGAAATACCCTGCTTGACCGGACCAGGAGCAGCATCTACCAAACCTTTGGCTTCAACGAGGCCCAAAGCGAGGGCATCTTTCACGGCTTTCACTACCTGCAATTTGGCAGCGCCAGCCGAAGTCAAAATCACGTCGAATTCGGTTTTTTCAATCGCCGCCGGGGCATCGCCACCAGCAGCAGGACCGGCAGCAACAGCCACTGCCGCAGCAGCAGGTTTGATACCGTAATCACTTTCCATTATGCCAGTCAGTTCCGTCACCTCTTTGATGGTGAGGTTAACCAACTGTTCTGCAAGAGCTTTCAAATCAGCCATTTTAATTCGTTTTAAGATTTTAAGAAAAACTTATGTGCGTTGCCTTGGAAGCCAAGTTTAGGTATGAGGGACGAGGAATGAGGGATGATGAAGCAAGGGACTTTTCATCCCTCATTCCTCGTCCCTCATTCCTGCATCAGCCTCTGTTTTCGAGTGTTTTCAGCAAGCCCATCACATTCTGGCCACCGGAAGCAAGCTGCGAAAGCAGGCCTGACATCGGCGAGTTGAGCAAGCCAATCAGTTCGCCCAACAAGTCCTCTTTGGACTTGAGCGTGGCGAGGGCATCGAGTTGGTCGTCGCCAACAAAAATGGCGGAGTCGATGAATGCCGCTTTAAGGAGCGGTTTTTTCGTATCTTTTTCCTTGCGGAAGGCTTTGATGATTTTTGCCGGGGTGTTCGCCACATCGGTGAAAATGATGGCGGTTGGCCCATGCAAAGAATCGTACAAGCCTTCAAATTTGGTGCTGTCAGAAGCTGCTGCTTCAAGTGCCTTGCGGGTGAGGGTGTTTTTCACCACCGTCATTTGCAGGCCGTTTTCAAAAAGCCGCCTTCTGAGCGTATTGATTTGTGCGACCGTCATGGCAGAGGAATCTGCCAGGTAGAAGAAGGGCGATTGAGCGATTTGCTCTTTCAGCTCTTCGATTACAGCCGTTTTTTCTTCCTTGTTCATTTTTCTATAATGATTGAGTGACGAGTGATTGGGGCAGGAACCTGCCGAACCGCCGCATCACTGTAAGGATTTAACGAATTGTTTTTGCATCGACTTTGATTCCCGGGCTCATGGTGCTGGCTACCGTGACAGATTTCAGGTAAATCCCTTTTGCCGAGGATGGTTTCATTTTCACCAAAGTCTGGATAAGTTCGTGGGCATTGTCCACGAGCTTGTCCGGGGCAAACGATACCCTGCCGACGGAGGAGTGGATGATACCATACTTATCAACACGGAAGGCAACTTTGCCGCCTTTCACGTCACTGACGGCAGTGGCGAGGTCCATGGTCACGGTGCCCGTTTTAGGGTTGGGCATGAGGCCGCGGGGGCCGAGTATCCGGGCCACTTTACCCACTTGTGCCATCACGGTCGGCGTAGCAATCGCAACATCGAAATCCGTCCAGCCGCCTGTAATCTTGGTAATCAATTCGTCGAGTCCGACGTGGTCGGCACCGGCGTTTATTGCTTCCTGCTCCTTGTCTGGGGAGCAAAAAACGAGTACACGCTTGGTTTTACCGGTACCGTGAGGGAGGTTCGCCGTGCCCCTGATGGCCTGGTCTGCTTTGCGGGGGTCGATGCCCAACCGCACATGCACATCCACAGAAGCGTCGAACTTTGCGGTGTTGACATCCTTGACGATGGCCATGGCTTCGTCGAGGGTGTGCAATTTAAGCGCATCGATTTTCTTGTCGATGGCTTTTCTTTTTTTAGGAATTTTTGACATTTAAAAAAATTTGTGAGGTGATTAACGCCTGGTGGTCTTTACCACCAAGGCTCCCTGCTTTGATTTCGGATTTCGGATTTGTGGTTCCGGTAGCACCGAGGTGTCATTCCGAAATCCGAAATCGTAAATCCGAAATCTACTGCGGTGCCTTTCCGCCCTCCACTTTCAAGCCCATGCTGCGGGCAGTGCCGGCCACCATGTGCATGGCAGATTCAACGGTGAAGCAATTGAGGTCTGACATTTTGTCTTCGGCAATGGCGCGCACCTGGTCCCAGGATACCTTGCCTACCTTGATACGGTTGGGTTCCGCCGAGCCACTTTTGAGGTTCACCACTTCCAGCAACTGGACAGCCGCCGGAGCAGTTTTGATGACGTAAACAAAGGTTTTGTCTTTGTAAACCGAAATCTGCACGGGCAGCAGTTTACCCATCCTGTCCTGCGTTTCGGCATTGAAACGCTTGCAGAACTCCATGATATTGACGCCCTTGGAACCAAGTGCAGGGCCGATAGGGGGCGAAGGGTTGGCCTGGCCACCTTTCGCCTGAATTTTTATGAGAAATTCGACTTCTTTTGCCATTTTGAAAAGTCTGATTTTAAGATAATCCAGCTTACGGGAAGCGTCCCGGACGAGCCGGGCATCTGCTGGTTATTGTGATTTTTCTATTTGCATGAAATTCAGCTCGACTTCCGTACCGCGCCCGAAGATTTTGACGATAACTTTCAGTTTCTTCTTGTCTTCGTTTACTTCCTGCACATCGCCAATGAAGTCGGCGAACGGGCCGTCTACAATTTTCACCGTTTCGCCCACCAGGAACGGTTCGAGCATTTGCTCGCCGGCATCCTTCGATTCGTCCACTTTGCCCAGCAGACGGTTGGCTTCTGAGTTCTGCATCGGAATGGGCGTGTTCTTGCCCAAAAAGTGGATAACGTTGGGGACGTTTGCAATCGCCTGCACTACTTCACCTGTAAACCTGGCCGGGTCTGCTTCGACCAAAATGTACCCCGGAAGGATGTTCCGCTCTGAAATGACCTTCTTTCCTGTCCTGATTTTATAGACCTTTTCGGTGGGCACAATGACTTGGGTAATAAAATCAGTCCACTCGTTGCGCTTGATTTCCAGTTCAATCCGTTCCTTGATTTTCTTTTCCTTGCCACTAATGACCCGCAGGGAGTACCATTTTTTTTCGTCAGACATGAAGCGTCAGTTTAGGCGATCGTCACCTCAGTTTGTAAATAAGCCCGTCCATCAGCCCCTTGGAGGCAGAGTCCATGATAAAAACACAAATCGTAAAAATTACAAGTCCAACCAAAACTACAACGGTGGTGCTTTGGAGGTTAGGCCAAGTCGGCCAGGTAACCTTCGTCATCAGTTCATTGTAACTTTCCTGGAAGTAGAGCTTGATTTTTTCCATTTTAATAAAACGGTAGTTGGTGAAAATGGTGACCGAGGGACGGTTTTGTTGTCGTCAGCCGTTCGCCATTCACCGTGAATGTGGCACGGGCGGAAGGACTCGAACCCTCAGCCTACGGTTTTGGAGACCGTCGCTCTACCACTTGAGCTACGCCCGTATTTCATAAGATGTGGCCAGTGCAAGTGCGAAGAAGTGATATTTCAAAATATTGGGTCAATACCTCTCTATTCAAACCGCTTCGCTAAAAGCCCCGCTTCCATCTTTATAAAGTGCAGAAAAGTTAAGCGCCCCGATACTGGGGCACTTAACTTCGAGTATTTCAAAAAGTATGGTCGGAAAACCGAATTACTCAATGATTTCCGTCACCTGACCTGCACCTACGGTACGGCCACCTTCACGGATTGCGAAGCGAAGGCCTTTTTCCATAGCGATAGGGTTGATGAGGTTCACTTCCAGCGAAACGTTGTCGCCGGGCATTACCATCTCAACGCCATCAGGCAGCTTGCAATCGCCGGTCACGTCCGTTGTACGGAAGTAGAACTGAGGGCGGTAGCCGTTGAAGAATGGTGTGTGACGGCCACCTTCATCTTTGCCAAGTACGTACACCTCGCACTTGAATTTCAAGTGCGGTTTTACGGAACCTGGTTTGCAGATTACCATGCCCCGGCGGATAGCATCTTTATCGATACCACGCAGCAGCAGACCGGCGTTGTCACCGGCTTCCCCGCGGTCGAGGAGTTTGCGGAACATCTCCACGCCAGTAATCGTAGAAGTCAATGGCTTTTGGTCAGCAGCCATCATACCTATGATTTCGACTGGGTCGCCTACGTTGATAACGCCACGCTCGATACGACCAGTGGCAACCGTACCACGGCCTGTGATGGAGAACACATCCTCAACCGGCATAAGAAATGGCTTGTCAATGGCACGCACCGGGTCAGGGATTTTGGTATCCACTGCATCCATCAGGTCTTTGATGGCCTGTACGCCTTTGAGGTCGCCTTCCAGTGCTTTGATGGCCGATCCTTGAATTACAGCAGCGTTGTCGCCGTCGAATTCGTATTTGTTCAGGAGTTCACGCATCTCCATTTCGACGAGCTCCAACATTTCGGGGTCGTCAACGAGGTCCACTTTGTTCATGAAAACAACCAGTGCAGGTACACCTACCTGGCGGGCGAGAAGGATGTGCTCACGGGTTTGCGGCATCGGGCCGTCCGTAGCAGCCACCACGATGATAGCGCCGTCCATTTGAGCGGCACCCGTTACCATGTTTTTCACATAGTCGGCGTGGCCTGGGCAGTCCACGTGAGCGTAGTGACGCTTCACCGTTTCGTACTCAACGTGGGCAGTGTTAATGGTGATGCCACGCTCTTTTTCTTCAGGAGCGGCATCGATTGAATCGTAATCTGTCCTTTTAGCAAGACCCATGTCCGCCAGTACATATGTGATGGCAGCGGTCAGCGTAGTCTTGCCGTGGTCAACGTGGCCAATCGTACCGATATTTACGTGCGGCTTGGTCCTTTTAAATTGTTCTTTTGCCATCGGAATTGATTTTTAAAAAATTATTGAGTTAAGGAGTTTCTATATTGTACTGGTGAAGTTGCGTTTTGTTAAAAATCGCCTCCACACCACGATACCTTTTCAATGAGCCAATGAAGGGAATCGAACCCCCGACCCCTTCCTTACCATGGAAGTGCTCTACCCCTGAGCTACATTGGCGATTTCGGGTTTCGGGTTTACGAGCCGCCGCCTGGATGGTTTCAGCGCCCGTTCCAAAATCCGAAATCATAATTCCGAAATCCAATGAGCGGGAGACGAGACTCGAACCCGCGACCCTCAGCTTGGAAGGCTGATGCTCTACCAACTGAGCTACTCCCGCATGATTCTTTCAATGATAAATGATGAATGGTTAATGATGAATGTTGGTCCGATGCAGTTCATCATTACAACATTCATCATTCATCATTATCGAAGTGGGGGTGATAGGATTCGAACCTATTCAGCAGTAAAGCAACAGATTTACAGTCTGCCCCGTCTCTCCAACTTCGGCGCACCCCCGGATTTATAGTTTTAGGTTTTGCGTAC
>JACRAN010000292.1 GCA_016234735.1 Bacteroidota bacterium | reverse complement strand
GCAACTCGATTTACAGCGTGGGCGCTTCGAGGGAAAGGCGGGTGGAAATTATCGAGGTGAAGTGAGGTATGAGGTATGGAGGTATGAGGTTCCGTGAAATCTCATACCTCATACCTCCATACCTCATACCTCAAAACTTCTCCACTCCCGCAAAATGGAACGCACCTTCGATGGCGGCGTTTTCGTCGGAATCGGAACCGTGGACGGCGTTTTCACCGACGCTCTTGGCATATTTTGCACGGAGGGTGCCGGGGGCAGCCTGCGCCGGGTTGGTGGCACCGATGAGGGTGCGGAAGTCGGCAACGGCGTTGTTTTTTTCCAAAATAGCCGCCACGATGGAGCCGGAAGACATGAAATCCACCAGTTCGCCGTAAAACGGGCGCTCCTGGTGTACGGCGTAAAATTCACCGGCTTTGGCTTTCGTCAGTTGGGTCATTTTCAGCGCCACGATGCGGAAACCGGCTGCGGCGATGTCGTTGAGGATGGCACCGATGTGGCCGTCACGCACGGCATCGGGCTTGATCATGGTCAAAGTTTTATTTCCAGACATTTTTTAAGGATTGAAGGAATGAAGGATTGAAGGAATGAAGGATTGGAGGTATGAAGGAATGGAGGAATGAAGGGATGAAGGATTGGAGGACAGAAGGATGGATGAATGAGGTCGTAAAAAAACATGCGCTCACGCAAGTTTCCTTCAATCCTTCAATCCTCCATCCCTTCAATCCTTCAATCCTTCAATCCTCCAATCCCTTCAATCCCTTCAATCCCTTCAATCCCTTCAATCCCTTCAATCCTCCTTTCCTTTAAAAACGGGCGCAAAAGTAAACATTTGGGTCTTTTCGCTTTAAACTCCGCTGTTAATTTTGGAATAATTACATTTTTTGGGAACTTCGCCCGCCAATTTTCAGAACCCTTGAATGGAAAATAAAAATGAGTTGAAATCGCTGCTGGCGGTTCCGAAGGACATAGTCATCACCACACACCGAAACCCTGACGGGGATGCTATCGGTTCGTCGCTGGGTTTGCAGCATTACCTCGAAATGAACGGCCACAACGTCAAAGTGGCCGTGCCTTCGGAGTTCCCGCATTTCCTCAACTGGATGCCCGGCTCGGAGCGTATTTTGATTTTCGACATGGCACAGGAGGAGGTGAAACGGGCGCTCGAAAAACCGGACCTCGTATTTTGCCTCGATTTCAATTCGCTGGAGCGCATTGACAAAATGGGGGAGTTGATAACCCCGTTGAAGGCCAAAAAAATCCTCATCGACCACCACCTGTACCCGGAACCTTTCGCCGATTTTGAACTGCACGACGAGACGGCCAGTTCGACCAGCGAGCTGGTGTACGAATTCATCCTGCAAATGGGCGACAAACACCAAATCACCCAGGTCATTGCGGAAAGCCTTTTTACGGGAATCCTGACGGACACTGGTTCTTTCAAATACTCCACTACGCCGAAGTTGTTCAGGATGGTGGCCGATTTGTTGGAATTGGGCGTGGACGACGTGCGCATCCAGAACCTCGTGTTCAACAGCATGGACGAAAAACACTTGCGCCTCATCGGCCTGGTGCTGCACGAGCGGCTGGAAGTGCTGGATGAGTTTCGGACGGCCATCATCACGCTGTCGAAACAGGATTACGAGAAATTCCAGATCAGCCGGGGCGATACCGAGGGGCTGGTCAATTTTTTACTTCAAATGAAAAACATCACGTTGGCCGTCTTCATCCATGAGCAGCCAACCATTACAAAGATTTCCCTGCGGTCGAAGGGCGGTTTTTCGGTGCAGGAAATAGCCAGGAAGCACTTCCGGGGAGGAGGGCACAAGAATGCTTCCGGCGGGTATTCTTACATCGGCCTTCGGCCAACAGTGAAGAAGTTCAAATCCATTTTGCCTGAATATCAGGAAGCACTTTTAAACAATGACCTTTAAAGATTTGTCAGCCCTGTTACCCTCCGGGAAGGCAAGTCACTCAATTTTTCAACAATGAAAAAATCTTCTTTTGTTCTCTTCGCAGCATTGGTTGTGCTCGTAATTGCCTGTGGTGGCGAAAAACTCACGCCCAACGGTTACAAGTACACCATTCACACCAACGCCGGTGGCGCCAAAGCGGAAGTTGGCAACTACGCTTTTGTCCACATTTCGGTTTTTCAGGACGATTCGCTCGTGAACTCTACCTACCAGATGGGCAGGACAGTGCCCATCAAGGTGCCCAATCAGGACTCATTGCCGGCTGACCAGAGAGGAGTCGGCAAAGCCAATCCGGTGGCCGACGTGTTGGCTTTCATGTCGGTAGGCGATAGTGCGACCGTGGAAATCCCACTGGATTCCATGATGCGCCAGAACCCGCAGTTGAAAGATGCCAAATCGCTGGTGTACGGCATCGTGGTGGCGGACATCAAAACGAAAGAACAATACGACCAGTACGTGTTGGACGAACGCAAGGCCATCGATGAAAAAATGAACGTGGTGAAAGCGCAGGAAGCTACTGTCGCAAGCCAACTTGGCGACCTCATCAAGCAGTACAAAGCCGGTTCATTGAAAGACAAGCTGCAGACCACAGCCTCCGGTTTAAAGTACCTGATACTCGAAGCAGGTACGGGTGCCCAGGCGGAGGCCGGTAAAAAAGTGGATGTGCAATACTATGGCATGTTGCCAAGCGGCGAGGAATTCGACAACTCCTTCAAGCGTGGCCAACCTTACAGTTTCCCGCTTGGCCAGAACCAGGTCATCAAGGGCTGGGATGAAGGTATCGCCTTGCTGAAAGTTGGCTCGAAAGCCGTGCTTTTCATTCCGGCAGCACTTGGCTACGGCTCGACGCCAAATGGTAAAATCCCTGCCAACTCCGAGCTTTACTTTTACGTTCAATTGGAGAAAGTGCAGTAGTTAACGATGAACGGTTAACGATGAACTTAAAATGATGGGCGTAGGCTGAAATATTGACTACCAAAGCATCCATCAGTTCATCGTTCATCGTTAACCGTTCATCGTTCATCGTTTCAAAAAAATAAAATCTATGACCAGCGAACAATTGATGACGCTCAAGGAGCGGCTGGCTTTGTTGAGGAGGTATCTTTGACGTGGCCAAACGGCTTGTGGAAATCGAAGAAAAAGAAGAATTGACCGGCGACCCCGGCTTTTGGGATGACCCTGCAAAGGCGCAGAATGTTCTGAAAGTCATCAAAACCAACAAAAAATGGGTCGAGCAGTACACGGTCATTGAAACCGCCGTCGGCGATGCGGAGGTGTTGCTCGAATTCCAAAAAGCAGGCGAGGCCTCGGAGGAGGAAGTGGATGCGGCCTACGAAAAAGCGCTGGCGGCACTTGACGATATTGAGTTCCGCTCCACGCTCAACCAGCCCGAAGACGAACTGGGGGCCATCCTCGAAATCAACGCCGGTGCCGGTGGCACCGAGGCTTGCGACTGGACCGCCATGCTCCTGCGCATGTACGTGATGTGGGCGGAGGCCAACGATTACAAAGCCTCGCAACTTTGGCTCACGCCGGGCGACATGGCGGGCATCAAATCGGTCGGCATCGAGGTGGACGGCGACTACGCCTACGGCATGTTGAAGGGTGAAAACGGCGTACACCGGCTCGTTCGGGTCAGCCCGTTCAACTCGCAGGGCAAGCGGATGACTTCGTTTTCCTCCGTGTTTGTGCATCCGATGATTGACGACCGCATCGAGATAGAAATCAACCCTGCCGACCTCGAATGGGACACTTTCCGGGCAAGCGGTGCGGGCGGCCAGCACGTGAACAAGACTGAATCTGCCGTGCGGGTGCGGCACTTGCCCAGTGGCATCGTGTGCGAGTGCCAGCAGGAACGCTCCCAATTTCAGAACCGGGACAAGGCTTTGCAAATGCTCAAATCCCGCCTCTACGAGCGGGAACTCGAACGGCAAAAAGCAGAGAAGGAAAAAGTGGAATCGGGGAAAATGAAGAACGAATGGGGCAGCCAAATCCGCAGCTATGTACTCGACGACCGGCGGGTGAAGGACCACCGCACCGGCTACCAGACTTCACAAACGGATGCCGTGCTGGACGGTGACATCGGAGGTTTCCTCAAAGCATTTTTGATGAACAAAACGACGGTTGGGGCTGAGGAGGATTGATTTTTTCACCACAGCATTTCTCATAAAAAAAGCCGGAAGGGAAACCCGTCCGGCTTTTTTTTACCTTGAAAACAACAGTCATCAACTTTTCCGCTTCAACTCCGGCACCACTTTCATCACCATTTGCACGGTGTTGCGGGTGCGTTCTTCCACGAGGATGATTTTTCCCTGCCGCAGCATTTCCAGCGTTTGCGGTGTGTAGTGCCGCACGGTAGTGAGTTCCAGGCCCTCGTTGTCAATCATCACTTTGAAGTCTTTTTCGATGCTCTGGGCAAATTTGTGAACCCGGTCGTCCACGTTGTTGATGCAGACGGCGAAGCTGATGGCCGTGTTTTGCATGAGGTTCACCTGCAAGCGGTACTCGGCTATTTTGTTGAAAATGAAGCTCATGTGGTGCTCCGCCACAAAGGAAAAATCACGGGTGGCGATGTTCAGCAACGCCTGGTTTTTCTCGACGGCCACCATGGGCGGGTAGAGGTCGTCCACATCTGGGCCGATGAAGGTGCCCTCGGCTTCGGGGTTGAGGAACGATTTCACGAAGAGTGGGATGCTCTTGTTTTGGAGCGGTTTGATGGTCTTCGGGTGGATGACCTTGGCCCCGTAGTAGGTCATTTCGATGGCTTCCCGGTAGCTCAGGCGGTCGAGTTTGGCCACGTTTTCAAAGATGCGGGGGTCGGCGGTGAGCACACCGGGCACGTCCTTCCAAATCGTCATGCTTTCCGCTTCGAGGCAGAACGAAAAAATGGCCGCTGTGTAGTCGGAACCTTCCCTCCCCAGTGTGGTGGTGAAGTTTTCTTTCGTGCTTCCGATGAAGCCCTGCGTAACCACAAAGCCGCCTTTTTCGAGCATTGGCTGGGCGAGCCTGCGGGCATTTTCTATGGTTTCGTCCCACTGCACCCAGCCCTCCCGGTAGATGTCGTCGGTGCGGATCACGTCACGGGCATCGAGCCATTGCGCAGCCAGCCCGGATTTGTTGAGGTACGCCGCCACGATTCTCGTAGAGACCAATTCCCCGACGGAAACTATCTGGTCGTACATGAAGTCGTAGTTGGGGTGTGGTTCGGTTTCAAGCACCCACTCGATGGCCACGAAATGGTCGTTCACGTCGTCGTAGGCCGGGTCGTTTTTGCCCAGCAACTCCTCCATGATGGCGTAGTGGCCCTGCTTCACATTTTCGAGCAGCAGGTATGCCTCGCCCGTGTGGTAGGCATGTGCGGCCACGATGCGTTCGAGGGCATTGGTCGTTTTGCCCATGGCCGAAACGACGATGACAAGCGGGTCGTTTTTGTAGGTTTGGAGGATGTCGGCCACATTTTTTACCCCGGCTGCATCTTGCACGGAAGCACCGCCGAATTTGAAAACTTTCAATTTCCTCTTCATGCTGAAATCGGGTTGTGAAAACGGCGGCAAAGATAGATTTTACCGAAAAAGGTGGGAAGAGTTTTGAGGCGGGATTGCGGGATTGTCAAATTGTTGGATTGTTTTGGGGCAATACCACCTCAACAATCCAACAATTCAGCAATCAACAATTATTCAATTCAGACTGAAATACAGCCCTTGCCGCTGCACCTTCGACTGGAGGTTTTTCAAGCCTTTGTACTTGATTTGGCGAATGCGCTCCTTCCCGACGCCCAGCAATTCGCTGATTTCATCGAGGCTGTACTGGCGGTCTTTTCCAATGCCGTAAAACATGGCCAGCACTTGCGCCTCGTTGTCGGGCAGGCTGTTCAGCAATATCTGCACTTCCTTCTGCAAAGATTCGTGTTGCACGACTTTGGCATCCGGCTGGGGGATGGCATCGTCCTCGATGAAGTACGTCAGGTCAACGTCTTCGTCGTCGCCCAACGGCGCATCGAGCGAACTGCAACGGCCGTTCGTTGCCAGGCATTTTTCAACGGAATCCTGTGTCATTTCAACCACTTGCGCAATCTCCTCGATGGTCGGCTCCCGCTCATACACCTGCATGAGGTCGTCCCTCGTGCGCAGCACTTTTATCAAATTGGACTGGTGGTTGAACGGTACCCGGATTTCCCTCGATTTTTCACCGATGGCCTGCAAGATGCTCTGGCGGATCCACCAAACGGCATACGAAATGAACTTGAAGCCTCTGGTTTCGTCGAACCGCTGGGCTGCTTTCAGGAGGCCAAGGTTGCCCTCGTTGATTAAATCGCCGAGCGACAAGCCGCAGTTTTGGTACTGTTTGGCCACCGAAATCACGAATTTCAGGTTGCAATTCACAATGTTTTGGAATGCGTCGTGGTCGCCTTCTTTGAACTTTCTGAACAAATTAACCTCCTGTTCCGGTGTCAAAACATCGTACCGGGAAACTTCAGTCATGTATTTTTCAAGGGACTTTGCGTCCCTTCGGGTAATCGACTGGGTTATGACTAATGCCCTCATTCAACTAAAAATTTTTTACCCTGATACCTTCAGGGGCAGATGTTTAAAATCGGCTCAACGATTTGATGGGTCAAAACATTTAGCCCAATTTGAGTTTTACACAGTAGTTTATGGAAATTACAATGGACTTAACAAAATGCAAGTGCAATAGTTCGCTTTTGTTCAGCCGTTTTCTTTGGTATCATTTTTGGCAAACCCGCACTCAGCATCCTCCCTGGTTGTCAAACCACTTGATTCCCAACCCGCCCAAAGTCGCAATGATACGAAATCACCGGAAGGCGATTTCGATTTTATTCTAAAAGATTGATTATCAACCTTTTTGGAAAATTATTGCGCCATCTATTTTGCTAACAACACTACATCCTATTCATTGACGGGTACTGCGCAACGCTGTACCTGTTTTTTTTTTCAGCCTTCGTAAACGATTTTCCAGATTTTTCCCTTCACGGAATCGCAGATGTACAGCGCCCCGTCAGGCCCAATGGCCAGCCCGGTTGGGCGGTGCATCGCATCGCTTGGAGATGGGATGGGTTTGATACCTGCAAATCCATCGGCGCAAGGCTCCCAGTCACCGGCCACTTTGCCTTCCTTGAACGGTACGAACGCTACGAAGTAGCCCTTTTGCTCCTGTGGTGAGCGGTTCCAGGAGCCGTGGAAGGCGATGAATGCGCCGTTCCGGTATTTCTCCGGGAACATTTTTCCGTTGTAAAAAACGAGGTCGTTCGGGGCCATGTGCGCCGGGAAAGCCACGATGGGGCCTTTGGCCTGCTCGCAGCGGCCCGTTTTTTTGCCATCGCCGCCGTACTCCGGTCCCAGCACTTTTTCATTTTTCATCGGGTCGAAGTAGCAGTACGGCCAGCCGAAGAAGTCACCCTCGTTGATTTGCAGGAACTCCTCTGCGGGCAACTCGGCGTTTTGTGCCTCCGAGTACAGCTTCGGCCAAAACTCGCCCAACTGGTCACGACCGTGCTGCATGGCGAACAAGCCGTTGGTTGAGGGGTTCCAGGCGACAGCCACCGCATTTCGGATGCCGGATGCGTAGCGTTTGCCGTCCTTGGCCTGCTGCGCTACTTTTGAAACATCGAACTTCCAGATGCCGCCGTGTTCTTCGAGCAACGGGCAGGGGTCTTGCCCCGGCGAACCGGCGGAGCGGTTTTCCACCTGGCAGGCGTTGCTCGGTGCGCCGATGTTGACGTAAATATTGCCCGCACCATCCAGTGCCAACGATTTCGAGGCATGTTCATTTTGCTTCGGAAAACCGCCGATGAGCAGCACCCTGGAGTTTTCGTCGGGCAGCAGTTGGCCTGTTTTCAGGTCGTAGCGAAACACCTCATCGTCTGACGAACAGTAGAGGTAGTTGCCCGAAACCTCCATCCCGGTGCCGCTGTGGCTTCCGAAGTACTGGATTTGCTCGGCCTCGCCGTCGCCGTCGGCATCGCGCAGGGCGGCGAGGCCCTTGCCGCCTGCCAATTGCGACATTTGCACGTAAATGTCGCCGTTCGTGTTGACGGCGATGTGCCTGCCCCCCGCATCCAGGTTTTCCGCCACCACTACTGCCTTGAAGCCCGCCGGGAGCACTATGCTCGAATCAATCGAGGGGCTTGGCGTTGTCTTGGCAGTTTCCGAAGAAGCGTTTTCCGTGTTGTTTTTGCAAGCCCAAAAACAGGGCAAAAAGGCGAGGAAAAGCAGGGGAATGTTTTTCATAACACAGCGTTTTTTCATCGGTGAAAAAATGAAGGCGCAAGGTTAGCGGTTTTTCCAAAGAAAACAGGATCTTTTGATTATCAAAAGGTTGTGACGACTGATTTTTTTGACCTGTTTTTTCAAAACAAACAAAAAGGGAAGCTGCGAAATGGCAACTTCCCTTCAGATATTTCTGAAAATCAATGATTTAAGAACAATCAAGCCTTCTCAGTGGAAGTGAACGAAGAACCGATGAACTCCCGGTTCAGCCGGGCAATGTTTTCTACGGAAATCTGCTTCGGGCACTCCGCTTCGCAGGCCGTGATGTTGGAGCACATGCCGAAACCTTCCTCGTCCATCTGGTTCACCATGTCCATGACCCTTTTTTTCGCTTCAATTTTGCCTTGCGGCAACAGTGCCAGGTGTGAAACTTTAGCACTCACGAACAGCATGGCAGAGGAATTCGGGCAGGCAGCTACGCAAGCACCACAGCCGATGCAAGCGGCCGCATCGAAAGATTTTGAGGCCACGTCTTTGCCGACCGGGATGGCGTTGCCGTCTGGTGCCTGGCCCGTATCGATGGACACATAGCCGCCGGCCTGGATGATACGGTCGAATGCCGAGCGGTCCACCACCAGGTCTTTCAGCACCGGGAAGGCCCGTGCCCGGAACGGCTCGATGACGATGGTTTGGCCGTCGTGGAAATGCCGCAGGTGCAACTGGCAGGTGGTAGTACCGCCCATCGGGCCGTGCGGCTGGCCGTTGATGACGAGGCTGCAGGTGCCGCAGATGCCCTCCCGGCAGTCGTGGTCAAAAGCCACCGGCTCTTTTTGACTGGAAGTCAGGCTCTCGTTCAGCACGTCGAGCATCTCCAAAAAGGACATGTGCTCGTTGGCGACGACCTGATATGTCTCGAACCGGCCATTATCTTTTGCGTTTTTTTGCCGCCAGATTTTTAGGTTTAGTTTCATTTTATAAAGGTTGATAAGGGTTGATAAAGGTTGATAAGGGTTGATAAAGGTTGATAAAAGGTTGATATGCACAGGAATAAAACCTGATAAACCTATTATCAACTTATTATCAACCATCATTTATAGCTCCTCGCCGCCACTTTGATGTTCTCGTACACCAGTGGTTCCTTGTACAGTTCAGGCTCCTGCGAAGTGTCCTGCCAGCCCCAGGCAGCCACGTACTTGTAGTTTTCATCGTCCCGCAGCGCCTCGCCTTCTTCGGTCTGGAACTCCTCCCTGAAGTGGCCGCCGCAGCTTTCGTTGCGTTGCAGCGCATCGAGGCACATGAGTTCACCGAGTTCGAAAAAATCGGCCACACGGGTCACTTTTTCCAATTCCGGGTTGTACTCGTCCATCGAGCCGGGCACGAAAACATCGGTGTAAAATTCTGCTTTCAATTCCTGGATCATGCGGCGGGCTTTCGTCAAACCCTCGGCGTTGCGGGCCATGCCGCAGTAGTCCCACATGATTTTGCCCAAACGGCGGTGGAAACTCTCGGTGGATTGCTTGCCGCCGTTTTTGAGGAAACCCTGCAAACGCTCACGCACGGCCTGCTCCGCTTCGTCAAATTCGGGCGTGGCGGCGCTGAACTTCGGTGTGCGGATTTCTTTCGAAAGGAACGTACCGATGGTGTACGGAATCACGAAGTAGCCGTCGCCGAGGCCCTGCATCAGCGCTGAAGCGCCGAGGCGGTTGGCCCCGTGATCGCTGAAGTTGCATTCGCCGAGCGCAAACAGGCCGGGGATGTTCGTCTCCAAGTTGTAGTCCACCCACAGGCCGCCCATCGTGTAGTGTACTGCCGGGTAAATTTTCATCGGGTGGGTGTACGGGTCTTCCCCGGTGATTTTTTCGTACATCTCGAAGAGGTTGCCGTATTTCTCCTCCACCTCTTTTACCCCGAACTCCCTGACCTGCGCCGCTGACGGGTTTTCGAGGTTCATCGAGTGGGCTTTCGACTTGCCGTACCGCTCGAAGGCCGAAGAAAAATCAAGGTAAACGCCCAGCCCGGTTGGCACGATGCCATGCCCCTTGTCGCACTCAACTTTGGCAGCACGGGAGGCCACGTCCCTCGGAACGAGGTTCCCGAAGGCCGGGTAACGCCGTTCGAGGTAGTAGTCGCGGTCGGCTTCGGGGATGTCGATGCCCTTTTTTTTCCCTTGCCGGATGGCCTCGGCGTCTTCTTTTTTCTTCGGAACCCACACCCGTCCGTCGTTGCGCAAGCTCTCGGACATGAGCGTGAGCTTGCTCTGGTAGTCGCCGTACTGCGGGATGCAGGTCGGGTGGATTTGGGTGAAACACGGGTTCGCCATCAATGCCCCCTTGCGCACGGCTCGCCAGGTCGCTGTCTCGTAGCACATCCTGGCGTTGGGGGAGAGGTAAAAATCGTTGCCGTAGCCGCCGGTGGCCAGCACGACCGCATGGGCAGCGAAACGTTCCAGTTTGCCGGTGACGAGGTTGCGGGCGATGATGCCCCGTGCCTTGCCGTCCACCAGCACGATGTCGAGCATTTCGTGGCGGTTGTACATCGTCACATTGCCCAGCGAAATCTGGCGGCTGAGGGCCTGGTAAGCACCAATCAGCAACTGTTGCCCGGTCTGGCCACGGGCGTAAAACGTGCGCTGCACCTGCACCCCGCCGAACGAGCGGTTGTCGAGCATCCCGCTGTATTCCCGTGCAAACGGCACACCCTGCGCCACGCATTGGTCGATGATGTCCACGCTCACTTCGGCAAGCCGATGCACATTGCCTTCCCGGCTGCGGTAGTCGCCGCCTTTGATGGTGTCGTAAAAAAGGCGGTGAACGCTGTCGCCGTCGTTTTTGTAGTTTTTGGCGGCGTTGATGCCCCCTTGCGCAGAAATGGAGTGCGCCCGGCGGGGGCTATCGTGGAAGGTAAAACACTTCACATTGTAGCCCAACTCGCCCAGCGAAGCCGCCGCCGCGCCACCTGCCAGGCCCGTGCCTACCACGATGACATCGAGGCGGCGCTTGTTGTCCGGGGAAACGAGCGGCATGCTGCTCTTGTAGTTTGTCCATTTTTCGGCGAGGGGGCCGGGCGGTACTTTACCGTTTAGTTCCATGTTTTATTGAAGTAAAAAGTACAAGGATAAAGTAAAAAGTTGTCACGCATGTCTTAGATAAAAAACAATCGGAATCACCGCAAACCCCAGCGGCACCAGCACGGAATACGCCTTGCCCAGAAACTGGACGACGGGCGTGTATTTCGGGTGGTTCCAGCCGATGGTCTGGAAGGCCGACTGGAAGCCATGCCACAGGTGGAAGGCGATGACCGCCATGCTGAGGACGTAAAAAAACACGAACGGCATGTTGGTGAAAGCGACTTCGACCAAGGCGTAGAGGTTTTTCACTTGCTTGCCGTCGATGTCAACGAGGTTGACATCCGCACCGACATCCCCAAACTTCATCATCGCCCAAAACTGCAACAAGTGGATGATAATAAAAACGAAAACTATCACCCCCAGGTACCACATGTTTTTCGCAAAACCCGCATTGGTCTGCGTCGCCTTCGTCTTCTGGACGGCGTAGCCCTGGCTGCCACGGGCGGACCTGTTTCTCACCCAAAGCACCGTTCCAACAATTGCATGAAGTAAAATGAAGGCAAAATTCCCTTTTGAAACAAGCTGAATCAACGGATTGTGTGCCATGAAATCCGCATACACGTTGAAAGCAACGCCACCATCATTGTACAGCAACTGCAAATTCCCGGCGAGGTGTACCATCAGGAACAATATCAGGAACAGCCCGGTGAGGGCCATCAGCAATTTTTTACCAATGGAGGAAGTGAAAAACCTGAAAAACCAACTTTTCATCTGAGTCGTCGATTTGTTTTTGACTGTTGGCGGGAGTGCTGCCGTTGCCAGCGCCACTCACCGACGGGCAAATGTATTACCTTAAATAGTTTTAACAAAAATGAGTTTTCTCAGTGGCAGGAGTGGGGAATTCATTTACGGCTATTTTGCTGGATGGTTGCTATGTAACAGCCATCCAGCAATGCAACCATTAATTACGCAAGTATTTCAATGCTGTATTCGTGTTGAAGAAAAAGAACGAGTACACGTCGGCGACTTCATCGATGACCTTGGAGGTCGGCTTGCCTGCCCCGTGGCCGGCATCCGTTTCGATGCGGATAAGCACGGGGTTGTCGCCCTTGTGCGCCTGCTGGAGCGTGGCGGCAAACTTGAACGAGTGCGCAGGCACCACCCGGTCGTCGTGGTCGCCGGTGGTGATGATGGTTGAGGGATATTTCACGTCGGGTTTCAGGTTGTGGAGCGGCGAGTAGCCCTTGAG
>JACRAN010000295.1 GCA_016234735.1 Bacteroidota bacterium | reverse complement strand
GTTGGGGGACATCCTGCTGCGGGTAGCCCAGTCCGCCATCCCGCTGTTGATGCTGTACATCGGAAAGGAAATCATTGACGAAGTCATCGCATTGTTGGGTGGCCGGGGCGACCAGCATCGGCTGTGGTTTTTTGTGGGTGCGGAACTGGCATTGGCCATTGTTTCCGACCTGATGGGGCGGGCCATCACGTTGCTGGATAACCTGCTGGGCGACCTGCTGTCCAACAAATCTTCCGAGCAACTCATCCACCACGCTGCCACGCTGGACCTGTACCAGTTCGAGAACCCTGAATTTTACGACAAACTCGAACGGGCAAGGCGGCAGACCACCGGCAGAACGGTGCTCATGGCGCAGGTGCTCTCGCAATTTCAGGACATCATCACCATTCTTTTCCTGGGGATAGGGTTGGTAGCGTTCAACCCGTGGCTGATTTTGATTTTGGTGGTGGCCGTCATCCCGTCGTTTTTGGGCGAAACGCATTTCAACCAAAAAACCTACTCCCTCACCACGAACTGGACCCCTGAACGGCGTGAATTGGACTACCTGCGGTACATCGGGGCCAGCGACGAAACGGCCAAGGAGGTGAAGATTTTCAACCTTGCGGAATTTCTGGCCGACCGATTCAAAACCATTTCACAGAAATATTTCATCGCCAACCGGAAGCTGGCGCTCAGTCGGGCAGGCTGGGGGAGCGTACTTTCGGCAGCCGGAGTGGCTGCCTACTACGTGGCCTACGTTGTCATTTTGATGCAAACCATCCAGGGGCTGATCACCGTGGGCACTTTGACTTTCCTGGCAGGCTCTTTCGACCGGATGCGGGGCATGTTGCAACGCATCATGAGCAGGTTTTCCGGCATTGCGGAGCAGGCGCTGTACTTGCAGGACTGGTTCGATTTTTTTGAAATACAGCCTGAAATCCGCTCGAACCCCAACGGAAATCACATTCCCACGCCCATCAAGTCAGGCTTCACCTTTGAAAATGTTGGGTTCAAATATCCGGGCAGCGAGCGGTACGCCATCCAGGGGTTGTCTTTTGAACTGAAAGTGGGCGAAAAATTAGCCCTCGTCGGGGAGAACGGGGCCGGGAAGACCACCCTCGTCAAGCTGCTGGCCCGGCTCTACGAACCCTCCGAAGGCCGCATTTTGCTCGACGGCGTGGACATTCGGGAGTATAACCTGACCTCGCTGCGAAATGCCATCGGCATCATTTTCCAGGACTACATTCGCTTCCAGATGAAGGCATCCGAAAACATTGCAGTTGGGAACATCAGCAAGCTGGGGGAGATGCCGACCATCGAATCGTCCGCCCAAAAAAGCCTGGCCGACACGGTGGTTGAAAATTTGCCCAAAAAATACCAACAAGTGCTGGGCAAGCGCTTCGCCGATGGGGTGGAGCTTTCCGGCGGGCAGTGGCAAAAAATCGCCCTCGCCAGGGCGTACATGCGGGATGCCCAACTCCTCATCCTCGACGAACCGACCTCGGCGCTGGATGCCAGGGCCGAACATGAGGTTTTCCAACGTTTTTCAGCATTGATTGAGGGGAAAACGGCGGTGCTGATTTCGCACCGCTTCTCCACCGTGCGCATGGCCGACCGGATTTTGTTTTTGAAAAATGGCCAACTCAGGGAAATCGGCAGCCACGAGGAACTGCTGGCGCAGGGCGGCATGTATGCCGAACTGTTCCGCTTGCAGGCGAAAGGCTACCAGTAGCGGGTTCGACCTCACTTCGACTGTATTTCTTTCCAGGTTTTCAAAGCCGGCATCTGCATCGGCCTGTCCTTCGGCACCTCCCGCAGTGGCTCGCAGGCTCGCAGCGTTTCGTGCAAATCCTTCGGCAACTGCTGGTAAAGTTCTGTCCCCTTCGTTTTCCAAGCCAGCATTTCGTCGCTCACCTCCCGGATGATTTTGCCGGGGTTGCCCACCACGAGGCTGCGGCGGGGGATTTTCGTGCCCGCCCCGATGAAGCACAGCGCCCCGATAATGCACTCGTCGCCGATTTCCACGTTGTCCATCACGACGGCGTTCATCCCAATCAGGCAGTTTTTGCCGACGGTGGCCCCGTGGATGATGGCCCCATGGCCAATGTGGGCGGCCTCCATCAGACGCACGGTCACGCCGGGGAACATGTGGATGGTGCAGTTTTCCTGCACGTTGCAGCCGTCTTCGATGATGATTTCACCCCAGTCGCCCCGGATGGCAGCGCCAGGCCCCACGTACACATTTTTTCCAATGATGACGTTGCCCGTCACAGCCGCCTGCGGGTGGACAAAGGCGGTTTCGTGTACGACGGGGCGATAGCCGTTGAATTCGTAAATCATTTTGAAAAAAATAAAACCAAAAGCGAATGCCCCTTGAAGTTTCTGACTGCAAGGGGCATCGAAGCAAGGTTAATGCACCTCGAAGGACAATTTGAGGTTGATGCGGTAGCTGTCCACTTCTCCTTTTTCATTGATGGTCACGCTTTGGTTCTGCACCCAGGCAGAGCGGATACCTTTCAACGACTTGGATGCTTTGGCGATGCCTTTGCGGGTAGCGTCCTCCCAACTTTTGTCGGAGTCGGCCATGATTTCAATAACTTTCATTACTGCCATAGTGTCAAGATTTTATAGGTTAAGAAATGAGTTTGCCCGGAGTTTGACGATGAAAATCGGCAAGAGGGGCAGTTTGGCTGGAAAAGTAACAAAAAAAAACGCAGCCTCTGTGCGTGGCTGCGTTTTTTTTTATGAAGTGAAGCCCGTTTTCAGGCTTAGGTTTTTGCCGGGACAAATTTCATCGAAAGCGAATTGACACAGTGCCGGGTGTTTTTTTTGGTGAGCCGTTCGCCGGTGAAAACGTGGCCCAGGTGTGCGTCGCAATTGGCGCATAAAATCTCGACCCGGCGGCCATCAGCGTCGGCTTCATGTCGCACAGCGCCGGGAATTTCATCGTCGAAAGCAGGCCAGCCGCAGCCGGAGTTGAACTTGTCCGCCGAGCGGTAAAGCGGCGCTTCGCACCGTCGGCAGAGGTAGGTGCCGTCGGCAAAATGCTTGTCGTACTCGCCCGTGAAGGGGTACTCCGTGCCCTTTTGTTCGATGACCTGCGCCTCCTGCGGTGTCAGCACGTTCCAGCCTTCTTTTGATTTTTCATTCATGGCCATGTGATTTGTTGCCAATTACTCCTTGAGCCAATCCGCATACAACTTCCTGAATTTCTGCACTTTAGGGTTGATGACGATGCGGCAATAGCCCTCGTTTGGATTGTCTTTGAAGTAGTTTTGGTGGTAATCTTCCGCCTTGTAAAACTCAGTGAACGGGCTGATTTCCGTTACGATGGGGTCGTCCCAGAGTGTTGGGGCGAACTCCTTTTTCATGCGCTCCGCCACCGTTTTTTGTGCTTCATCATGGTAAAAAATGGCGGAACGGTACTGCGTACCGGCATCGGCCCCTTGCCTGTTCAGCGTGGTGGGGTCGTGGGTGGTGAAGAATACTTTCACTAAGTTTTCAAAAGGAATCACCGCCGGGTCGTATTTGATTTGAAGGACTTCGGCGTGGCCGGTCGTGCCGTTGCAGACCTCCCGGTAGGTCGGGTTTTTCACCTGGCCGCCGGAGTAGCCGGAGGCCACCGATTCCACCCCTTTCAAATCCTGGAAAATGGCTTCGACGCACCAAAAACAACCGGCCCCGAAGGTGGCGGTTGCAAGTCCTTCATTCGTTTGCATGGATTTTTCAGTTTCAATTTTAGTGACGGGGGCCGGTTTCTGCTTGTTTTGCGCGCAAGCACTGAAAGCGGCCCAAACGGTGAGCAAAGAAATAGCGAATGTTTTCATTGGAAAAAATGGTAAGAAACTTCCTCGGTGAAAAATCATTTTCCACCGGAAAGAAGCATGGTTAGTTATTCAAACCCGTTATTTTTCAACACTTCCTCCGCCTGTTCAGCGTTTTCCGGTGTCGTGTAAAGTTCTGCCTCGCCCAGCATCGGGAGCGCCGAGTCCGGTTTGTTGACGATGTGGCTCACAATGCCGTTTTGTTTCAGCACATCTTCCGCCATTTTGACCTGCATGAGGTCGGTGGAAGTGAAGATTTTTACCCAGGTCTCTTTCATGGTGTATTTTTTTGAGTGGTTAGGAAATAACATTCAAACCTGAAAACGGTTGTCCGTTCATTTGTTTTCCGGTCAAGTTAAGCAATTTTTAACGGTTTCTGCCAGGACATTTTTCACTGGTAAAAGTGATTTTTAAACTACCTACGAAAAAAATCGTAGAAAAATTTGTTTTTACGAAACCGTTCGTATAAACTTGCACTACGAAATTAATCGTAGCAGTCTTCTGGCTAATTCATCTGTCTTTTAAACCAAAAAAAATGTCTGACAAAATACTTCCAAAGCCCACCGATTCCGAGCTGGAAATCTTGCAGGTGCTGTGGGAAAATGGCCCCTCCTCCGTCCGCTTCGTCAACGACGAACTCAGCAAACGGCGGGACATCGGCTACACCACCACGCTCAAGCTCATGCAGATCATGCACGAAAAGAGCCTCGTGGTACGCAACACCGATGCCCGCAGCCATATCTACGAAGCCGCCATTGAGCGGGATGCCACGCAGCGCAACCTCCTCGGCAACTTCGTGGACAACGTGTTCAGCGGCTCGGCCATGAACCTCGTCATGCAGGCCCTCGGCAACCACAAAGCCTCGAAGGAGGAACTCGACCAAATCAAGGCGCTCATCGAGAAAATTGAAAAAAATGGTTGATTGTTGGTTGTTGATGGTTGATTGTCGGTGGCGGAACAAGCTGCAAAACAATCAGCTATCAACAACCAACAATTAACAACCAACCATTCTTGAAAATGGATTTCATCAACCAATTCCTGCCTGAAAACATCCTGTACGCCCTCGGCTGGACGGTCGTCCACTCGCTGTGGCAGGCATTCGCCGTGGCGCTGCTGCTGGCGGCCTACCTGCTCGGCTGGCAAAAAATGGATGCCCGCAAACGCTACCTCGCCGGGTACCTGGCACTGGCCTCCACGCTGCTGCTGGCCGCCGTCACGTTTGTTTTTTATTTTGGAAAAAGCCAAACCGCACCTGGACTGATTGGTGGATTGGCCGCAGCAGACGGAACTGCTTTTGGGCAATCTTTCGTTGAGGGCCGCCCCTCTTTTTTCAGTGAATATTTCAACGAAAACATGCCGCTGATAGTCACGGTCTGGGCGCTCGGCCTTGTGTTTTTCATGCTGAAAATGCTCGGCGGGCTGCTCTACATCCAGCGGCTGCGGCAGCGCTACGCCTCGCCCATGCCGCGGCAGTGGCAGGAGGTATTGGGTTCGTTGGCGGCTGGACTGGGGCTGGGGCGGACCATCCGATTGGCCGAGTCGGCGCTGGTGCGGGTGCCGATGGTGGTCGGGTGGCTCAAACCCATCATCCTGATGCCGCTGGGGGCGGTGAACAACCTGACCCCGGCGCAAGTGGAGGCCATCCTCGCCCACGAACTGGCGCACATCGCCCGCCACGACTACCTGCTGAACCTCATGCAGTCCGTCGTCGAAATCCTGTTTTACTTCAACCCCGCCGTGTGGTGGATTTCGTCGAACATCCGCACGGAACGGGAAAACTGCTGCGACGACATCGCCGTGCGCCTCTGCGGCAACTCGCTGGCCTACGCCAAAGCGCTCGTCTCCTTGCAGGAAATGCACCAGGCGACCCCGGCGTTTGCCATGTCGTTTTCAAAAAACAAAAATCAATTGCTCACCCGCATCCAGCGGATTTTACAACCATCGAATAACAAATCCAACGTTATGGAAAAATTATCAGCCACCTTCCTGCTGACGGTAGCCGTCGTGCTGCTGTCGGTGCAGGCCAACACGCCGTTTGGCAACCTGCTCGACCGCCTTGTTTTGCAAGAAACGCCCGAAGCTGCAGCCGTTGCGCCAGCCGATGACGTTTTTTTTCGGGTGCAAACCGACACCGTGCCCAACGGAAACCGGGAAACGCACATCACCCGGAAAACGGACAACGAAGACATCGAAATCAAGATGAAAAACGATGAAATCATCTCGCTGAAAATCAACGGAGAGGAAATTCCGCCCGAACGCTACGGCGAGTACAGCGAACTGACGCAGGAACTGATGGAAGATATTCCAGAACCTCCCACGCCGCCGACGCCTCCCATGCCGCCCATGCCTGAGATGGCACCCATGGCCCCGATGGCACCCATGCCCCCGATGCCGCCGTCACCCGGTTCAAAAACCCGCAAAATCATCACCCAAAAAGACGGGAACGGCACCAGTTTCATCATTGAAGACGAGGACGGCAGCGAACCTGTGGAAATCAAGGTGAAAAACGGTAAAAAAGGCACCATCATCGTCAACGGCCAGGAAATTACGGGCATGAAGAAGGGCGACAAAACCGTGATTTTGCAGGAGGTGGAGAGCGCACCCGGCGCTTTCTACTGGAACAGCGAGGGTTTTGAAATGCCCGAACTGGCGTTCAGCCCGGACGATTTTCATTTTGAATTTCCGGAACCGGCCAGTGCCTGGCAGCTTGACGCTGAACGGTTCAGGGCAAACAGCGAAATGTTGCGGGAACTGCAAAACCGGATGCGGGAAGGCACGGCTACCCAGGAGTGGCTCGAAGAACACCAGCGGGCCATGCGCGAGGACGCGCTCGCACCGCACCTGCTTGAACTGGAGGCAATTCGTGGCCACCTCGACGAGGAGCGTGCCCGCATGGAAGAACATCGCCACAAGGCAATGGAAGAACAAATGTTGCAGTTGGAGAAATTGCACGGGCAACAAATGGAACAGCACCGCCAGGTGGAGGAGCGGATTCAGAAGGAAATGGAAAAGCACCAGCGCAAACTCGAAAAAGAGCTTCAGAAAAAGCGTAAAACGAGCATGTAAGCCTATTTCTTTTCTGAAAAATACAAGCCCCTGCGGTACTTTGCCGCAGGGGCTTTTTCGTGCCTGGCCGGGTCAATACGACCACAGGTCGTGTTCGTAATTGAAAATTTCCTGCTTGATTTTGTCGGCTTCGAGCAGCACGTCCACCCCGGTGTAGAGGTCTTGCAGGCGGTTGTCCCGCACGTTGCCGTCCTTGAAAATGTAACTCGAAAACCGACGCATTTCAAACAAATCTTCCCAGGTCATGCGGCTGGCCTCGTTGCCCTCGCTGAACACCGTCTCCCTGGCCAGCGCCTCCCGTGCGCTGGGGTAGTGTACCCAAAACAGGGGTGCTTCGCCGATGAAATCGCCGCTCTCGGTGTACATTTCCTTCATCGGGGCGATGCCGAGGATGCGTACCCGCAGTTGCGAAGATTTGCTGTCGAAGTACCACATTTCCTTGATGCGGAAGCGCTTGATGTCCTCGTAGAAAACCCTCGTTTCAATCACCTGGAGTTCAAAATGGCTCTCGTCGGGCCATACGGTCACCGTGTCGAGGCGGACCAGCGCCGCCGTCAGATCCTCCGGCGAGAGCGGGATGGAGAAGTCGTCGGTTTCGGCGCTGTACAGTTGGAGGTCGCCGTTTAGGGCGGCTTTGGTCAAAATCTCGAAAAACGGCGCATCGGGGTACACGAACGGCAGGTTGATTTTTTCCCGCACATCGACCACCCGCCAGATGCGTTTTTGCCAAAAAATGTCCCGCTCGTTGGGCAGGTCGTAACCGAGCACGGGCTTGTCGGGCGCCACCGTCCGCCAGGCGATGTCGTCGAGGGGCTGGGCACAGAGGTTCAGGGCGGCACCGATGATGAGTGCCGTGATGATGGCTGATTTTTTCATTGGAATTGTAATGAAAACGGAAATTCCACTGGCGTTTTTTGGAAATTTCCACATGCCGGATGCACCACAAATGTGGCTTGGGAGCCGCCGGGGCTCTTTTGGAATTGACATAGCACAAATAGTTTTGAATGTTAAAAAATAGCGCTGAAAGCTGGTGGTAACGGTGTTACATCGCAAGATGAATTTGATGAAAGAACTACTCCTGGAAGGGTTCACGACTAATTAATGCAGGCTTTGAAAAAAAGGAACAGGCGGAGGCAGGAGATTTTTTTTGTTATCGTTTTGTCAATGGTCTAAATGTCCATCGCCGGAATACACACCAATGGCTGCAATTGTTACTTTTGCACCCGCTCGGTTTGATGTGCGGGCAACCGTTTTTTCTCCGAATAATAATCACCCGCAACTGACAAAAACATGGCACTTGACCAACTTGAAATAGGCGGGCCTGACAATGGCGAGGCTAAGGCAGAAAAAGAGATGTCTTTTTTCGACCACATCGAGGAATTGCGCTGGCATATTTTCCGCTCGGTGCTGGCAATTTGTATAGTGGGGCTGGTCTTGTTTTTTTCGGCAGATTTTGTTTTCAACGGCATTATTTTCGGGCCCAGAAACCCCGATTTTATTACCTACCGGGTTGTTTGTTCCTTCTCCAACGCTATCGGGCTTGGCGACGGGCTTTGTTTTTACCCGAAGGAGTTCCACCTTATCACGCCCGACATGGGCGAATTGTTCCTGACGCACATCAAGGTTTCATTCCTGTTGGGGCTTATCCTGGCATTTCCGTATGTTTTTTGGGAATTCTGGCGATTCGTCAAGCCCGGCCTGTACGAAAAAGAACAGCGGGCCAGCCGGTTTGCTGTCATAATCTGCTCCTTTCTTTTTACGTTGGGCGTGTTGTTCGGCTACTTTATTATTTCACCATTTGCCATCAGCTTTCTGACGGGCTACCAGTTGCCAGGCGTGGAATCTACTCCTGCGCTGGGTTCTTACATCAGCTACATGATGATGTTTACATTGCCGACCGGGCTGATTTTCCAGTTGCCGGTGGCTGCCCATGTGTTGACCAAATTAGGTATTTTGTCCTCTGCGTTCATGAGGCAGTACCGTCGGCATGCCATTGTGGTAATATTCATGGTAGCCGCCGTTATCACTCCTCCTGATGCGTTCAGTCAGATATTGGTTGCATTGCCGTTGCTGGGACTTTACGAAATCAGCATCTACGTTGCCAAGCGGATTGAGAAACAAAAAGCCCTGGAGGAAAAGTTGGAGGGATGATGACCAGGTGGTGAAGAGAGAAGCCTGTTTCAATAAAAAACTATGCACCGAATTTCTTCCAACGCAACCCTTTTCCTGAAAATCTTCTTCCCCACGCTCTGGTTGGTCTTCTTTGGCATCTTCACCATCACCATCTTGCTGCTGGATACACCGTACTATGGTTCGGTGCCTGCCATTTGGATGAAACTGGGACTGTCTGCGTTTTTCCTGTCGGGCCTGGGCTTCTTTTACCTGACGCTTTTTCGGTTGAAGCGGGTAGAACTCGACGAACTGTACCTCTACGCCTCCAATTACTTCAAGACTTACCGCTACCCTTACCACAACATCGAAAAAATCACCGAACGGGATATGGTGCTGTTCCACATCGTACGGGTTCACCTGAAAACGCCGGGGCATTTTGGTAAAAAAATCACCTTCCTGCTGGGCGAAACCATGTTCAAGGATTTTCTTGGCAAGTACCCGGAAGTGGCCAAAACGTTTGAAGGGCTGAGGGCCGAGGGCTGAGGTATTTGGGTCCAAACCTCATCCCACAGCCCTATTTTATGCCCAGATTGACCTTCACCAATGGCTCCACATCGTCCGAATCCTGCGCAAAAAGGATGGTATTGAAAACGCTGGTGTCAAAAATCATGGTGTAGCCGCCTTCCTTGCCAACTGCGTCGATTGCTTTTTGCACCTCCGCCAGTATCGGTGCCAGCAATTCGTCCCGCTTTTTGTTGATGAGCGCAATAATCTCATCTTCGTAAGCGGCCAGCTCCTGCTGTTTTCTCTCAAATTCGGCTTGTTTTTTCTGCGACTCGGCAGGTGTCACGCTTCCTTCATTGTAAACCTTCATAAAACTGTTGAACTCCTCCTGCAAGGCTTTGGCCCTTGCCTCACCCACTGCCACCATCGAGTCCTGGAGGACCTTCAATTTATCGTCGGCGATTTTTGTGGCCGGGATTTGTATCAGCAGATTGCCGCTGTTCAGGTGGCCGAATTTTTGTGCCTTCAAGCTGTCCGCCGTGAAGGCAATCAAAAACACCAACAAACTGATTTTCAGTAATTTCTTCATGGATTTAGTTTTCTTTTTCAAATAAGGACGCAAAAGTACCTTTTCGGATGCTGCTATCCTAAACTTCTGTCAAAGTTTAGGAGAACCATATCGGCTGTTTGAGCAAAAATGCCGGGAGGTAGCCACTCCTTTTCAGGTACTTGCATGATAGAGTGCAGTCAGGCTTTTCTTTCACAGGTTTTGCAGAATTTTCAACGTACATAAGGTTTTGCGTAAAAAAGTTAATGAAAAACCAAGATTTCTATCAAAAAATTGAATATCGGAGCGAAGTTTGAAAATATTTCAATTCTGCTTAGATTAATTGAGTGTATTTTATTGATTGTTCAACTTAGGCATTTAATTTTTACTTTTTTTGTAAAAAATAATAATTTTTTATGAAAAATTTGCAAATTAAAATGATTTTCGTTTAAATTTGCATTATCAAACAGGAACAAAAAAGATTGTTCCTTCTACACTGTGAGGTGATGAAATCAGGCAGCCATGCCCTCTTGTCTCGGGGGTGGGGATCACGGGATA
Organism: Bacteroidota bacterium; assembly: GCA_016234735.1. Lineage (GTDB taxonomy): Bacteria > Bacteroidota > Bacteroidia > Chitinophagales > Saprospiraceae > UBA6168. The sequence continues at coordinate 16,602 of JACRAN010000295.1, read as the reverse complement.
AACGCAATATAGAGCCGGAATATCCGACCAGGGTTGACCACTCATCCCGATAGCTATCGGGATTGTGTTGTAGCTAACCGCCTCGTGGAGGTTCGAGTCCTTCTCTCACAGCTAAAAAGGCACCCGGATGTCAGTTCCGCAGGTGCCTTTTTCATTTTCCCGATACCACTTGCCAACCTTCCGGAGTTTCATTCCCACCTTTGAAAGGGCCTAAACCGTGATTTCCCGGCATTTCCGCCCTGTTTTAAACGCTTTTTACTTTCTCCATTTTAATTATCTTTGCACCCCTATGAAAAAAAGGTTCGTTTTTGCGTACATGTTAGCGGGTTTTGGCTTGTTGGTGGCAAGCTGCAAATCGGAATTTGAAAAAATCCGGGCCAGCGGCGACACGGACAAGATTTACACAAAAGCCTTCGAGTATTACGAGCAGGAAGAATACCTGCGTGCTCAAACCCTGTTCGAACTCATCATCCCCGCTTACCGGGGCAAGCCGGAACTGGAAAAAATCTACTACACCTACGCCGATACCTACTACAAACTGGGGAAATACATCCTTGCGAGCTACTACTACAAGAACTTTTCCTCCACTTTTCCCACGAGTTCGCTGCGGGAAGAGGCAGATTTTATGGCTGCATACGCCAACTACCAGATGTCACCGGGCTTCCGGCTCGAACAGACATACACCGAAAAAGCGATTGACGAGTTTCAGCTTTTCGCCAACACGTATCCGAACAGCGCCCGGCTGAAAGAATGCAACCGGCTGATTGACGAAATGCGGTTAAAACTCGAAAAAAAGGCTTTCGAAGAGGGCAAACTTTATTTTGACCTTCGGCAATACCAGGCATCAACGGTCACGTTTGAGAACCTCCTGAAAGACTTCCCTGAGACCAGCAATGCCGAGCAGGTTCGTTATCACATCGCCAAGGCAACCTTCCTGCTTGCCGAAAACAGCGTCTTTGAAAAACAGGAAGAACGCTACAAGAAAACCGTTGTTTACGCTAAGGATTACCTCGAAAAATTCAAAGACAGCGACAATTCCAAAGAAGTAAAATCATTTTACGATAACTCAGTCAAAATATTAAAATCACTGACAAATGGCAGATATCAAGACCAAAGCACAGGGGCTGGACTCTAATGTGAAGGCCAGGAACATCACCCAAATGGTGGAGCCTACCAACAATATTTACGAGACCCTTGCCATCATCACCAAGCGTTCGAGGCAACTTGCCATTGACCTCAAGCACGAGCTTCACAGCAAACTCGACGAGTTCGCCGTGAATACGGACACCATCGAGGAAATTACCGAAAACAAGGAGCAAATCGAAATCTCCAAGTTCTACGAAAAGCTCCCGAACCCGACGCTCATTGCTACCGAGGAATTTCTCAAAGGTGAAATCCACCATCACTACAACGATAAACGACGTGATAAGTGAGTGGGCAGTTCAACATTGGGCAGTTGGCAGTCTGGGACTGCTGCCACGGCACTGACTGCCCACTGCCAACTGCCGCCTGCCTGCCGGTAGGCAGGAACTGTCGAACTGAAAATGGTTGGTAAAAAAATCATACTCGCCGTCACCGGCAGCATCGCTGCATACAAAGCAGCCCACCTTGTGAGGCTTCTGGTGAAAAAAGGAGCCGAGGCGCAAGTGCTGATGACCCCATCCGCTGCCTCGTTCATCACACCGCTCACGCTTTCCACCCTGTCAAAAAAGCCCGTCTTCACCGAAATTATTTCAGATTCAGCCTGGAACAGCCACGTAGAACTCGGCCTGTGGGCCGATGCGATGGTGGTCGCCCCGGCCACGGCCAATTCGCTGGCCAAGCTGGCACACGGCATCTGCGACAACCTCGTTTCGGCAGTGTACCTGTCGGCAAGGTGCCCGGTTTTCCTGGCCCCGGCGATGGACCTGGACATGTGGAAACACCCCTCCACGCAGGAGAATGTGCGCCGGTTGAAATCGTTTGGCAACCACTTCCTGCCGGTTGGCTACGGCGAACTGGCGAGCGGGCTGGTGGGGGAGGGCCGCATGGCGGAGCCGGAGGAAATTGTCACTTTCCTCGAGGGTTTTTTTCAAAGAAAACAGGATTTTTCTGGCAGAAAAGTGCTCATCACAGCCGGTCCGACCTACGAGGCCATCGACCCGGTACGCTTCATCGGCAACCGCTCCTCCGGGAAAATGGGCATGGCCATCGCCGAAGAATTTGCCCGGCGAGGCGCTTCCGTGACACTGCTGCTCGGCCCGTCGAAGCTGAACCCGGCCCATCCCGGCATCCAAACTGTGCGTGTGGAATCGGCGCGGGAGATGCATGAAGCGGCGTTGCAATTTTTTGAAACGACCGACATCGCCATCCTCTCGGCAGCCGTGGCCGACTACCGGCCCCGGAATGTTGCGGAGCAAAAAATCAAAAAAGCGGGAGACAGCATGACCCTCGAACTGGAAAAAACGCCCGACATCGCAGCTTCTTTGGGCAAAATGAAACGCAGCGGCCAGTTCATCGTTGGATTTGCATTGGAGACCACTGATGAACTTAAAAACGCCAGTGAAAAACTGGTGAAGAAAAATTTCGACTTCATCGTGCTCAACTCTTTGAAGGATGCCGGGGCTGGTTTTAATTTTGACACCAACAAAATTACCATCCTTCACCGGGACAATATGCGCACGGATTTTGAGTTAAAAACGAAGGCCGAAGTGGCGGAAGATATTGTGAACGAAGTGGGGCGGTGTATTGGCGTTTTAGCGTTTTAGCGTGTTGGGCGAGCAGTTTTTTTTCCTACTCCTAAAACGCCAAAACGCCAACCGGCCAAAACGCCAAAAAAAAATTTCAACATGAAAAATTGGTTTTTACTTGCCATCATTGGTTTGTTGACGTGCTCGATCCAGGCGCAGGAGTTGCAGGTGAAGGTGACGATGAACACGCCCAAACTCCAGACTGCCGACCCTGCTGTGTTCCAGACGTTGCGCCAGGGTATCGAAGAGTTTATGAACAACCAGAAGTGGACAAACGACGTGTTCGAGGAGGAGGAGCGCATCAAATTGGACATCGTCATCACCATTTCCAAGGAGTTGTCGGCGAACACGTTCGAGGCAGAGGTGTCGTTGCAGAGCATCCGCCCGGTGTTTGCCAGCAACTACGAAACGCCCATGTTCAAGCACCAGGACAAGGACGTGCTGTTCACCTACGAGCAGTTTCAGCCGCTCGATTACAGCCAGACTACCTACCTGAACAACCTGACTTCCGTACTGGCCTACTACGCCTACATCGCCATCGGCATGGACTACGATTCCTTCTCGCCGTTCGGCGGGGATGCCTATTTCCAACTGGCGCAGGACATCGTGAACCGCATACCGCCCAACGTGGCCTCCAACGTGCCCGGCTGGCGCTCCACGGAAAACAACCGCAACCGTTACTGGCTGGTGGAGAACATCCTTTCCCCCCGGATGCGCGGGTTCCGGCAGTTGGTGTACGACTACCACCGTCAGGGCCTCGACGTGATGCACGAGGATGCGTCAGTGGGACGGGCGGTGATGACCCAGGCGCTCGAATCGCTGGAACCCATGAACCGCAGCTACCCGAACTCCATGATTTTGCAGGTTTTTTCCAATACCAAGTCGGACGAAATCATCGAGATTTACAAGGGCGGGGCCACCACCGAGAAAAATGCCGTGACCCGCACGATGGAAAAAATCGACCCGACCCGTGCCTCGGAGTACCGGCAGGGGATTGGCAAATGAAAAATTGAAAATGGAGAATTGAAAATTACGGAACGCATCAATTTTCAATTCTCCATTTTCAATTTTCAATTCCCGCTCATCTTCTTTTTTTGAAAAAATTCAGCAGCGAAGTCACGTAATTTTCATCCGTTCGGATGCTCACGAAATCCGTCCCGCTGCGGGCGAAGGTGTTTTTGAAATACCCATAATTTTCCTTGAACCACAGGGCATGTTTTGCCCGAAGATGCGGGGAGGAAGTGTCCAACCAGGTAAGCTCGCCGGTTTCGGCATCCCTGGCCCGCACGAGTCCCACGTTCGGCAAAGTCTGTTCCTTTGGGTCGTACAGGTGTACCCCGATGAGGTCGTGCCGTTGGGAGGCGATGCGCAGCGGGGTCTCGTAGCCCCGTGCCATGAAGTCGGAGAGCACGAAGCCGATGCAGCGTTTTTTGATGACGTTGTTGAAATATCGGAGTGCCTGGCCGAGGTCGGTGCCGGTACTTTCCGGGTGGAAGTCAATCAGTTCCCGGATGATTCGGAGAATGTGCGAGCGGCCTTTTTTCGGAGGGATAAATTTCTCGATTTTGTCAGTGAAAAGTATAACCCCCACCTTGTCGTTGTTCTGGATGGCGCTGAACGAGAGCACCGCTGAAATCTCCGTGATGATGCCCTGCTTGAGTTGGTTCACCGTGCCGAAGTAGGCACTCTGGCTCATATCGATGAGCAGCATCACCGTCAGTTCCCGTTCCTCCTCGAAGATTTTCACGTGCGGGATATTCGTGCGGGCCGTCACGTTCCAGTCAATGTTGCGCACGTCGTCGCCGTACTGGTAGCCCCGCACCTCGCTGAACGACATCCCCCGGCCCTTGAAGGCCGAGTGGTACTCGCCGGAGAACAACTGCTTGCTCAGGCCCTTCGTCTTGATTTCTATTTTCCGTACTTTTTGGAGGAGTTCGGTGGTGTCCATTTTATTCTGCATTTCGGTTGGCCGCCCTTGTTGGTTCAGGATAGCACAAAGTGGCACAGCCCAAAACGCAAAGATAAAAGGGCAGGGCGGATGCACCACGGGAATTTCAGGTCAAACGGCAAGCCTGAGCGGTTCAACCTTTGTCAGGGGGATTGCCCCCCCCCCTCGCTTTTGAAAATAGGCAGCAAGGGTGCTGCGGATGTTGCCCAATTCCGATGACAGGGTATCCAGTTTGGCAAAAATGCCTTGCGAAAAATGGCCTTCCTCGGCGGGCGGAGCCTGGGTGCTTGTCGGTATTGTGGGCAGTTCATCCTTTAGCACTTCGGCTATGCGTTCGAGGAGGGCTGGCTGCGGCCCTGTTTTTTGCTTGCCGTTTTCGATGTTGCTGTAGTTGGATTGCGACATGCCGAGATCTTCGGCCACGTTCTTTTGCGAGAGGCCCTTTTTGAGGCGGGCGAGCCTGAACTTGTCGAGGGTGTGCATGTGAATTGTGTTTTGTCCGAGTTAAACAAAAAAGAACACAGATGAATAAGGAGATTGTTTGGTGACTTCCCAATTTTTAACATTTGGCGGCAACAAAAAAGATGCAGGTAGCCATTGAGGGGTTGTGCCGCTACTTCAATCCGTCCGGATTGCTTGCCTTTTTACCGTTCATTAAAAACAATACGGGCTTGGCATTTGGGTAATAATTTATCAGTGGATACTGATATTTTATTACCCTAAAAATTAGGCAACACCTTTTCCAGGCCCGCATATTTGCCACTGGGTATCCGAATTTTTTTTCTCATTGAACTCGTACGGGTTTTTAGGTACACTCATCTTCCACTGCATGGTGGCGGGGCGGTAGCGTCGTACTGTGCGAATAAATTCTTTTTTTCTTATGAAAAAAATACCATCCTTCGTTTTCGTGATTCTCACGGTAATTCTAAGCTCACTTTGGAATGAATCTCTTGGGCAACCATTTTATACATGCAATTGTCCTGCTGGCGCCTTGTCCAAAATCCTTCAACCAGGGGAGGTGAAAAACATCAGTTCCTTTTTCCCTGGGACCAACTTGGCGGACGGCTATTGCTTTCTGATGAACGAAAATAGCCAGTTGAACATTGACAAGGATTTCTTTTTTGATGGCTGCTACATCGTCCAAAAAGACAATGCAAAAATCTTGGTCAACGAAGATAAGCAAGCCTGGTTTAGGTCAGGCACAGTACTGGAGGACTGTTCTGGTTTTTATCCTGGGTCAAATGGAATTGAGCTTGAGACGAATGCAAGGCTTTATGGCCCAGCGCTTACTGTCGCTGGGAATGGAATTATGGAGATTGCTATTAAGGCAAATACCGATTCAAGAGTCGATCTTTCGTCACCTGATGCCCAAACCCAAATTTACAACATCGGTGGATTTACTGCCATAGATTGTGCGAATTGTAAAACCGTCAGAACCAGCAATATTAGCATTTTCGGTGTTAATTGGGGGATACATAGCAAAGGTCGGCCAAACCTCTATGTAGAGAACACCTACTTTCAAGCCGCTTTTTTTGGGATATCGAATGAATACTCTTCGTCAGGACCAGCCCCAACGCTTTATATTGCAAATTCCATATTTGACATTGGGAATGGCATTGAACCTGGTGGCGCAGGAATTTACTTAAATAATCAAGGGGTACCTTTTGCCTTATCTGCCACAACTGGAGTACCGATAATTCAAAATTGCGTGGTCAATATGACCTATACGGGTATAGGGATTGAGATGGTAGGGCTTATGGGCGTTACTTTGAATAGCAATGAGGCAAAAATAATGGGAGGAAATACCTCTGCCGCTACCAGGCTTTATGATATTGGCAGTTCTTCAGATTTGATATTTACTGGCAATAAGGCAACGGGTAATGTTTTGACACCTACATCCTCGACTACTGGGATGGTCTTTTCAAATTCGCCAAATTGCGTGATTGCCAATAATATTGTGGAAGATGTGTCGTATGGGATACGCATAAAAGGCAACTGTTCAACTCCCAACAGCTTCTCGCACAACCAGTTTAACGGTAGCCAGCAAATTGGACTATCGCTGGAAACACCACAGGGAGGAGTTACTTCCACCATTGGCGACCAGTACTGTACCGCCAACAAATGGAACGGAACCTTCTCCAATTTTGGGGCGCAGAACTTGAGCGCAGTGAATGGAAATCAGTTTTTTGTAAAAGGGACAACACCTCCAAATATGCCAACAAACAATGCTTTCGGCTGGTTTATAGACAACGAACTTTGCCCTGAATTTGGAGGTGGAGACGAAACTGGGTCAAGGAGTAACGAGGGCGCAACAGATGCAGCAACTGTTTACCCAAAGATAAGCGTTCACCCCAACCCGGCATCTTCAAGTTTTGAAGTCAGGCTGCCAGAAAATGAAGGCAATGAATACATGGTGGAACTGACAGACTTGGCAGGAAAATTGGTTATACTTACCAAGGCTCCCCATGGCGCTGAAAATATCAGCATCGAAACTGATGCCCTTTCGCCAGGGATTTACCTTGTTCGGGTATCATCGGATAAGGTTCGTCACGTTGAAAAAATCATTATTACAAGATAATTAATTGGGGAGGGCAGGCATTCGAAGCCCTCCCCAAAATTTCTCTCTTTTCTACCTCCCTCAAATAGACCACGCATGAAAAACTACCCTACACTGCGACTCCTGCCGCTCCTACTTTTTTTCTTCCCTTCCATTACTTTTGCTCAACTACATGACAACGTTTGGTTGACTGGGGCCAAAGTATCTACTTGGTCTGGCGATTGGGATAGGACTTCAATTGATTTTGGTACGTTTCCACCATTTGTCCAAGATGATTCCCAACATTATTTTACGATGAGCCTTTGCGGAACTACAGTATCGGATGCCGCTGGAAATTTGCAGTTTTATACAAATGGCTTCAGGGTGGCAAACAAGGAACACCAATTATTGGAGAATGGAGACTCCCTAAATTTGCCGGAAGACTACTATGGACATTACTTAAGTGGCTCCATCATTCCACAAGGCATGATTTCCATTCCTGACCCAGCGAACGACCAGCAATATTTTTTGCTCCATATCAATGCCGATAATGCGTACACACCCCTTGAGTACACCCTTTATGGTTCGCACCTTTTTTATTCAAAAATAGACATGGCCCAGAATGGCGGGCTCGGCAAGATGGTGGGAAAAAACCAGGTTGTTATTGCAGATTCGCTGACAGCTGGTGCGCTGACTGCTGTCAGGCATGCCAATGGCAGGGACTGGTGGGTGCTCGTGTTCAAGTTTTGGTCAAAAAAATACTACCGGGTACTCGTGTCCGACAATGGCGTGGAAGTGCTTGACCAACAGCAAATAGATGTTCCAATTCAAAAAGGCCAGTTTGGGCAGTTCGTCTTTTCCCCGGACGGCAACAAGTTTGCCGTGGCTTCCACTGCCTGGGACCAGCAACAACGGCATTGGATTGAAACCTTTGATTTTGACCGCTGCTCGGGACTTTTGAGTAATAGGAAAAGGGTTTATTGTTCCAAACGCTTCGACTACAACGGAATATTGACGAGCGACCATGCCCAAGGTCTTGCCTTTTCCCCAAATTCCAGGTTTCTCTACTTGTATTTCTTCAAAAAAGCATATCAGGTGGATACATGGGCTTCTAATCCGCAGCAGACTCTGGCTCTTTTGGGTAATTATGATGGGTTTACAATTGATGCTCCTCCTGATATTTACACCCACTCATATTTCGGCCTCGCCCAACTTGCTCCCGATGGTAGGATTTACACCAACACCACTCAGCAAACTCCTTATTTTCACACGACTGAGCAGCCCAACAACCAAGGGCTTGGTGCAAAATTCACACAACACAGCTTTGAACTTGAAGGCTACAACCTCGGTCATATCCCCAACCACCCCAACTATCGACTTGGCCCGCTAGAAGGCGGTGGCTGCGATACCCTAGACATCGAAAAAGCCGTGTACATCCTTGCACACCCCTACCTTGCCAATGGCTGCATCGGTGGCAGTGCCCATTTTGAAACCACAGCATTTGGCACCGGGTTAAGCTATCAATGGCAAAGTTCAACGGATGCCGGTATCACCTGGTCGAACCTCGTCAACGATGGTAATTTTTCAGGGGCACAGACGGAATATCTCACCCTGAACAACATACCGACAGGTTTTGATGGCAGGCAGTTCCGCTGTACCGTCAGCGGCAATGTCAGCACAGAAATCTCCCGTCCGGCCACCCTGACCGTTATCAGCGGGATGCCCTCAGCCGCCTTCGATGCCATCCAGGACAAGGACAGCCTGCATTTTCAAAACCTGGCCGTTGGCTACGAATATTTTGAGTGGAATTTCGGCGATGGGGATTCCACCCTGCTCGAAAATCCTTCCCGCCTCTACACCCACGCAGGCACGTACCCTGCTATCCTCATCGCCACGAACGCCTGCGGCAGCGACACTTTCAGCCAGGACATCATCATCCCTGAATTGCAGGCAAATTTTCATGCCGACAAGACGCATGGCTGCGCCCCGTTGACGGTGAATTTCACCAGCGACGTGCCGTACCGGGTGTCGAACCAGAAATACCTGACGCCGGGCAGTTCCATCCCGGTGGCCTGGCAAAACGATGGAACGCATACCGTGACCTACAACTCGCCAGGCGTGTTCGATGTGACCCTGATGGCCTTCACGCCACAGGCCATGGAAAAAGATACGCTGACCAAACCGGGATACATCACCATCGAAACCGGCACCAACCCAGTCGCCAACATCGAGGCATCGCAAATGGGCGACACCGTGCAACTCGGCACCTCGTTTGGCCTGGCCGACAGCTACACCTGGTATTTCAGCAACGGGGACTCGCTCACCGGGCAAAATGTCAGTTATGTTTTCGGTACGCCCGGCATCTACCAGGTCGTGTTGGAAACTGCCAACCACTGTGGCGCTGCGCTCGACACGGTGCAGTTCGTGGTGGGGGAGTTGGAGGCAGCTTTCGCTGTTGGTGAGACGAGTGGCTGCGCCCCGCTGACAGTGCAGTTTGAAAACACCTCCGCTTTTGTGGCTGATTCGGTCCACTGGTTTTTCCCCGGCGGGTCTCCTGCCTTTTCCAGCCAATTGAACCCCAATATTTTATACGAAAGCCCCGGCAGCTACCCTGTGACGATGATTGTTTTCGTGGCCGGGATTTCCGATACCGTTGGACAAAATATCCTGGTGGAAATCTTAGAAAATGAATGTACGTCACCGCAAATTTTCACTCAAATCAACGGCCTCGAGGTCACCGCCTGGACGGACTGCCCCGGCAGCCCCGGCTTCCTTTGGGGCATGGGCGACGGCTCGACCTTCGCCACGCAGGGCATCACCTACCAGTATGACACCACCGGCACCTACGACATCAGCCTGACCGTCACGGGTCAGTGCGGTGGCACGGCCACGGCAACGACGCAGGTAAGCATCACGGGGCCTTCGGCAACGGGCGGACAGGTGCCGCCTGTCGGGCCGTTCACCGTTCACCCGAACCCGGCCAACGGGCAGGTGTTCTTTTCCAGCTTGTCGCCAGTTGCAGGGGAGGTTGGCATACGGCTGCTCACGGCGACCGGTACGCCCATTGCGGCGCTAAAAAAAGGACAGTGGGGCGACACGGCTGCCATGCCGCTGGGGCAGCTCCCGGCGGGCCTGTATTTTTATGAAATCCAAGTGGACGGGCAGGGCGTACAGCAGGGGAAACTGGTGGTGGTGAGATAGTAAATCCGCTATCGTAAAAGTAAAAAAGGGTTGGTGCCGTTGAGCATCAACCCTTTTTCGATTTACCGCTCCCTGGTTGCCCTCAATGCTTCGGAAACGGATGACTGGCCGTTTTGGTGGGAATTTGTAGGAGCTTCACCATCCCCCTCAACAAATCATTATAAATCAACGAAATACCCTCCGGACTCTTCACCACATTCGTGATGCTCACGGTTTGCACCCGGCCCTGCCGGTTCATGATGAAGCCGTTCCACGGGTCACCCTGACCTCCAGTTTCGTGAAAATGTTGGATGGCCTCCAGACTGAAATCCTGCCGCCCGGCCAGCCAGTTTTGAAACCATTCCTGCCGCATCTTGCCAGCGTCGCCGGGGTACAGCGTCGCCGACGACCAGAGGTAGCGCCCCTGCGGGTCAAGCGGGCAGACATGCGGTTGCTTCTCGTCCCACCGCAACTCGTACGGTTGGCCGTCGTCCACGACAATGAGCGTGAACGGCTCCATGCCATCGAAGTCGTAGTTTTCAAAGAAATCCACCGCCGTTGCGAAGCGAAAGAAATCGAGTACCATGAGGCCCCGGCTGCGTTTGTAGGGCGGTTGGTGCTTGTGTTTGACGAAGGCGCCATTGAGCAGGCAGGCCACCCGGTTGGTGTCCGAGGCGGCAATCCAGGTGCCGCCTGCCGCCGTGTCTCTCGGAAAAATGAGCGACGCCCCACCCACCCGCTCGCGGTCGAGGTGCTGCGGCGAACGGGCGGCGTTCTCGTCCCGGTTGGAGGTGAGGACGAAGTGGCCGCCGGGCTGTGGTATGTAGGTGACGGTACACATTTTAGGTGGCAGTTCGACAGTAGGCAGTTTGCAGTCCGGGGCTGTTAACTTGGCACTTTCTGCAAACTGCCCGCTGCCGAACTGCCGAACTTCAAAATTCTTCCGTTTTGAATTGCTCGAAGAGCGACATGCCCTTCGCATGGAGGTGTTTGATTTGGCCGGGGTGGATGAGCAGGTCGAGTTGGTAAAAAATCAGGAAGTACCCAATGCTTTCCAGGCACCAGTTTTTTTCGATGGTGAAAAAACGGATGACAGGCTTCAGGTTCATCGTCCGGCGAATGTGAGCCTCGTCCCCGCCTTGCAGCAGGTATTGGTCCGAAAATTCTTTATGTTCCTGAAAATCAATGTCTTGCATCCCGAACCACGCCCCGATTTTATGAAAAAAATGCTCCGGTTTCATCAGCATTTCCGGCATGGCGAGCCGCTTGGAGTTGATGAAAAAAACGGTCTGTTCGTGGGTGTGCGACGATTTTCCCGTGCTGACCCTGTACTTGAAGTCGAAGATGTTCACCTTGTCCTCCATCAGCGGCGAGGTGTGCGTGAGCAGGTTGGTGATGGCCTTGCTACCGCCCCGGCTGAACAGGTAAAAATCACGCAGCAGGGCAGTCATGCCGTACTCGTCTTTTTCCACGAATTTCATTTCCAGCGCATGGGCGGTTTGGCGCATTTGCCCCGTTCGCTCCTCGTTGTTGCCAGACAGGTTGAACATGCAGGATTTTTCAGCTTAACGATTGATTTTCAATAACTTACCACTGGCTGTCACTCGGTTTTTTTCATCAAAAACCCGGTAAAAATATTGCCCGCTGCCAAGCGTGGCCAGCGCAATCGTTTCACGGTCGGTCGCCAGTTTTTTTGTCAAAACCACGGCTCCACGGGGGTCAAAAAGTTGAAGCGAGTAGTTGCCGGGTGCAAAGTTTTTCAATTCAAAAACAGCCAGGTCAGAGGCTGGGTTGGGTGAAATCAGCACCGATGGAGGGGTGCCTGCCACGTTGTCAGTGGCGTTCAGAATGCCGTTGTCCTTGTACTCCACCTGCTGAACGACCGATGCTGAATTGTCCATCTGCACCACTGCGATGTATTCTTTTTCCGTGTTGCTGATGAAATTGTAGGCAACCAAAGTATCTACTCCAAGCCCTGTGCCGGCACCTGCCTGAGCGGTCACGTCAATCCAACCCAGAAAAGTGTGGATGTCGAGGTGGGTGTCACGGTATTCGGTGCTTTTTTCCCGCAACACGTCGTAGGTGCCGCCTGGGATGGACAAGGAACCGTAAGCATCCACCAGTTCGTAGCGGGAGGCCGTTACCCGGATACGGATGGAATCGGCAAGGCCGGCCGGTACGCCGAGTTGTGCAAGAATGGCAGCAAGGGCTGAATCAATGGGCAATGCAATGTTTAAGCTGGTTTCCGCAAGGAAGTTGTCAATGAAATGGAGCGGTGCACGGCGCTCCGGCACGGGTGGCGAGAACTTGAAACTGGTCTGCACGGGTAATCCGCCAGTCGGGTCGGAGCCAAAGAAACCGAGGTTGTTGAAGCTGGTGGCGCTGACATCGTAGTAAGTTTCGGCACCTCCCTGGCCAATGGTGACAAGCTCTGCGGTGGAAAAATCGGCGAAGGCAGTGCCGTTGCTGGCCGCCCAGAACACGGTCTCCGAGTTGACATCGGAGGTCAATGTGGTGAAGTCCCAAACGAACGGCCCGCCCGGCGGTGTGATGGCAATGCCATTTGGGTTGAGGTCGGTGGCCACCATGAGGGTGTCGCCTGCTGCCGGGAAGCTGGCATTGGTGACGGTGATTTGGGCACTCAGCCAAACGGCGGTGCCGAGAAAAGCGAACAGGGTAAGTATCTTTTTCATTTTCAGTATTTTAAATCAAAGGTAAATTGAAAAGTGTTTGGCAAGGGGGAAAGTTTGCCCGATGGTGGTTGCGAGACAATTTTTTTGGTGAAATCACCTGTTCCGGCGGCCTTCCTGCACTTCTTTCACTTTGAAAAAAAGGATGACGAACGAGGTGCCCAGCGTCATGGTGTTGGCGAGGATGATGGGCAGGTCGTCTTTCAGCAGGCCGTACGCAAGCCAGCCCACCGTGCCGAGGAACACCATCGAAAACATGCTCAAGGAGAGGTCGCCCGTGCGGCGGGTGCGCCAGGTTTTGACGGCCTGCGGCACGTAGGCTCCGGTAGTGAGGGCGGCGGAAACGAGGCCGATGATGGTGGTGTAATCCATTGGAGGAGAAGTGTATTTTTGTGGGGCAATGTTACGGCAGTTTTACCGAGATATAAATTTGAACTTCCACCAAAATATCAGCGTAAAAATTCTACTCCACCAGCACAAAACCCGTCCACTGGTACGGATTATCGAAGCCAACAAAGTTAGCCCAAAGCTGAAAAAATTGGTATTTTTGTAAAAAAAACAACCATGTCCGCTGCCACGTTGCCACGCCGAAAAGACTTGACCTTTGAAGAACTCGTGCTCAACTATGGGCCAATCGAACTCCAAAGCCCCTTGAGCAAGGAGGCTTTTGTCGCTTTGGCGGAGCGCCACCCCGACTTCCGCATGGAACGTGAACCGGACGGATTCGTAACCGTTATGTCACCAGTAAAAAAAGGCTCAGGCAAGCGAGAGTTTAACTTGAGCGGCCACTTTTTCATGTGGCATTACAAGACCAGATTAGGCGAATTTTACAGCCCATCCACTGGCTTCGACTTGCCAGACGGGGCGAGCAAATCCCCTGATGTGGCTTGGGTTTCACCTGAAAATCCTCAAGTTGCTTCAATGCCCGGTGATGAAGAAAAATTCGTGCAAATTGTCCCCGACTTCGTGGCCGAGGTGCGCTCCGGTACTGACCGACTCGCCAAGTTGCAGCGCAAAATGAAGAACACCTGGATGAAGAACGGCGTCCGCCTCGCTTGGCTGATTGACCCTTACGACGAGAAAGTTTACATCTATCGGGAAGGCCAGCAGGAGCCGGAAATCATCACAGGTTTTCATGGCAAAAAACTCTCCGGCGAGGCCATCATGCCAGGCTTTGAACTGCCGCTGGACGACATGAAGCGCCAAAAGTAATTTCCACCTTCCGCCTATCTTTGCCCTCTTCGGCACCTTCGGCTAAAGCAGCCCCCGACTGCCCACTGCCAACTGTCGAACTGCAAACTCAAAATGCTCGACACCGCCATCGAATACCTCCGGGGCGTCGGTACCGTGAAGGCCGACATGCTCAAAAAAGAACTCGCCATCCACACCTTCGGCGACCTGCTCACGGCGTTCCCGTACCGCTACGTGGACAAGACCAAGTTCCACAAAATCAACGAGTTAAGTGAGGAAAGTGGCGAGGTGCAACTGAAGGGCATCCTTCGAAAACTCGACATGCTCGGCGAGGGCGGCAAGCGGCGTCTCGTCGGGCGGCTGCGGGACGAGACGGGCGTCATCGAACTGGTTTGGTTCCAGGGCATCTACTGGCTGGAGCGGCACCTGAAGGTCGGCTCGCCGTATGTCGCCTTCGGCAAAATCAACAGCTTCAACGGGTTCATCAACATCACCCACCCCGAACTGGAGGAGGTGGGCGAGGAGAACGCCGAGGCCGCCCGCACCTTCGCCCCCGTCTATCGCAGCACCGACAAGCTGAACGCCAAGGGCCTGGAAGCCAAGGGCCGCCGTAGGCTCACCGAAGCACTGTTCGAGAAGCTGACGCCTGCTGATTTGCCCGAAAACCTGCCTGATTATTTGCTCCAAAAAATGCACCTGCCCAGCCGCTACGATGCCCTGCGCTGGATTCATTTTCCCCCCAGCCAAAAAGAACTGGACGCCGCCACCAACCGCCTGAAATTCGAGGAGCTGTTTTACCTGCAAATGCGCCTGTTGCAGAGCAAGCACCGCCGCAAGACCGCTATCAAGGGCTATGTCTTCGAGAAAGTGGGCGAGCATTTCAACCGTTTTTACAAGGAAAAACTGCCGTTCGAGCTAACGGGCGCACAGAAGCGGGTCATCAAGGAAATCAGGGCCGACCTCGGTGCCGGGGTGCAGATGAACCGCCTCGTGCAGGGCGACGTGGGTAGCGGAAAGACCGTCGTGGCGCTGCTCTCCATGCTGCTAGCGCTGGACAACGGCTACCAAGCCTGCCTCATGGCCCCCACCGAGATACTTGCGCAGCAGCACCTCATCGGCATCAGCCAGATGGTGGAGGGACTGGGCATCCGGGTGGATTACCTCAGCGGGAGCATCAAAGGGAAGAAGCGGGAAAAGATACTCGCCGACCTGAAAAGCGGCGACATCCATATCCTCATCGGCACGCATGCCCTCATCGAGGACTGGGTGGAGTTCCAAAACCTCGGCCTGGCCATCACCGACGAGCAGCACCGCTTCGGGGTGGCGCAGCGGGCTTCCCTCTGGAAGAAAAGCAAGCCGCTGCCCCCACACGTGCTCGTGATGACGGCCACGCCCATCCCCCGCACCCTCGCCATGACGCTCTACGGCGACCTCGACGTGTCGGTGATTGATGAACTGCCGCCGGGCCGCAAGCCCATCACCACCTCGCACCGCACGGAGAACCACCGGATACGGGTCTTCGGCTTCATGAAGGAGGAGATTGCGAAGGGCCGCCAGATTTATGTGGTGTTCCCGCTCATCGAGGAGAGCGAGAAGATGGACCTGAAAAACCTGATGGAAGGCTACGAGGTGCTGAGCCGGGAATTCCCCATCGAGCAGTACCAAATCAGCATCGTGCATGGCAAGATGAAGCCCGCCGACAAGGACTTCGAGATGCAGCGCTTCGTGCGGGGCGAGACGCAAATCATGATTGCGACCACCGTCATCGAGGTGGGGGTGAACGTGCCGAACGCCAGCGTGATGGTCATCGAGAACACCGACCGCTTCGGCCTCTCGCAACTGCACCAGCTACGGGGCCGGGTGGGCCGTGGCGCCGACCAGAGCTACTGCATCCTCATGACCGACTTCAAACTGAGCACCGACGCCCGTGAGCGCATCGCCACGATGGTGCGCACGACCGACGGCTTCGAAATCGCCGAGGCCGACCTGCGCCTACGTGGCCCCGGCAACATCGAGGGCACCCAGCAGAGCGGCCTGCTCAACCTCCACATCGCCGACCTGGGGCGGGATGGGGAAATCCTGCGGAATGCCCGTGAGATTGCGATGCGGATTTTGGAAAAGGACCCGGAATTGCAGCACCCGCTGAACGTGATGATGCGGGAGCAGTTGGAGAAGGATACGAAAAGGGGGCGGCATTGGGGGAGGATAAGTTGAGGCTCATTTGCCGCTTCTGCTAAATTCCATTATCTTCGTAAAACAAAACCAAACATACTATGGCACGGGACAAATACCACGATTTAGTCAAGCAGGCGTTGATAAAAGAGGGTT
>JACRAN010000294.1 GCA_016234735.1 Bacteroidota bacterium | reverse complement strand
TTTGGCCGAAGGTATTTATTTTGTAAAAATTATGACCCAAAACGGCTCTGGGCCATTGTTTCAAAATAAGTTTGTGAAGTTTTAAAACCATGTTTCGACTCATCGTTCTACTGAACAACCAACCATCAACAACTAACAACAATCAATGAAAAATAAAATCCTACTCCCCCTTTTCCTCCTTTCGGCGCTCCTGCTGGTGCGCTGTACCAACGACAAAATCGCTGAACAATCGGGCGATGCGATGGCGAAATTCACGGGCGACCCCGAGTTCACGAAAGCCCACGAAGTGCCACAAGCCATTGATTATCAGGGCAAAGGAACGATGATGGAGTTCCGCACTCCCGATGGCGGCATGGCCAAAGCCTACACCGTCAAGCCTGCCGCCTGGACGAACAAATTCCTCTTCGTCATCCACGAGTGGTGGGGCCTGAACGACCACATCAAACAGGAGGCCGACCGCCTGGCCGACAGTCTCGGCAACGTGACCGTCATGGCCCTCGACCTCTACGACGGCCAAGTGACTGCCAACCCCGACGAGGCCGGCAAAATCATGGGCAGCGTGAAACCGGAGCGCAGCGAGGCCATCATCAAAGGCGCACTGGCCGTGGCCGGGAAGGATGGCCGGGTGGCCACCATCGGCTGGTGCTTCGGCGGCGGCTGGTCGTTGCGCAGCAGCATCCTGGCCGCCGACCGTGCCGCTGGCTGCGTGATGTACTACGGGATGCCCGTCGAAAAAGCGGAAGAACTGGCTCCGTTGCAAGCCGATGTGCTGGGCATTTTCGCTGAAAAAGACGGCTGGATCAACCAGGAGGTGATTGGCAAATTCGAGGCGCTGGCCAAGGCCACCGGTAAAAAGGTCGAAAACCACTGGTTCGACGCCGAGCACGCCTTCGCCAACCCGACCAGCCCCCGCTACCACGAGGCCGCCGCACAGGAGGCGAACAGGCTGGCGCTGGACTTCCTTCGGAGGAAATTGGGGAATTAGAAATTAGCCGCTGGTTTGGCACTGTTAGCCACCTGAAAGGCTTCGCATGGGAGAAGGACTTGCGCTTCGGCTTCCTCGTCGCCCTGCACTTTAAGGGCCTGTTCGAAGCCTATGAACAGGCCCTTGAAATTTTGGGCAGCATCGAGCGAACGAAAAATGGTGGGAACGGGATTCGGGGTATGTGCAGGAGGCGGTGGAGACGGGGAGGGCGTTTGAAGTCGGAGTAGTAGAAATCCTCATGTGCCAAAATCTATACTTTTGTTCCTTCCTGACTTTTTTAAATCAATCAATTTGGTGGAGTCGTATGGGGCGTTGATGCTGGCGATGAGGAGTGGGTTGGGCTCTTTTTTGGTAGGTGGCATTTTCCCATGTACTGTTGACGAGGCGGATATCATAAAAAGTTAACCAAACACTACCTTCGCCACGAAAAAACAACCCGTTCTTATTATGCTCACGAAAAACGAACTGAAACAGCTAATCGTAGAAGGCAAGATAAAGGAAGCCGTCGAAGCCCTGCAAGAACTCACCAAAAACGACGCTGACCTGCAAAACGAAGTGGTACAGCAGGCTGCATTGCTTGGCGACCTTGAAAAGCAGAAAAGAACCGGAACAATAAATTTTGAAAGCGCCCAAATCGCCCAAGCTAAAATTCAGCAGTCATTGCTGGAAATCATTGACCAGTTGTTTGAAGGCAGCAAGAAGCAACCAGCCCCGAAAAGGCGTTTTCGTTACGCTTGGGCAATCGGAGGGTTGGCAACGGCAATGGCGATTCTCGGTGGCATTGCAGAATTCAGCGGGTACAGTCTGCGGGATGTCTTTGGTGGAAATTCCCAAAACAATGGTGAACCCTTCAATGTCACCGTGTTCGTGCATGGCAAGGAAGGCAGACAGGACATGATTTTGCGGCAGCAAGGCGAGGTCATCATGGACTTGGGCGGCGAGCGGCGCAGCGAACCCATCCGGGAGAACGGACAAGCCTTTTTCCTAAATTTGCCGCCTTCGTACAGCGGCAAGGGCGTTTCGCTAAATGTGGATTTTTCGGAACCCTATAAATCCATACACCCCGACAGCCTGCATCCTTTGAAACCTGGCGAGGCTATCTACCTGCCAGTTGAGTTGCAAGGGCTTGAGCGTATCTACGGGACGGCGATTTGGCAAGAGAAACCCCTGCCCGGTGTGGTAGTTAGCATCGTCGGTAGCAGCCTGACGGATACCACCGACGCCAGCGGCGCTTATGAAATCTTCATCCCCGAGGGTAAAGAGCGCCGAAAGGTGCAGGAAGTGAAATTTTGGAAACAGGGTTTCAAATTACGGATGAAAAACGCCACTCCGCAAATACAAGAATCCTTGGACGTCATCATGGAAAAATAACCTCTAAACTCCCATTTATGAAAAGCGTCTTCCTTCCCATTGCGTTACTGTTCCTCCATTTGTCTGGCTTTTGCCAGCAAACTCCATTCCACGGAGTAGTGACCGTGATGAACAGCCTCTACGAAAAAGGCAAGGTGGAGTATGTCCCGTTTGCAACGGTGGAAGCCCAAGTTGAAAAAATACAGCCTGCCGTTACTGGCTCGGACGGGCAGTTCAAATTAGTGCTGATTGGCGTCTCGGAGAAAACAAGGTTTTATTTCCAGGTCAAAAAAGAAGGCTTGGACGTGGTAAATATTGACCAGTTGGAGGCGGTGTGCGGGCAAAAGGAATCCGCAAAAATCTTCATGGCGAAGCCGCAGTACATCGCCGATTTCAGGAGCAAGGTCTATAACGTTGGAAAGACCAGTGCCCAAAAATCCCTCGAAAAAAAGCAACAACAATTGCTTACAGACTATGCTGCCGAAAAGGCAAAAAGCGAGCAAACCCAGGAACGAATCGGGCAGTTGGAAAGCGAACTGGCTACCGTGTTCGACCAATTGACCAAGGTGGAAAAATTTGCCAATGACCTTGCGGACAAGTACCAGCGTATCAACTTGGACGATGCTTCGGAGCAGTTCCGGGAAGCGTTTAGGCTGTTTCAGGAAGGGGACTTGGCTGGGGCTTTGACATTATTGAACAAGTCTTTTAGCCATGTAGCAGCCATACTCGCCGAGCGGCAGCGCATAGAGGCGCTAAAAAAGGAGGTTGCCGAGAGGGACAGCTTGCAACAGGTGCGCACGGAGGAGACGATGCAGGAACTACGGTTGAAGGCTGACTTGCACAAGGCGCAAAATGAGTGGGATAGTGTGGAAATTTGCTATCGGGTTTTGCTGGAATTGGATAGTTTGAATCTGAAAAACCTGTGGGAAGTGGCTGGTTTTTTCCAATTACAAAATGACATAAAGTCTTCTTTGCTTTATTACAACAGAGCCTTGCATGTTGCAAAAACATTATCAGACAGTGCAGCTCTTCTCGGCAATCTTTGCGGGCTTTACTCTGTCAATGTGTTGGAAGAAGAGGCAATAGACTGCTTCAAAAAGGCATTTATCATTCATAACAAGTTAGTAGATATGGACCCTAATATTCACAAACTTAGTTTGGCTATATTGTTAAATACCCTAGGTAATTTTGTTATAAATGATTCTACGCAAGCTATGCTGTGTTACACAAAAGCCTTATCTTTAGTTAGAGATTCGATAGATAAAAATTTTGAGGATTCTCTTTATCTCATAGCAGTCATACTGAATGATATGGGTAATTTACAGAATGAATTTTCAAACTACGGTGCTGCCAAGGTTCTTCAAATTGAATCACTAGAAGCGATAAGGGTACTCTTGTTTATTGACTCTATTAAGTACACACCTGATAAAGCAGCACATTTAAATAATCTTGCAAATACATTAGGAAAAAATAATGAAATTGATTCTGCGAGAGCATACTACGAAAAAGTTTTGACTATTCAACGTGCCTTAACAGAAAACAACCCCTATGCTTATTTGAATCATTTAGCAACGACTTTAAACAACTATGGCAGTCTACTTGCCATAAATTTTGAATTGATGCCTGCAAAAGTGCTTTACGAAGAAGCTTTGTCCTATAGACGGCAATTGGCACAAATTAATCCAAGAAGGTTTAATCAAGAAGCAGCCCGAACGTCAATTTATTTGAGTAATCTTTATGGCGATTTGTTAGAGGAAACATCGGATGTAAGCTACCAGGAAGAAGGGTTAAGGCTATTGGATGAGGCCGAACGCTATCTTTCTGTTTATCCAAGTTCAGAAGATGTAATCATTCAGTATTATGCCCCTATAATGATTCGAAGAGACTATTTTAAAAATTGGCGAAAGAAATAGACATATTGGCTATGGATGGCAACATAAGTGTGTAGCCAATGTAGCACCACCTCGCGCTACCGCAAACCCCGGGCTATGCAAATTCCGGCTGAAAACCCAGCATGATGTCCTCCCGGCAGAGCATCCAACTGTCAAGGACTACCAAAGCAGGGAAAACTAATTGGAAGAACTATTTTCAAAACTACCAGAAGAAGTAAGGCAGGCAGCACCCGCACCGATATAGAAAAATCAAGAGCACTCCTCAAAAAGTAACTTTGTCTCCTAATCAAACCCATCCCAAATGGCTAAATCAGAAAGCGAGGCAGTAGCAGCATTGCGGGGGTACAGAAACCAGTTTTTGTACACGCTTCACTGGCTGCTCACAAGTACTGCGGGCGCTTATAGTGACGTTTTTCATACCACCGCAAACCCCGTCCGCTCCCGTGCAAACTCCCGCTGAAAGCCCAGCACGACTTCTTCCCAGCGGACACCTCGTATCAGTCAAAATGTGCCAAAGCCTGTATCCTAAACCCAAGCGCTTTTTCCGGTAAAGACGAGTCAGGTTTCCAGGCGGGAACTGCCGACTTCGCAATCCTCTCCTGCGCTTCATCTGGGCTGAGATATGATTTTCCTCTGCCTTTGTCAGCGACAATCGCAATCATCGAAAACCCAATCCTGCCATCCTTCCCTTCCTTCCGCACGTGCTCCAACTTCACCGTTTCACCGCAGCAGGCGCAAGTAGCCCCGGAGCGATTAACCGTCCCCTTAATTTCCGGTTCGCCTTCTCCAACCTCATACCCTGTGATGCGATTGCCCTCGCTGCTCCGCTCGACGACAGGCTGCGTAAACACATTCGGCTTCCGCTTGCTGCTCAAAACAAAAGACCGCACCAGCGGCATCTCGCACCCGCAGACCGGGTTCGGACACTTCACCGTCCGTGCCCAGAGCCAGGTGATGACGTTGAGTTCCTTGCCGTTGACCTTCACGGTAGGGTAATATTTCCCGATTCTGCGCTTCGCCTCCTCGTTGATGAGCCTGCCGTAGTAGCGCAGGTCTTCCGCCAGCCCGTGCGCATTTTTCCATTCCTGCCCGACGTTGCGGCGCTTGCTTTCGGGGTTGACGGGTGGCTGGTTGGCGAACTCCGGCAGGATTTCGAGCATGGCTTTGTTGATGAGCACCGCCACGGGGTTGAGGTCGGAGGCGATGACGGGCAAGCCGAGGCGCATGGCTTCGAGCGGGATGGAGCCTCCGCCTGCGAAGGGGTCGAGCACGGTGGGCAGGTTGCCGTCGCAGTGGCGGAGGATTTCCTCGTGCGCTTTTTTGAAAACGTCCTGCTTGAGGTGCATTTTCTTCTGGCACAATTCCCGGATGATGCCGAAGAGCCGCTCCCGCTCTGCGTCCTGCGCTTCCTCGGTGGGAAATTGGTCGGGATGTTCGGAGGGGTCGTCCACCAGGGAGGCGAAAAGCACCGCCCTTGCAGTGGGCAAGGGCAGCCTTGCCCACCAGTGGTGGATGCCCTTTGGGTGAGCGCCGATGCCCGGCATTTTGTCGTAAGCCGAGGCGTCGTTGATGGTGTCCAGCGGCAGTGCGACTTCGATGAGTTTTTTCGGCATGGCTATTTTTTGAATTGACTACTCGCCAGGGCGATTTCCAGCAGGGAGCGCTCCCGTTCCAGTTCCGCTTTCAATTCGGCTTCGGAGGGCAGGTAGAGCAGGTACTTGGAGGCAAACAGTTGTTGGCTTTCGTTCAGGACGGAGTAGCGCACGACCGCTTCGTTTTTTTCAGAGCAGAGGATGACGCCGATGGTGGGGTTGTCGCCTTCGATTTTGAACTTGTCTTCGTAAAGGCGCACGTAAGTGTCC
>JACRAN010000287.1 GCA_016234735.1 Bacteroidota bacterium | reverse complement strand
AAATGCGGCCACGTATTGCGCAGCGAACACCGACGGCCTCAACGGCGTGTGCCACCGGGCGCTCGTGCGCACGGGGGATTGCGCAGCAGTGGCCTCCGCCGATGCCTGCCTCACCGTGGAGAGCTTCGCCGACTTCGTTTCGCAACCGCAGGATGCGGTGGTTTGTGGCGGCGAGAGCCTGACGTTCACTGGCGCAGCCGTCGTGGGAGCGGGCTACGCAGGCGATGTGGCCTACCGCTGGCAGGCTTCGCCCAACGGTGGCCTGACCTGGCAAAACCTCAGCAACGATGCCAACATCAGCGGTGCTTTTTCCAACGAACTGAGCATCGGAAACGTGTCGAGCCTGAACGGCTGGCAGTTCCGGCTGCAAGCCTCGACCGGCCTCTGCGACCCCCGGCACTCCGGTGCTGCCCAACTGACGGTGGAAGGCCCCGTGGAATTCAGCCAGCAGCCGCAGACCGTGACGGTTTGCCCCGACGATGAGGTGGAATTTGCGGTTTCGGCGGAAAACCTGGGGGCAGGCAGCCTGCAACTCCAGTGGCAGGTGAGCCAGGGTGGCACGGCCTGGACAGACATTGCCGAAGGCGGCAACTACTCCGGCACACAGACGCAGACGCTGCACGTGGGCCAGGCCGCCGGACTCGATGGCTTCCAGTACCGATTGGTGGCCCACACTGCGCTTTGCGAAGCGCAGTCTGACGCTGTCACGCTGACGCTCGAAGACGAACTGACCTGCAACCCGCCCACTGGTGACGACGACTGCGTGATGCTGGCGGTGAAAAAGCTCGACAACAACATCGGATGGAGCGTATGGGTGAAGGCTGACAGTAGCTTTACCGAAACGCCCTACCAATTGCCGACGGGAGGAAAAGTAACCCTCGTGGCGCCCATCGGCTTCGCTTTCCAGGGATTGACGAGCCAAAGCGGAGGCAAGTGGAAAACCGGCAAGGTGTTTTTCAACCCGCCGCAAGACCCCGGCAAGGTTTACGTCGAATTCAACCTGACGCCCAACCAGAACTTCTTAGAACTGGCACCCGGTGTCGAACGGCTGCTGTTCTCTTTCTCCGTCGTGAATGGTTGCCCAACCTCGCTGATGCTGATGGACAGCATCGTGCCACCGGGCTTCTCCCGGAACGAATTCACGGGCTTCGGTGCCGGGGACGGCCCGAACGTGCCGTTCCACTTCTGTGGCGCCTACGCCCAGGGCGAGTGGGAGTGCCCGCCGACCTGGAACTCCGTCGGCATCGAGAGCGACTTCGATTTTGCGGAGGAAATGGAAACCGAGCAAGATTTGAACGGTGGTTATTCCATTGAAAATGAGCAGGTTGCGCCGCACTTCGGCCTGTACCCGAACCCCGTTCGGGACGAGTTGACGGTGGTTTTTGATGAAGCAATGGCTGGAAAATCCGCTTCGCTGCGCCTCTGGAACCTGCAAGGCAAGCTCCTGCTCCACGAAAACATCGAGGGCGAAACCAGCAGCCGCCTCGACTTCCGCCCACTGACCGCCGGGCTGTACTTCCTCACGCTGGAAGTCGATGGCCGGGTGGTGCAGCGGGAGAGGGTCGTCGTGCAATAAAAAAAACGGTGGACGGCAGACGGTGGACGATGGACGGTGTAAAACTGCCCACCGTCAACCGTCTCCCGTCCACCGCATTTAAAAACCCACCTCCCTCAAAAAAACTTTCAGGCATGAAAACTACTCCAATCCGCCTGCTCCTCGTTTTGAGCTTCCTTCCTGTTTTTCTTTTTTCGCAAACCCCTTCCTTGAAACTCAAGCTGCAACTGCTGCCCGACGGGGAAACCTGGGGCGTGTACGTGAAGCCAAACAGCAATATTTCCCCCAGCCTGAACACCATCACCGGCTCCGCGCAGGTGACGGTGGTGATGCCAAAAAATTATGCCTGGAACGGGCTGGTCAGTGTGCATGGTTCCTGGGTTGCAAATGCCATTGTCGATGGTCCGGTGGAGAATCCGGGCAGGTCGTATGTCAGTTTTGGATTAGGGGGGGATGTTCCGAATATCACCTATCAGGCCGGGCAGGAGACACTGTTGTTCAAATTTAAACGGGACGGCGCTTGCCCGGACAGTTTGTATTTAATTAACAATGGGGCCGACCCATTCAATCAAACCCCGAACTCCATAAACAGCAATCCCGGCAGCGAATTCACCGTCTTCGATGCAGGGGTCGGACTTTACTCCTACCAGAGCAACTACGCCACATCCGCCTGGAGTTGCCATGACAATGACGGTGACAACATCCCCAATGCACTGGAAGACACCGACGGGAATGGCCAATGGAATCCCGGCGTGGATGCCTCCAACCTGAACGAACCAGAGCCGGGACTTCGGTTCAAGCTGCAACTGATGCCCGACGGGGAAACGTGGGGCGTGTACGTGAAGCCGGACAGCACCCTCTCGCCAAGCCCAAACACCATCACAGGCTCTGCACAGGCGACGGTGGTAATGCCATTGAATTATCAATGGAACGGCCTAACCAGCGTACATGGTGCCTGGTCAGCGAATGCTGTCGTCAATGGGCCGGTGGAGAATCCCGGCAGGTCGTATGTCAGCTTCGGTCTGGTGGCTGACGTTCCGCAAATCGTTTACCAGACTGGGCAGGAGACGCTGCTTTTTAAATTCAAACGAAACGGCGCTTGCCCGGACAGTTTGTATTTGTTTGATAATGAAACCGACCCCTTCAATTGTCTACCAAATGATTGCATTGGGTCAGGTTTCAACCCCGGTAACGAAATCACAGTCTTCGACGCAGCCATAGGACTCTACTCATACAGTGGCAACTACGCCCCCTTCGCCTGGAACTGCCACGACAACGACGGCGACAACATCCCCAATGCGCTGGAAGATACCAATGGGAATGGGGTATTTGATGTCGGGGTGGATTCGTCGGACTTGAACGATGGCTGCATTGCTGCATTGACAATTGAAAACCAACCTCAGCCCGTTTCGGAATGCACAGGAAATTCAACTTCATTTTCAGTGACCGTATCGAATGCTGGCCAAGGCTTGGAAACTTATCAATGGCAATACATCCAAAACGCAAACATTGAAGTTTGGCAAAATCTTACCGATGGCAATGTTTTTAGCGGCACCGCTTCCCCTGAATTAAGTATTTCCAACGTAGCGAATTTCAATGGTTGTTACTTTAGGGTTTTAATTCAGAAAATGAGTTGCCCTCAAATTACTTCTGATTCTGCTCGCCTCACAGTTACTGGCAATTTCTCTTTTTCACAACAGCCAGCCAACCAGACAACATGTTCATTTGGGAGCGCAAATTTTACTGCACATATTGGCAATCCAATTGGCAACGTTGACACAGTTCATTATCAATGGCAATATTCGAGTGACAGCATAAATTATTCAGACATCATTGCCCCTGGAATCAATGGATTTGCAGGAATGAACTCATCTTCACTGTTTATTTCCATTGCTCAGGGGCTTGACGGTTGGCGTTTCAGGCTTGCCGCAAGATTAGGGGAATGCAACTACAAATATTCCCAACCAGCGATGATGGCAATTGAAGACGGTTTTGAAATCATTGCACAGCCCGAAGACACCAAAATTTGCAATACGGGTGAAGCAGTCTTCTTTGCCAACGCAATTTATTGCGACTCAACTGAACTGAATAACCAATGGCAAATAAGTACAGATGGAGGGACAAACTGGCAAGATGTTCTTCAAAATGTGGTAACTATTGACGGCCAGCCTGTTAGCTTTTCGGGCTATGATGGTGATTCATTATTGATTTACCCCTTAACCGGGCTGAATGGGTTAAAAGTCCGCAATATCTATTGGGTTAATTCTGTGGTTCTGGATACGACCGATGCCGCCACTTTGCATATCGAAGGGCCAATTGCGATTCTTGAGGAACCCGATGACGTTCAGCTTTGCTACGGAGACTCAGCATCCATTTCCGTCATGGTTGAAAACTTCGGGGAAGGCCCGCTTCAATTTCAATGGCAAGTATCATTTGAAGGTGGCATTAATTGGTATAACCTCGCCCAGTCAGGCCCGTATTCTTTTTCCATGACACTACCTGTTTTACAGGATAGCACAACAGGTGCAGTTTCAATTATTACTCTTAATATCGGAGAAAACACCAGCTACAATGCTAAATACCGTTGCAGAATCAATACCCCTCATTGTGATTATATCTATTCGGCAGCGGCTCAAATCTCGTTGGGAGGGCCAATCTTGGTCCTCGAAAACCCGACTGACATTTCAAGCTGCGAGGGCGATGAAGTACAGTTCACAGCTACCATCGACAATATCGGACAGGGAAGTGTCAACTATCATTGGCAACAGAGCCTCGATGGCGGATTAACCTGGAACATTATCAATAAATCCGATTCAATGCTGATTTCAGCGGCCTCCGATCTTGATGGCAGCATGTACCGAATGCAAGGCTGGACAGGAACTTGTGACACCACCTCCACCGAAGCAGCCATCCTCACCGTAGCCGACTGCCTCCCCGGTTGCCTCAAAATCAAACTCCAACTACTGCCCGATTCCAGCGGCTGGGCAGTCATGGCGAAGCCGTTCGGCGCTTTTGTGCCTTCGGCAAATGCCCTGACCACCGCCGGGCGGGTCACGCTCGTCGCTCCCGCCGACTTCGTGCTCGACGGGTTCAGCAGCGAGGCGGGCACCTGGATGCCGGTCAACGTCACCGACAACCTGCCCAACCATCCGGGCCGCAAGTACATCACGTTTGAACTTATCCCACAGCCGGGCCTGCAAGGGGAAGCGATTCCCTACGGCGTGGGGCAGGAAACTTCGTTGTTCCAATTTGACAAAACAGGCCCCTGCCCCGACTCGCTCTACCTGATGGAGGGCAACATCCCGGCAGCGCTCCTGCCCAACGAACTGTCGGGCAGCGACCTCGACAACCTCACCGTCAGCGGCTTTGAACTCTGCGGCGTGTACGCCCGCAAAGCCTGGCGCTGCAAGCCGCCGGTCACTGTTCCGCCGGTCATCATCGTCACTGGCGGCGAGGCGGACTCACTGGCAGCACCATCGCCCGGCGAGGTGGCAGCGAGGGGTGCCGTGATTTTTGAAAAGGAAAATGCCGAAGGTGGTTGGTTCAGCGCATCGCCGAACCCGACAAGCGGGCAGGTGCAGGTTTTGCTGGAAAAAGAGTTGGCCGAAGGCCGGGCCACCCTCAGCCTGTGGGATTTGCAAGGAAAAAAATGGCGGGAAGAAGCCTTCACCGGCAACAGCCATCGCCTCGAAATCGGCGACCTGCCACCGGGCCTGTACGTGCTCACCTTGAAAATGGATGGCCGGATTTTACAAAGAAAAAAGCTGATAAAAACCTGAAAATCAGCGACTTGATTTTCAACACAGAGGCACGGAGGCACAGAGTTTTTCTCTGTGACTCCGTGCCTCTGTGTTGAATTTCCCGTCAAACAATCCCGTTTTTCTCCACCTCCAGAATCGCCTCCACGTGGGCATCGGCGATTTTCTGGCGCACGGCATCCTTCACCAATTCCGCCGCTTCTTCCTTGTTGTTGTAGAACCCGTTTTCCGTCAGGATGGCGGGCATGGTCGTTTTTTCCAGCACGTAGAGCGGCTTCTCGGCGGTGGATTTCAGGTTGCGGTTTTTGAAGCCCGTTTGGGTGATGATGTGCTTCTGGAAAACGGCGGCGAGTTTCTGGCCCCGCTTGCTGTTTTGGGCGTACCAGGTTTCCACGCCCTTGATGGTGTTGGGTATCCACTCGCCATCGGCGGCAGGGCCTGCGTTGGAGTGGACAGAGACGTAAATCTTGTCCAAATCCGATTTTTTCTTGTTCGCCCGGTCCACCCGTTCTTCGAGGAAACTGCCCACGTCATTGAAATCGGGCACCACATCGAAGTATTTCACGCCATGTTTGTCCAGTGCCTTCATGATGCGCTCCACCACGTCCCTGTTGAATTCGTACTCAAAAAAGCGGGTCGTCCCATCCTCGAAAAGCGGCGAACGCTTGCCCGGCTGGAGTTTGCCGTGCCCGTTGTCCAAGCACCACAGGTAGCGGGGCTTTGGGGCAGGCGTTGTCGGTGTGGTGGGCGTTGTCGGAGTGGTCGGTGTCGTGCCGCCCGTGTCAGGTTTTGGGTCGGTACCGGGGCCGGGTGTTGGTTCCTCGTCTTCGGCCTTGTCGATGGCATCCTCCTTGTCGTCGTCGGCGAACGGGCCGGGGGCATCGGGCAGCACTGCCTTCACTTTCACCGTGGTGACGGTGTCCTGCGGCACGTCGGAGCTGTCCTCCACTTCGTCCCGCTTTCTGTCGTACTGCGAAGTCGGTTTGGGCTGTGGGGCAGGCGCAGGAGCGGGGGTCCGTTTGCCAAACAGCGAAGCAAAAAAGTTGGAGATGGCTTCAAAAAAGTTTTTCATAATCCGAGTTTGAATGGTGAACGGTCAATGGTGAATGGTTAATTCTTTAAAGTTTGAGACCCAAATCTACTGTCATTTCATCAAATGAAAACACAAAGAAAACCGAAAGTCCCGCCGTTCATCATTCATCGTTCAACGTTCATCGTTCTCAAAACGCCTGCTGCAAATCGGCGATGATGTCGTCCACGTGCTCGATGCCCACCGACACCCGGATGAGGCCGTCGGTGATGCCGTTGGCCAGCCGCACTTCCTTCGGAATGTTCACGTGCGACATGGAGGCCGGGTGCAGGATGAGCGTGTCCACGTCGCCGAGCGTGGGGGCGAGGGTGCAGAACCGGATTCGGTTCATGAACCGGATGCCCGCCTCCAGGCCACCCTCCAACTCGAAACTCAACATGCCGCCGAACGCCTTCATTTGCCGCTTCGCAATGCCGTGGTCGGGGTGCGAGGGCAGGCCGCAGTAGTTCACTCGCACCACATTTTTTTGCTCCTGCAAAAAACCGGCGATACGCATGGCGTTGCTGCTGTGGCGCTCCATGCGCAGAGCCAGCGTTTTCAGGCCGTTGTGTACGAGCCAGGCATCCCAGGGACTGCAATTGGTGCCCACCAATTTCATCGCCTGCCAGATGCCGTTGCCCATGCGCATCTGCGGGGTGTGCGTGGTGACGAGCGCCCCGGCGATGGAGTTGCCGTGCCCGTTGAGGAATTTGGTGGTGGAATGCACGATGAAGTCAACGCCGTAGCGGAACGGCTGCTGCAAGTACGGCGTGGCGAAGGTGTTGTCCACGGCGCTCAGGCGGCCATGCCGCCGGGCGATGTCGGCCAGTGCCGCCAGGTCCACGCAGGCGAGGGTTGGGTTGGCGGGCGTTTCAAAATAGAGCAGCTTGATTTTTTCGTCCTGTTTTATCAAATCCTCCACCCGGTCGAGGTCGTGGAGGTCGGCGAGGATGGTTTCGATGCCGTAGGGTTTGAAAATTTTCAGGAACAGCTCCGTCGTGCCGCCGTAGAGGTTGCCCTGCGTGAGGATTTTGTCGCCGGATTTCAACAGGCCGAGCACCACCGTGCTGACGGCAGCCTGCCCGGAACTGAGCAGCAGCGCTGCGGCTTCCACGTCCAGCCCGGCGGTTTCCAGCGCCGCAATTTTGGCGGCCACCGCCTCCACCGTCGGGTTGCCGTAGCGGCTGTAGCCGTGCCCGGGTTTTTGGTTGGAAAAAATGGCGATGCCCTCGTCGATGTTTTCAAAAGCGAACGACGACGTGGCGTAAATGGGCAACACATGCGGCTTCGTGGTGCGGGGGTCGTTCGGTTCTTTGGCGCAGATGGACTCGATATGCGGTGGTTGCATGGTGGAGGATTGAGAATTTTAAAAAATTTGTACCGGCGACTTCAGTCGCTGCTGTCAGCGACTGAAGTCGCCGGTACAATTAAATCCCGGCCCGAAAAAACGGAAAAATATAAGTCCCGGACTTGGGAAGTTGCTTTATTTTTGCAAAATTTTTTCAGTGAAGGTACGCCGGAAGTCCGTTCCGGTTCGATGCAGCGCCGGAACTTCCGGCGTACACAACTTTCGAAAAACAAGAACGACATGCGAGGGA
The DNA here is from genome assembly GCA_016234735.1 of Bacteroidota bacterium. Classification (GTDB taxonomy): domain Bacteria; phylum Bacteroidota; class Bacteroidia; order Chitinophagales; family Saprospiraceae; genus UBA6168. Next base: position 16,367 of record JACRAN010000287.1, on the reverse strand, counting down.
TGCCCGACAGTTTGATGATTACCGAGGACATGTACGAGACGCAGCAGTTCGTCGCCGACCCGAAACAGGGGCCGATCCGATTGGACAAGTTCATCGCCGACCGGGTGTTTCAGGTGTCGAGGAGCCGGGTGCAGAATGCCATCAAGGTCGGCCTGGTGAAGGTGAACGAGGTGGAGGAAAAATCCAACTACAAAGTGAGGCCCGGCGACGTGGTGGAACTGCTGATGCCCAAGCCCTACGACGAGGCAGTGAAGGTGCTGCCCGACAAAATCCCGCTCAACATCGTGTACGAGGACGACGACCTGCTGGTGCTGAACAAGCCCGCCGGCCTGGTGGTACACCCCGGCGTAGGCAACTACCGCAAAACGCTGGTGAACGCCCTGGCCTACTATTTCAACGAACTGCCCGTGATGGAGGGCAACCCCGACAACCGCCCCGGCCTCGTCCACCGCATCGACAAGGACACGTCGGGGCTGATGGTGATTGCCAAATCGGAGTACGCCATGTTCCATCTGGCCAAGCAGTTCCACGACCACACCATCCACCGGCGCTACCACGCCATCATCTGGGGCGAGATGGAGGAGGACGAGGGCAACATCCAAAACTACCTCGCCCGGCACTCCCGCTTCCGCCAGCGCATGGCAGTGGTGGACGACGGCACGGGCAAGTGGGCCAGTACCCACTGGAAGGTGCTGGAGCGGTTTTACTACGTCAGCCACCTGGAATTGCAATTAGAAACGGGCCGCACGCACCAAATCAGGGTACACATGTCGAGCCTCGGCCACCCGCTTTTCAACGATGAAAAATACGGTGGCAACCGCATCGTGAAGGGCACGGTTTTCAGCAAATACAAGCAGTTCGTGGAGAATTGTTTTGAAATACTGCCCCGCCACGCCCTCCACGCCAAGGAAATCGGCTTCGTGCATCCCCGCACCGGCCAGCAGATGTTGTTCGACTCCGAAATCCCGCTCCCGATGCTCGACTGCCTCCAACGCTGGCGCACCTACGTGGCCGACCGGCGGGCAAAATTGACCATCGAAGAAGACTGAGGAGATTTACGATTTGGGATTTACGATTTACGATTTACGATTCCGTCTTGCCGTAAACCAGACTCCGCCAATCGTAAATCCAAAATCATCAGTCGTAAATCGTAAATCCAAAATCGTAAATCGTAAATGCACCACCGCCTCGCTGCCCTCGCCCGCCTCGGCGGTTACCTGCTCGAAAAAGACGACTACCTCGATGCCGTCATCCACCGCACGGCGTACAACAACCCCTGGTTCACGAAGGAAAACCAGGAGCGGGCCATCCGGGCCATCGCCACGCAGTTTTTGAACCTTGAAAAACTGCAAGCCTGGGCCAACGGTTACGAAATTGCGGAAGCACCATTGATGAAAACCATCGGCCTGGTGATGGCGGGGAACATTCCGCTGGTGGGTTTTCACGACTTGCTCTGCACGTTCGTGGCGGGGCACAAGGCCCAAATCAAGCTCTCGGACAAGGACCGGTTCCTGCTGCCGCACCTGCTGAACCTGCTGGAAAAGTTTGCCCCCGGCGCTGCGGATTATTTTGAAATCGTGGAGCAACTGAAAGGTTTCGATGCCGTCATCGCCACCGGCAGCAACAACTCGGCCCGCTATTTCGAGGCGTATTTTGGCAAGTACCCGCACATCATCCGCAAGAACCGGAACGGGGTGGCCGTGCTCGACGGCTCCGAATCGGAGGAGGAATTGCTGGCGCTGGGCAAAGATGTGTTCCGGTTTTTTGGGCTGGGCTGCCGCAACGTGTCCAAGATTTACGTGCCGCAAGGCTACGACTTCCAGCCGCTGATGGAGCGCCTGCACGAGTACCGGGACATCGTGCTGCACGACAAGTACAAAAACAATTTCGACCACAACCTCGCCTTCGTGATGCTCAACCGAACGCCGTACCTCAACAACGGCTGCATCATCCTCACCGAAAGCCAGGCCATCGCCAGCCGCATCGCCATGCTGCACTACGAATTTTACGAAGACAAAAACTGGTTGGAAATGGAATTGAAAAACCGGCAGGAGGAAATCCAGTGCGTAGTCGCCAAGCCGGATTTGCTCAAACTCCCCGTCGTCGCCTTCGGCAAAACGCAGGAACCCGGCCTCGCCGACTACCCGGACGGGGTGGATGTGATGGGGTTTTTGTCGGGCGGGTTGGGTGGTTAGCGTTTTGGCGTTTTGGGTAGAGTCTGCCTAACACGCCAAAACGCCAATCACCTAACTACCCTTCTTCACAAAACGCTTCGTGACCCTCGCATCGCCGAGCGTCAGTTCCAGGAAATACAAGCCCTGGCTCAGGTTGACCACGTCGATTTTTTCCGTGCCGACCATGAACTGCCCGCTGCCGGTAAATTGGCCCAAGGCACTGAAAATGCGGTACGTGCAGACCGGGCTGCCTTCCGATTTCAAATCCACAAAAAGAAAATCGCCGGTCGGGTTGGGGTAAAGATGGACCCCCAGCGTGGTGTTGACCTCCTTCGCCGACACCGCCCCGTCGAGCCGAATAGGCGAACTGAACAGCCCCAGGCCGCCCCGGTGGTTGCCCACCACGCAGTCGAGCATGTCGTCTCCGTTTAAGTTGACGAAGGCAGGGCGGGTGATGTGGCCTTCCCGCAGGCTGCCGAGCCGCTCGTCGATGAGTTCGAAAGCACCGCCGTCCAGGCTGTCGGGGTTGACTTTGTGAAATTCGAGGAAGCCAAGCTCCGACCCCGTGATGACGTACGTCGTGGTGTCGTTGAATTCCAGCACTACCGGGGCAGAATAGCCTGTGGTGTAGCCGGGCTGCTGGGTGTTGATTTTTCCGAAAAACCTGTTGTTGGGCGCCTCGTCGGGGTTGGTGTGAAAGTCAGGATTGCCAAGTGTCCCGATGTTGGGCAGGTAGTTGACGGTGCCGTTCCGCTCACCGATAACGAGGTCAGCGAGGCCGTCTTTGTTCATGTCATGAATGAACGGGGTGGAATATTGCCCCACCGAAATGCCCTTCCAAAACGGCTGAACCGGCCCGAAAGCGAGCGGATTGCCCGCCCCTGCTGTGTTTTCAGCATAGAAAAGCCGGCCATACCGCTCCCCCGTCATCAGGTCGAGGTCGCCGTCGCCGTCAAGGTCGCCGAAGCAGGGGGCGTAGGCGTAGGGCTGCTGGTTCGCATCGATGAACTGGCTGAACGCCAACCAATCGGTGTCCACCAACTCGAAGGCGGGTTCGGTGAGCGTCCCCACGTTTTTATACAAATTCAACCTCGAATCCTTCACAAAATCAGGTTGGTATTGTGATTCGTTGCCCACCACGAGGTCCATCAGCCCGTCGGCGTCGTAGTCCACTAAGGCCGGGTAGGCATCCGTCCCCAGGTCTATCATGCCTTCGACGAGGAAGTAGCTCTGCTGGAAATCGAACACCGGGAACTCGTCGCTCTGCACATTTTTATAAAACCAGCCCACCTCGATGTCGAAAGCACCGTCGTCGAGGTTGGGCGACGCCAGCAGATCCTTTCTCCCGTCGTTGTCGATATCCAAGTGAAACGTGGCCGGAAAGTCGGTCATATCCACCGGCACATCATACGCAGGGTAGGTCGTGTCCTGCAAATTGACCCAGGGGTTTTGAATGCTCCCGCCGTTGTGCCCCCGGATGATGTGGGGGTAAATCAGGTCGCCGTACAGCAATTCCTTATCGCCGTCGTTGTCTTCGTCGAAGGTACAAATGGTGGCACCTCCATGTATGCCGTCCCTGTCGTCCACCTCCTGCGGGCTACCGGGGGGTTGGAAAAAAACACAGGTGAGGGAATCGTCGCTCAGGGTCATGGACTGCGAAAACGGCGCAATGTAGAACTTGCCCCAGCAATCATCCGTGTGCATGAAAATCAGCGTATCGTCGGTGTAGCCCATTTCCAGCGCAATGTTTTTGTACAACTGGACTTTGCTGCCCGTGATGCCGAGCGACAGGATGTCGAGGTCGCCGTCGTTGTCCATATCGTCGATGGCCGGGTAGTCGGTCGCATTGACGGGTAGGTTGGTGTAGGCACCGCTCACTTCGAGCAGCAGCACATCGAACAGCCAGGGAAACGCAATCGGCTCGAAGACCAACTGATTGTTTTCAAAACTGCCTTTGAAGACTTTTATCCCCGCCACGCCCACGTCGAGCGAACTGGCGAAGAGGTCCATCGCCCCGTCGTGGTTGAAATCACGCAGCAGCGTGAAGAACCGGCACGGCGGGAAGTTGGCGGCGTACTGCGGCGCAAACTCGTACCTGGCCTCGCCGGTGCCGCCCACATTCAGGAAGGTCAGGTGCTTGTCGCCGTTGCGGTCGAAGGCGTAGAGGTCGAGTTTGCCGTCGTTGTTGAGGTCCACCGCCGACCACTGCGGGCCGTTGAGGCCACCTGCCCAGGGGTTGGCCAACTGGGTATCGTCCTTGGTCACCGGGGCATTCAGGCGGTGGAAATACTGGGCGTGGAGTGTGCCGAAAAAGGCAGCAAAAACAAGCAGGAGCAGGCGTTTTTTCATAAAAAGGAGATTTGCGGTGTAGGGAGCCGTGAGTTGTTCAGAGAAAGTGATTTGAATTTAAAATGCTGAAATTCATCCCGATAGCTATCGGGATGTAACCTTACCTCCTCACTTCTCACCTCTCACGTCTATCAAATTGACGGGCGAAATTACCGTAATATTTGACCGGACGGGGTAAATAAATGGCGTTTGTTGGGTGGGTTGCGAAGAATCACCGTTCCCCAAACAGCAGCGTCCCAATCCGCACCATCGTGCTTCCTTCCTCCACCGCCAGTAGGTAGTCGCCGGACATGCCCATCGAGATTTCCCTGAACGCAGGTTGGTTTTGAAAAAACAAAGCTCTCAGTCCGTCAAAAATACTCCGCAACTGCCGGAACTCCCGGCGCACCTGCACCAGGTCCTCCGTGAAGGTGGCCATGCCCATCACGCCAGTGATGCGCACGTTTTGCAGTTGTCGGAACGCCGGGGATTGCAGCAGGTCCATCGCCTCGGCCAGGTCGAAGCCAAATTTGGTCTCCTCCTCCGCAATATGGAATTGCAGCAGGCAATCGATGCTGCGGCCATGCTTGCCGGCCTGCCGGTCCACCTCCTCCAGCACCTTCCAACTGTCCACCGACTGGATGCAGGCCACGAACGGGGCGATGTGCTTGATTTTGTTGGTTTGCAGATGGCCGATGAGGTGCCACTCGATGTCCTTGGGCAGGGCTTCGTACTTGGCCACTAATTCCTGCACCCGGTTCTCCCCGAAGATGCGCTGGCCCTGCCGGTAGAGTTCCAGCACCCGCTCCGGCGGGTGGGTCTTGCTGACGGCAATGAGTTTCGTCTGCGTGGGGGCGAGTTGTTGTAAAATAGTGTCGAGCATGATGTTTCTTGTGCGCGAGGAGGATGGGACAACGGATGAAACGGATGCAGCGGATTCAAACGGATTTTGTTTTTTTAAGTGTTGAAAAAAATATCCGTTCCAATCTGTTTCATCCGTGTTCCCATCCTCCCTGCGAGTTTGTTTTCATCTCAAAAACAAAAATCCGTTTGAATCCGCTGCATCCGTTTCATCCGTGTTCCCATCCTCCTCGCGAGCCTGCATGTGCTTTCAAATCTAAAACTCCCGTCCACACCCGCTGGCTCATGGGGCCGTCGGGCATTGTTTCCTCCAGCACCAGGTCACAGGCGGCGGGCAGTTCAAACACTTCCTGGCGCATTGAGACGACACTTTTTTCCTTCAAAATTTGCCGAATTTTCAAGTGCCGGGCAGGAAAAAGATTTCACCTCCATGCCGGGCCGGTTCGTTTCCGCAAACCTAACAATCCAACCATTCAACAATCCAACAATCAGCCGCTATCTTTGCCGCCGATGAACCTTTTCGCTCAGATTTACCACCTCGTCCGCAAGGAATTCACGCTGGAATGGCGGCAGAAATTCGCCATTACCGGCATCCTGCTGTACGTATTGTCCACGGTGTTCATCGTGTATATTTCGTTCCAGAACATCGGCCCGCAGGTGTGGAACGTGCTGTTTTGGGTCATCATGCTCTTCGCCTCGGTGAATGCCGTGCTGAAAAGTTTCGTACAGGAAAGCGGCTACCGGCAATTGTACTACTACCAGTTGCTCCACCCGATTGCCATTTTGTTGTCAAAAATGATATACAACGCCGCCCTGCTGCTGCTGCTGGGTGTGCTGACTTTTGTAGCTTTGGGCTTCGTGGCGGGCAACCCGGTGCAGGAGGCTGGCAACTTTGCCCTGGCGCTGTTCCTCGGCAGCCTGGGGTTTTCGATTACGTTCACGTTCGTGTCGGCCATCGCTGCCAAAGCCGACAACAGCAGTACGCTCATGGCCATTTTGAGTTTCCCGGTGGTCATCCCCATTCTGCTGTTGCTGGTGAACCTCTCGGCCCACGCCGTCGGGCTACTGGGCGGCACCGAAATCTGGGAAAAAATCATGCTGCTGGCCGCCGTCGATTTGATTCTGGTGGCGCTGGCGCTGGTGCTTTTTCCGTTCTTGTGGCGGGACTGAAAAACGGTGGACGGGAGACGGAAAACAATCCAACAATATAACAATCCAACAATCAATGAAATACTGGTGGAAAGCCCTCGGCGTACTCATCATCCTCTACATCCTGCTGGTCGGGATGCTCACGCCTTTGAAAACAGGCATCCTCGAAGCCTCTCCGGCCAACCTGCACACCGGGCAGGAAGCGACGCTGACGGTGAAGGGCTACAACTCGAATTTTACCCTGGAAAAAGAAAAACTGCGGGCCTGGCTGAAAATGGACTCCACACGGGCCATCGCCGCCACCCGCATCGACGTGGTGGACGACCGGGAGGTGAAACTGACCTTCCCCATCCCCGCCTACCTGCCGGTTGACCAGCCAGTGAAAGATTTCACGCTGCTCATCGACAGCCCGGCGGACGGGGCGAGTGTGCTGCCCGGCGGCCTCGTCGTCACGCAGGACAGCATCGACACGACCAAAGGCGACTTGCTCTGGGTGAACGCAGACATTTCGCAACTGCATGAAAAACAGGCGTTTACGTTTCCGTACCGCAATATTTTGTATGAAACCATCCGCAACACCTACTACCACGTGCCGATGTGGATGGCGATGTTCATCATCCTCACAGCAGGCGTGGTGTTCAGCATCCGCTTCCTGTGGAAAGCCAACCCCGACGACGACCGCAAGGCCATGGCGCTGACCAACGTGGGGCTGTTTCTTGGCATTTTGGGCATCGTCACCGGGGCCATTTGGGCGAAATACACTTGGGGCAAATTTTGGAGTTGGGACGTGAAGCAGAACATGACGGCCATTGCCCTGCTGATTTACGGCGCTTATTTCGTGCTGCGGGGTTCGTTTGAAGACCCTGAAAAAAAGGCCCGCATCAGCGCCGTGTTCAACATCTTCGCCTACGCCAGCCTCGTGCCCCTGCTCTACATCATACCGAAACTCACGGACAGCCTGCACCCCGGTGCCGGTGGCAACATCGCCTTCGGCAGCCAGGACCTCGACAACACGATGAAGCTCGTGTTCCGCCCCGCCATCATCGGCTGGACCCTCATCGGGCTGTGGATCGCCGAAATCATCCTGCGCACGGCCCGGCTGCGGGAGCGGTTGCTGGAAGATTAATTGTTGGTTGTTGATTGTTGATTGTTCTTTCAGCAATGGACAATCAGCAATCAACAATCAGCCATAAACTTTGCCGGAATAAAAATTTGAACGACTTTAGCGCCCGATTTTGGACAGGAAACAGTTTAATGGATTAAACATGTTAAAAGCTACAAAAAAAGCCTCGACCACCCTTGCCCTTTCCCTTTTTCCCTTTTCCTTTTTATTGGCACAGGAAGACACGGACTTCTTGCGAAGCATGGGCAAAATGTACGTGGTAGTGGCCGTCCTTGCGGCCATTTTCATCGGAATAGTCATTTATCTGGTTTACCTGGACAGGAAGCTCACCAAATTGGAGGACCAAATTAAAAATCATGAGTAAAGCAGTTCCGCACGTCAGTTTCTACCAGACGGTAGATAATTTTTTTGAAAAAGCAGCGCCCTACACCGGCCTCGACCGGGGGCTTTTGCACCAGATCAAAGTCTGCAACTCCATCTACGCCATTCAGTTCCCGGTTGAAATCCAGAACAAGCAAACAGGCAAGATGGAGGTGAAGGTCATCGAAGCGTACCGGGTGCAGCACAGCCACCACCGTCTGCCGACGAAGGGCGGTATCCGCTACGCCAACAACGTTGACCAGGACGAAGTGATGGCGCTGGCCACGCTGATGTCGTACAAATGCGCCATCGTACACGTGCCGTTCGGCGGCGCCAAAGGCGGCGTAAAAATCAACCCCAAGGACTACACCGAGGAAGAACTGGAGCGCATCACCCGCCGCTACACCTACGAACTGGTACGCCGCAATTTCATCGGCCCGTCCATTGACGTACCCGCGCCCGACTACGGAACCAGCGGCAGGGAAATGGCCTGGATTTACGACACCTACCGCACCCTGCGGGAAAACGAAATCGATGCCGCAGGCTGCGTGACCGGCAAGCCGGTGGCGTTGTACGGCATCCAGGGCCGTACCGAAGCAACGGGTAGAGGCGTGTTTTACGGCCTCCGGGAAGCCTGCGCCGACGGGCAGGACATGAAAAAGGTCAAGTTGAAAACCGGCCTGGCCGGCAAAACCATGATTATCCAGGGTATGGGCAATGTGGGTTCGTACACGGGCACCATTTCGCAGCAGGAAGGCGATGTGAAGGTTATCGGCGTGGGCGAGTACGAGGGTGCCATCTATCTTGAAAGCGGCATCGATATTGAGAAATTGCTGAAAATCCGCCAGGAGACCGGCTCCATTCTCAACTACCCCGGTGCCAAGGTGATGCAGAAGGCCGACCGCAACAAGATACTGGAAATGCCCTGTGACATCCTGGTGCCCGCCGCTTTGGAGAACCAGATTACGGTCGAGAATGCCAAGAACATCAAGGCAAAAATCATCGGCGAGGCCGCCAACGGCCCAATCTCCTCCGGTGCCGAGGAGATTTTGCTGAAAAGAGGCATCCTCGTGGTGCCGGACGTATTCCTCAACGCTGGCGGTGTGACGGTTTCTTATTTCGAGTGGTTGAAAAACCTGTCGCACATGCGCTTCGGTCGCATGGAAAAACGCTTCAACCAGACTTCGCAGGAGCGAATGCTGCATGTCATGGAAGAACTTTCAGGCAGGAAAATCGACCCGGCGCTGCTCCGAAAAGTGGCCAGGGGCGCTGATGAGGTGGACCTCGTCCGCTCCGGTCTGGAGGAGACCATGAGCCGCTCCTACCAGTACATCCATGAGTTCCAACGCCAGCAAAATATCGACATGCGCACGGCAGCTTTTGCCTACGCCATCAAGCTGATCGGCGACGACTACCAGTCGCTGGGCATTTTCCCGTAGTGGGGAAGTGTTGAGTTTCGAGTTTTGAGTGAGTGAGTTGAACCCCACTGGCTCAAAACTCGAACCATCGTTTTTATCGAAAAAAAATTCTCGCCATCTCGCATCTCCCCCTCTCCCCCTCTCCCCCTCTCACCCCCTCACCTCTATTTCCAAGTAGGGGTTTTTAAAAAAAACTCGTTCTTCGTTAAACCCCGCCTGTGCTGCGGGGTCTATGCCTTTTGAAACTCAAATTTTGAACAACCATGTGAACAAATTTACCCGACAGTTGAGCCGATGCGCATCACGAGGCTGTCCAGTTTCTAACCAATTTTTTAATTAATAAAAATCTAAGAACATGAAAATTTTCAAATTGCTCGCAATGGCTACCCTCCTCGTTGGCGTACTTTTCACCGCCTGCAAAAAAGACGAGGACACCGTACAATCCCAGCAAATCATGGCCGCAGAAGACCAAACCACTGCCAACGACCTCTACGAGGACGTGGACGAACAAGTGGACGATGCCATCGAAACCCGTGGCGGCGGTGGCTCCACCTGCCCCACCGTCACCCTCGACCCCGCCGACGGCAGCTACCCCCGCATCATGACGATTGACTTCGGCACGGACGGCTGCGTTGGACCGGATGGCCGCACCCGCAAGGGGCAAATCGTCGTGGAACTTACCGATACCATCACCAACGACGGCGCAGTCCGCACAGCCACTTTCGTTGATTTTTACGTGGACGATGCACACCTCGAAGGCACCCGCACCCTCATCAACGAGGGCACCGATGCCAACGGCAACCGCACGTTTTCCCGCACCGTCGTGGGCGGCAAAATCACCTTCCCCAACGGCGAGGTGGCCACTTGGGAAGCCAACCACGTGATGACGCAGGTGGAAGGCGGCAACACGGCAGCGCTGATTGACAATGTTTGGGAAATCACGGGCGGTGCCACCGGTGTCACCCGCAACGGCAAGGCATTCACTACCGAAATCGTGACGCCATTGGTGAAAAAGCGGGCCTGCCCCTGGACGGTTTCCGGCACGAAAACCCTGACCGTTGACACCAAAACCGTGACCATCGACTACGGCAACGGAATCTGCGACCGCAAGGCGACTGTCACGTTGCCGAATGGCACGGTGAAGGAAATCCTGATCCGCTGGTGGATGTGATTGAATTGAAAATGGAGAATGGAGAATTGACTTCTCAATTAAAAAAAAGCGTGACCGAGGTTCGGCCACGCTTTTTTTATCCTAACTTTTTGTCCAATCTTCAATGACAATTCCATCCAATCTCCCAAGATGGCTGACATTGTTGGTGACCATGATCAGGTCGTTGGCGAGCGCTGTTGCCCCGATGAGGAGGTCGAATTCGTCAATGATGGTTCCAAGTTTCCTCAAACGAGTTTTTTCTTTGGCGTAAATATCAAGGGTAGGAAGAATGGATAGAATGTTCGCGGTGGCCAGAAAATTATCCACTTTCTCTTTGTTCTGTTTTCGATGTTCTTCAGTGCTAGCATTTTCGATTCCATATTTCAATTCAGCAATGGTAATCTCAGAAATAAAGCAACTTTGTTCACCAACTTGTTGAACCTTGGCATTCAAATCGAATTTGCCTCGGAGAAAAAAAGCGCAAATATTGGTATCGAGCAAATATTTTTTCAAAGCGGTTCAATTTGCCGGTTAAAGTATCGGGCATTTCGAATCATGTCAACCATTTCCTCAGCAGAAAGATCAGATTTAATAGCTCCGTAAAAGTCAAGAATGCTCTTCTTCTCCGCTGTCTTAGGCTTCTTTTCCCAAAATCCGTTTTTAAGGAGGCCGAAAGTTTAGAAATAAGGTCAAGCTTTACCTCTGCACTAAGCCCTGAAAGCAGGTTGAGGTAAAACTCGACAATGCTTGCATTTGCGCCAGTCGTTTTCATGTTAATGCGTTTTTTACAAAAGTAGCAACACCAGTTTTATTTTACAAGTTCTGCAAAGCCTTTAGGCCAACCATCACACCTTCGCCTTCGCCCAGGCATCCCTCAGTGTCACCGTGCGGTTGAACACAGGTTTGCCTGGAGCCGAATCCGTGTCCGGCGTGAAGTAGCCGAGCCGGATGAACTGAAAATATTCCCCCGGCTTCGCCGCAGCGAGGCTCGGTTCCAGCCGGGCATTTTCGACCACCTTCAGCGAGTCGGGGTTGAGCAGTTCCTGAAAATCCCGTTCGTCGTTGGCCGGGTCTTCCACCGTGAACAGTCGGTCGTAGAGGCGTACCTCGGCGGGGATGGCGTGTTCGGCGGACACCCAGTGGATGGTCGTTTTTGGTTTCAAACCGGAATTGTCCTCGCCGCTTTTTGAGTTGGGAAAATAGGTGCAGCGCAGTTCCGTCACCTTACCGTCGGCATCCTTCACCACCTCGTCGCACTGGATGATGTAGGCGCTTTTCAGCCTCGCCATCGTGCCGGGCGAGAGCCGGAAAAACTTCGGCGGCGGGTTTTCCATGAAATCCTCCTGTTCAATCCAAAGCTCCTGCGAGAACGGCAGTTGGCGGGTGCCGCCGTTCGGGTCTTCGGGATTGTTATCCGTTTCCAGCCACTCGGTTTGGCCAGCCGGATAGTTCGTGATGACGACCTTGAGCGGGTCGAGCACGGCCATTGCCCGCAGGGCGAGTTTGTTCAAATCCTCCCGCACACAGAACTCCAGCAGGCTCAGGTCCACGAGGTTTTCCCGCTTCGCAATGCCGATGCGCTTCGCCCACTCCCGGATGGCAGCAGCCGTGTAGCCCCTGCGCCGCATGGCCGAAATCGTGGGCATCCGGGGGTCGTCCCAACCTGCCACGTGGCCTTCGTTCACAAGTTTCAGCAGTTTTCGTTTGGAAACGACCGTGTAGCTCAGGTTGCGGCGGGCAAACTCGTACTGCTTCGATGGAAAAATACCCAGCTCCTCAATGCACCAGTCGTAGAGTTCCCGGTGCGGCACGAACTCCAGCGTACAAATCGAGTGCGTGATGCGCTCGATGCTGTCGCTCTGGCCGTGCGCCATGTCGTACATCGGGTAGATGCACCAGTCGTCGCCGGTGCGGTGGTGGTGGGCAAATTTGATGCGGTACAGCAGCGGGTCCCGCATGATCATGTTCGGCGAGGCGAGGTCGATTTTCGCCCGCAGCACCCGGCTGCCTTCGGCAAACTCGCCCTTGCGCATCCGCTCGAACAGGTCGAGGTTTTCGGCCACGCTGCGGCTGCGGCAGGGGCCCGGCCTACCCGGTTCGGTCGGTGTGCCTTTCAGCGCTGCGATTTCCTCCGCCGTGCTGTCGTCCACGTAGGCCAGGCCCTTGCGGATGAGGTCGCTGGCGAAGCCGTACAACTGCGGGAAATAGTCGGAGGCGTAGAGGATGTTGGTCGGTTCGAAGCCCATCCAGCGCACATCGTTGATGATGCTCTCGACGTATTCCGTCTCCTCGGTGACGGGGTTGGTGTCGTCGAAACGGAGGTTGCACTGACCGCCGTACCTGACCGCCAGCCCAAAGTTCAGGCAGATGCTGGTGGCATGGCCGACGTGCAGGTAGCCGTTCGGCTCCGGCGGGAAGCGGGTATGCACCCTGCCCTCGTGCTTGCCCTCGGCGATGTCCTGCTCGACGATTTCTTCGAGGAAGTTGAGGGATTCTGTTTTTTCTTCTTTGATGTTGTCGGTGGTCATTAGATTTTACATTATTGCTTAACGGATTTGACCAAATCAATGACAGTATCTTTAATGTTCTTCACTTCATCGATTAAGTTTTTACTGTCTTCTTCTTTATGTGATTTTTGGTGAATTGGTGAGGAGTAAATTCGTCCTACTGCTTCTAAAATCAATTTGTCTTTGTTCTCTTCTAACTTAATTTGCTCAGAATAGGCTTTTATTGTCAATGCAACTGCTGACTTAAAAGCATATTCTTCCTGAAAGTTTCTTTCCTTCCTATATTGGTTAATCACAAAAAATAAGAGAATAATAGCAGGGGCTGTTTTTAAGGTATTGATTGCAAAAAACTCCCACCGTTGGTTTAAATCATGGATACTTTGTAAATCATCAAACAAAACAATAACCCAAACAATAGTGGCAATCGTTGTTATAGGAACTGCAATACTCCACCAAAAAACGGGGTTGCTTAGTTCATTTTTTCTTTGTTTGAAGGTTTCAAAAAGAGATGCGCCAACTTCTCGTCCTATCAAGTTATCTAAATAGCTATTTCTATCCTCAAAATGCTTCTTTTTAGAATCAACAAAATCAAGATTTTTTTTAAAATCTTCGTTTTTCTCTTCAAAAGATTTAATAAAACCTTGCCCTGTTTGTATCGAATGCTCCAATTCGCTTTTAAATGTCGAATACTCTTTTTTTTGTTCTTCGATTGTTTTTTTAATCTCTTCAAATTTTTCTTGTTGTTGGGTAACCAAACTATTTATTTTTTCATTGTTTTGAGTGCTATCAGTCAACAATGAATTTATCTGATTTGTGTTTGTATTTGCTGTTTGAACGTTCCTTTCAATTTGTTGCAATTCTGATGTTTTTTGAGAAATGAAGTCGACTAAATTTTGCTTTTCATTTGAAACTTCTTCTATTTTTTGTTTAATTACCTTTTCTAAGGTAACTATTTTATCATTCAACTCAACAACATTAACGTCTTGTGAACTGTGTATTTTTCTAACCGCCCTATCCCAAAACCCATTTGCAACTTGGTAATAAACAAAACGATTTAGATTTTGTACAGCGGCATTCAAATTTATTGAAGCAGGTTCAATATAATTAATGAAGTTAATCAAATCTGACTCTAAGTTACCAGAACCATATTCGTTATGGAAGTTGTACTGTACAGGTAAGAATTCTCCAAAACCTTTTGTTAATTCTTCACGCAATTGTTTTGCTGCTTTTTTTGTTAGCATGACAAACTCTTCAAGAGAATAATTTGGCAGGTTTCCCGAGTGTGGCACTAATTTTCCAAAATCAAAATTTTCAATTTTGACACAACTGGTAATAATGTTTTCCTTGATTTGGCCTTGAATCATAATGAATTAGTTTTAGAGATAAATTAAGTTTCGACTACAAGCAGCCGCAAATTTCAACGAAAAACCCCAACCAAAGATGCCTCGTTCCGAAAAAAGGTTTTTCAAATCAAGTCCAGCACAATCGCCAGGTTCTCGTCCAACAACTGCTGATTGGCGGGGCTGATGGTGCCGAGTTTTTTCACCAACCGCACGTTGTCGACCGACCGCACCTGGTCCACGAGGATGTCCGATGCCTGCGACAAATTTGCCTCGCCTGCCGAGAGATGCACCCGCAGGAATTTCGCCGATGGGAGGATTTTGGAAGTGATTGGGCAAACAAGGGTGGAAGGATGGGCAACATTCAGCATGTCGGACTGCACCACCACCACCGGACGCACTTTGCCTGGCTCCGTTCCAAATTCAGGTTCAAGGTCTGCAATCCAGACCTGGTATTTTTTAACCATGACGTTTGCAGGATTGAATTTTACTCGAAGATTTCGTCTTCCAGTGCTTCGAATTCTTTCAGCACCTCCATGGAATTGTCTGCCACCAACCGGCTCTCCTCCTCCAACTGCTTGGCGAGCAACTGCCGTTTCTGGTAACGATTGTAGAATTCTACTGCCTCGTTGATGTAGGCGTTCCGGCTTTTTTTAAGCCGTGCCACTATCTTTTCCGCCTCTGCAAAAACAGGCTCCTGAAGTTTTAACGACAATATTTTCATGCTAAATGGTATATTTTATTGGTGATACCACAAAGATACACTGGAAGAACATTTCCTGCCCGGATTGTTTCAACCACAGCGGAAATTTCAACGAAAAACCCCAACCAAAGATACCTCGTTCCGAAAAAAGACGGGAAAATCTTCCCATGCTGGCTGGCTCCGTAGCAACGGGTTTTATACCCGTTGCGGTGCGTGAATCGCATTTCGTTTCGCCCGCAACGGGTATAAAACCCGTTGCTACGGAGCAGAAAAACCAACAGCGCAACCATTTGGGGGTTATTTTTCATCCAAATGGATGGCATGTTTTTTAAACAAATCCCATTCGCCCTCAAACGAAACCTTGCGGTGGTGGGCTTCCTGCTTTTTGATGTATCCCCGCACCGTTGGCACCCGGTCGGGACTGACGGAAAGCGCAGCGTAGCCATCCTGCCAATGAAAATGCTCATCGGACAGGGCGTTGTCGTGAACCCAATCGTAAGAAATCCCCTTCAGGTTTTTCACTACTTCGGCAATAGCGAATTTAGGTTTGATGCCCATCAACAAATGAACGTGGTCTTCCACGCCGTTCACAAAATCAAGGTGGTAGTCTTTTACTTTGGCAATCTCCCGAAACTTGTCGTAGAGCTTGAATTTCAATTCCTGCACAATCAAAGGTTGGCGGTATTTGGTGGACCAAATCAGGTGAACCCAAATGGCATGGTAGGTTTGCCCCATTTCGATTGATTTTTAAATTTTACCAAAAATTACGCTGCGTAGCAACGGGTTTTACACCCGTTGCGGGCGAAACGAATTGCAATACGCTACACCCGTTGCGGGATTGTCTCCAGCACCGCCCTCGCCAGTGTACCTTCCACGCCTTCGATTTTCAGGGGCAGGCAAATGAGGCGGTAGGTGCCGGGCTGCACGTGCCGCAGGTCGAGGGTTTCGACGATGACGACCTCGTTGGAGAGCAAAATCACGTGCGTGTCGATGGCATCGTGGTACAGTTGGATGGACAGGTAGTCGATGCCGACGAGGTGGATGCCGTGGTCAACGACCCACTGCGCCGCATCGGCGGTGAGGGCGCAGAAGTCCTCGTGGAACGGGTGGGCCTTGTCGTCCCAGAGGCGGGAGTTGTCGGTTTTGAAGAGGAGTTTTTGGATGCCCGGTTCCAGGGAAAGTGCCGCCAAATCGGCGGTGGTAATTTTCGTTTTACCCTGACAATCAACCACTTGGCACATGCCCACAAGTTTT
>JACRAN010000289.1 GCA_016234735.1 Bacteroidota bacterium | reverse complement strand
TGCAGTCCGCCAACCGCAACCCGTACGGCCTGAAAATGCAGAAGTTGCAGATGACTTTTGAGCAGGAAAATGGGACGAAAAAACCGCAGTTCCAGAAGGGTGCCGCTTACTGGCAACGGGAAAAAAAAGGCAAACACGACTGTTACGCCCTGCACCGCCTCGCCCCGGTGGGGTCGGTCATCCAAATCACCAACCCGCTGCGGCGCAAAACGGTGTACGCAGAAGTCATCGCCCCCATCCCCGACCAAGCCTACGGCGACGACATCATCGTGGTGCTTTCCCCGACCATCGCCAAGCTGCTCGGGGCAAGGGACCCGAAGTTTTTTGTGGAAGTCAGGTATTTTGGGAATTAGAAATTGGGAATTGGGAATTGGGAATTAGAAATTGGGAATTGGGAATTAGAAATTGGGAATTAGAAATTGGGAATTGGGAATTAGTTTTGAGCGACTGCCCAATTCCTAATTCCTAATTGTACTAATTTGTTAGGTTGTACCCGTAAATATGCTCAAAAACAAGTTTTTTTTTTGTCTTTGGAGCATAATTCGAGGGGAATAACCTAATCAATCAGTACACCTAATTCCTAATCCCCCTTCCTACGCCATGCACTACAATTTCAACAAAGATTTGGAGGATGGCCAACAGGCCGAACTGGAGGTGATGGAGCGCCTCATGGCACGGCTTAATTTGCCAGTGGATGACATAGAACGCTCAACGTCAAAGGGTTATGACTTGAAGGTGCTTTCCACAGGCTGGACTTTCGAGGTAAAAAACGACCTGATGGCCGCCCAAACCGGCAACGTGGCCATCGAGTACGAGTGCCGGGGCAAGCCTACGGCCCTGTCGGCAACGACGGCGGATTACTGGGTCTATAAATTCGCCGGGTTGTTTTTCGCCTTCCGCACGGAGGTGTTGCGTCGCAAACTTTTCGAGGAAAAGCAATTTTTCAAGCAGGTGACGGGCGGTGATGCGGGCAGTTTCACCAAAATGTTCCTGGTGAAAGTCGAAGTGTTCAAAAGCTGGGGGAAAGAGATTTGAAATTGGGAATTAGGTATTAGGAATTGGTGCGCCTCTACAATTCCAAATACCTAATTCCCAATTCCTACACCACAGGTGGCAGCAAGTTTTTGAAATGGCCGTTCATCTGCACTTTTTTCCGCAATTCCTCCATTTCACGGGCCGTTGGCAGCAGTTGTTCGAGGTGCCGGAGCATGTACTCCTGTCGGCCAATTTCTTCCGGGATGCAGAGCATTTCGTATTCCTGCTCGATGGAAAAGCCTACGAGGTGGGCGATTTGGTAGGTGTTGAAATCGGGCGTGTGTTCGGGCAGCGGCTTTTTGATGTCCATCACCCGGTAGAGTTCGCCGAGGTGGCCGAGGATTCGCTCGTATCCCACAAACTCCCCCTCCGTGTCGTAGGTCAGGCGCTCCACTTCTGCGCCGGTGTAGAGGCGGTTTTCTATCTTCGGGAAAAATTCAAGGATTTTGAGGAGGCCGACGCCCCTGGTTCGGATGTCCATTTCCCCTTTGGGGTAGCGTTTGTCGATGGAAACGACTTCGATTTCAGTGCCGATGTCCTGCACTTTGTCGTCAAAGTAGGCAGGGATTCCGAAGGTGGTTCCGTTCGCCTCGCACTCGTTGATGAGTTGCTTGTAGCGGGGTTCAAAAATGTGCAGGTTGAGCAGCTCGCCGGGGAAAGCGACGAGGCGAAGCGGGAACATCGGAAGAAAAACGGTGCGCATCGGTTGGAATTTGCGGCTAAGTTAGGCACTGGTTTTTATCCAAAACGGCATTGCGACCGCATTTTCACGAATACTCACCCAAAGGCTACGGGTTTTTCTTTTTCCAACACGCCCAATCAAAAGTCTTTTGAAAAGCGGCGGAATGTTTCCTAAATTTCGGCCATTATTCACATAGTGTAGGAGATGAAGAACGGCCCACCACTCAATTTTCACAAAACACAAGCATTCCGATGAAGCATACCGTCATTGCCGGTCAGGGAAAAGAAAGCGCTGCCGATTGGGGGAGAAAAAAGCCTGGCAGGTGGTTTAAAAAAACTGTTGCTGTTTGAAAATTGGAATTCAAAAACGCTAAAAAAAGAAGCATGAAAGCCATAGAAATAATCGCCCGCATCGACGAAAAAGGCATCATTCGACTGGATGCCCCACTTAAAGTCGCCAACAAACGGGTCAAAATAATCATCCTTTTCGCGGAGGACGAGCACATCGGAGACGAGCAATGGCTTTACGCCGCAGCTTCAAACCCTGTTTTCGACTTTTTGAACGAGGCGGCGGAAGATATTTACACTGTTACTGATGGAAAACTATTGAAAGATGAAGCATAAAATCGTACTCGTGCCTTTCCCTTTCGATGACTTGTCCGGGTTAAAAGTGAGACCCGCAGTTTGTCTTACGGATAGTATTGGCATGTACGACCACGTAGTTATTGCATTTATTACAAGTCAGGCAGCCAAAGCGAATGAGCCTTCTGATTTGATTATCAATTCTTTAGACCAAAACTTTTCCTTGACAGGACTGAAAGTTACTTCTGCGGTCCGTCTGCACAGGCTGATTACCGTCCCTGTGAGGATTATACAAAGACAACTGGGGGATTTGCCTCCGGATTACCATGCAGGGTTGGGGCAGCGTTTGAGAAGCATGTTTGGATTATAAACTTTTTCATTCTCGTATTTCCACCAAAACCTGAAAATCAATTTTTTATTCAGAAAATTTGTAGTTCATTAAAACGACAGCCATGCAAACAATCGACCGGGAGATTTTGAAGGAAGTAGTGCTGGAACTGCTTGTTGAAAAGCGGGAGCTGTTCAAAGAAATTATCGGAGAGGTACTGACGGAAAATCAGGTAATCGTTTCCACCGAAAATGCGGACAAAAGAAAAAATGTGGAAACCATGATCGATGAAATTTTTGAAAAGTACGATGACGTATTCAAAGCCCTCGCCTGAAAATGAAGTTACTCCACAAAGCTGCCATCGTGCTCATCAATCAAAAAACGGTCAAACGTCACGGAGGCAATTTTGTGCCGCCTCACAACCTGCTGAATGAAGAAAGGCTTGACTATTTGATTGAAGCTGTGGACGGCGAAATATTTGGGGAGCCGATGTATCCAGCCATCGAAGACAAAGCTGCATTTTATATGCACAGCATTATTTCAGGCCATGTTTTTCAGGATGGAAACAAAAGAACAGGATTGGCCGCTGCCCTCCTGCTGCTTGAAGTGAATGGCCGAAAGTTAAAAAAAAAATTGGCCAAAATTAAAGCCGATGCAGGCATTTTCATCCCCGGAGAAGGCGAATCGTCCCAGAAAATCCTCGAAAATTTCACGCTCGAAGTAGCCTCCGGCAAAGTGGCCCTCGAAGACTGCAAAAAATGGTTCCTGGCAAATACAGAAGCCCTGAAACCTTGAAAATCAAAAATTTAAACTTCACCACCATGTCAAAATCATTCAGAAAACAACTTCCATTTTTCATCCTCGTTGCCCTGCTGGGCAGCATCGGTTTTTCCGCCTGCGGCAAAAAACAAATCGCACGGGCGAAGGAAATCCCCGAAGCCGTGAAAAGCTACGTCTATGCCTACACGGCAGGCATCATCTCCAGCACCGACCCCGTGCGCATCCGCTTTGCCGGGGCCGCCGTCACGGAGGACAAAATCGGCGAAGATGCCGATGACGTGCTCAGTTTCACCCCCTCCGTCAGCGGCACGGCCATCTGGGAGGACGACCACACGGTACGCTTCGAACCGGAGGACGGTTGGGAGTCCGGCACGGCCTACATCGCCAAAGTCTTGCTGACCGAAGTGTTCGACAACCTGCCGAAGGAGGCCGAGAGTTTCGAGTTCGACTTCCTCGTGCGGGAGCAGAGCCTGAGCGCCGAGGTGTTCGGTATCGAAGCCGAAGACCAGGGCGACCTGACTAAACAGCAACTCAAAGGTGCCCTCTACACCAACGATGTTGCGGCTGTCGAAAACCTCGAAAAAACGCTCTCCGTCCGGCAAGGCGGCAAGGATCTCCCGCTCCTCTGGGAACACAACGCCGACGGCCTCACGCATTTTTTCACCGCCACCGGCATCGTGCGGGGCGAGAAGGCTTCGGAGGTGCAGGTCGCCTGGAACGGCAAATCCATCGACCTGAAAACCAAAGGCGACCAGACGGTGACGGTGCCTTCGCTCGACGATTTCGCCGTCATGTCCGCACGGGTGGTGGAGCAGGAAAACCAGTACGCCGTGCTGCAATTTTCCGACCCGCTGCTGCCCACGCAGGACCTCAACGGCCTCATCGGGCTGCGGGCCGGCGGCGAGGTGGCGCAGGAAGATTACTACGAAGAGCCAGGCACCATCAGCCTGAATTTCACCATCGACGGCAACAAAGTTTTCGTGTACCCCAGCCGCCGCCTGGCAGGCGACCAGACCATCGAAGTGCGCCCCGGTGTGCGCAACATCGCCAACCGCAGCATGGACAAACCGACCGTGTGGAAACTGAACTTCGAGCAGGTGAAACCGAAGGTGCAACTTGTCGGGCGGGGCGTCATCCTGCCGTCGTCGGAGAAGGGGCTGGTGCTGCCGTTCGAGGCCATCAGCCTGCAAGCCGTGGAGGTAGAGATTTTCAAGATTTACGACAACAACATCCTCCAGTTTTTGCAAACCAGCGAACTCGACGGCACCAACGACTACGAACTCGCACGGGTGGGCCGGGTCATCCGGCGGGAGATGGTGCCGCTCAAGGGCCTGAACCCCAACGCCAACCCCAACGACTGGAGCCGCTACGCCCTCGACCTCGGCAAGCTGTTCAAGGCCGACCCGAACGCCATCTACCAGGTGCGCATCGGTTTCCGGCCGGAGTACGCCATTTTCAAATGCGCCAACCGCTCGAAGGACGGCAACCTGAAAGAAATCAGCCAGCAAAACTACACGGATGCCGACGGCGAAATCATCTCGATGTGGGGCGACTACTACGGCATCGAAGGCTACTACGATGGCTTCCAGTGGCAGCACCGCACCAACCCCTGCTTCCCGGCCTACTACAATTCGGAGAATTTCGTGCAAACGAACGTGCTCGCCTCCGACCTCGGCATCACGGCGAAGGGCGGTTCCGACGGCTCGATGTTCGTGGCCGTGGCCGACCTGCGCACTACGAAGGCCATCGGCGAGGCGGAACTGGAATTCTACGACTACCAGCACCAACTCATTGGCACGGCCAAAACGAACGGCGACGGCATCGCCGAACTTTCGCTCGAAAAGAAGCCCTTCCTCATCATTGCGAAGAAAGAAAAAATGAAGGGCTACCTGAAAACCGCCGACGGCAACTCCCTGAGCCTCAGCCGTTTCGATGTGTCGGGGGCCGTTTCGCAGAAGGGCCTGAAAGGTTTCCTCTACGGCGACCGGGGCGTGTGGCGGCCCGGCGACAGCCTGTTCCTGAACTTCATCCTCGAAGACAAGGAGGCCAAGTTGCCCGACAACTACCCCATCGCTTTTGAACTTCACGACGCACGGGGGCAATTGCAGTACAAAACCGTCACCACGAAAAACACGCAGAACCTCTACGCCCTGCCCGTCGCCACCAGCACCGATGCACCGACCGGCAACTGGATGGCCACGGTGAAGGCCGGTGGCGCTTCGTTCACCAAAACCATCAAGGTCGAAACGGTGAAGCCCAACCGTCTGAAAATCGAACTTGATTTTGGCAAGGAGGAACTCTCCGCCCGGGACGAGCCGGTGAAGGGCAAAATCAAGGTCAACTGGCTGCACGGTGCCGTTGGCAAAAACCTGAAAACGGTGGTGGAAGCGGAGGTCAGCGAGGTGAACACCGAGTTCAAAAAATTCCCGGACTACGAGTTCGACGACCCCGCCCGCAGGCTCTACTCTTCCGAGCCGGTGGTGATTTTCGACGGGAAAACCGACGGCAACGGCGTGGCCAATTTCTCGTCCACGCTGGTGGCCGATGCCAAAACCGCCCCTGGCAAACTCAACGTCAACCTGCGGGCACGGGCGTTCGAGAAAGGCGGCGATTTCAGCATTTTCAACTCGAAAATCCCGTACAGCCCCTACCTCACCTACGCCGGTATTTTGATGCCCAAAAACCAGAGCGGCGAGAATCGGGTGGAGGTCGGGAAGGACGGCAAACTGAAACTCGTGGCCGTGGACGACAAAGGTAATTTATTGAAAAACAAGAACTTAAGCGTCGGCCTGTACCGGGTTGAGTGGCGCTGGTGGTGGGATTCCGGCGACGACTACGTGTCGCAGTTCAACTCCGCCAACCACTTCAACGCCGTCAGCAGTGAGGCCGTGACCACCGGCGGCGACGGCACGGCAAACTGGAACGTCAACGTGGACACCTGGGGCCGTTACCTCGTGCGGGTCTGCGACACGGAGAGCGGCCATTGCTCCGGCGACTTTTTCTACGCAGGCTACCCCTGGTACGGCGACGAGGGCGGCGGCATGGCCGCCCGACAGGAGGCTGCGATGATGACGTTCACTGCTTCCAAAGAAAAATACAAGGTCGGCGAGGACGTGGAACTCACCGTTCCGGCAGGCGAAAAAGGCCGGGTGCTCATCACGCTGGAGACCGGCACGAAGGTCATCAAATCGTTCTGGAAGGATGCGAAACAGGGCGAAAACAAGTTCGAGTTCGAAGCCACCGCCGAAATGTCGCCGACGGTGTACGCCCACGTGAGCCTCATCCAGCCGCACGGCCAGGTGCAGAACGACCTGCCCATCCGCATGTACGGCGTGCTGCCGATTGAAGTGGAAGACCCGAAAACCGTGCTGAAACCGGTGCTGAAAATGGCCGACGAACTCAAGCCGGAGCAGGATTTCACCATCGAAGTGAGCGAAACCAACGGGGAGGCGATGGCCTACACGGTGGCCATCGTGGACGAGGGGCTACTGGGTTTGACCAATTTCAAAACGCCCGACCCGCATGGTACACTCTACGCCAAGGAAGCGTTGGGCGTGAAAACCTGGGACTTGTACGATTACGTGCTGGGAGCCTACGGCGGTGAGTTGGAGCGCATCCTGAGCATCGGTGGCGACGGCGAAATCAACGCCCCCGCCGAACGCAAAAACGCCAACCGCTTCAAACCGGTGGTGCTCCATGCCGGGCCGTTTTACCTCGATGGCGGCAAGAAAAAACATACGTTCAAAATGCCGAACTACGTCGGCTCGGTGCGGGTGATGGTGGTGGCCGCCCACAGCGACGGTGCCTACGGCAATGCCGAAAAAATTGTGCCGGTGAAAAAACCGCTCATGGCGCTGGCCACTTTGCCCCGTGTGCTGGGGCCGGGCGAGACGCTGCGGCTGCCCGTCAGCATTTTTGCGATGGACAAAAAAGTGAAAAACGTGGACGTGCAACTCGCCGAAACGACTGGTCTGGTGACCATCGGCGGTGGGGCGACGAAGCAACTCAGTTTTGCGCAGCCCGGCGAGGACATTGTGTTTTTTGACCTGAAAGTGGGCGAAAAAACGGGCATTGCGAAGTTCAAAATCAGCGCACGAGGCAACGGCGAGTCGGCCACTCAGGACATCGAAATCGATGTGCGCAACCCCAACCCCTACGTCACCAACGTGTTCGCAGGGGTCTTGCAGGGCGGCGGAAGCTGGTCGCAGGAGGCCAAGCCAGTCGGCGTTTCGGGCACCAATTCGGCCATCCTGGAGGTGTCGAGCATCCCGCCGTTGAAACTCGGCGAGCGGCTGCGCTACCTCATCCAGTACCCGCACGGCTGCATCGAGCAGACGACCTCGGCGGCGTTCCCGCAACTGTACGTGGACAAGCTGATGAAACTCAACGACCAACAAAAAGCGGAGGTGAAGGGCAACATCGAGGCCGCCATCGACAAGCTGAAAAACTTCCAGATGCCCGCCGGTGGCTTCACCTACTGGCCCGGCAACGACTACGACAGTTGGGGCACCAACTACGCCGGCCACTTCCTGCTCGAAGCGAAGGCCGCCGGGTACACCGTGCCGGAGACGATGTTGGACCGCTTCGTGAAGTTCCAGCAGGGCCAGGCCAAGCGCTGGAACCCCGACACGAGGGGCACCGAGTACAGTTGGACGGAACTCGACCAGGCGTACCGGCTCTACACGCTGGCGCTGGCCCGCAAGCCCGAAATGGGTGCCATGAACCGGATGCGGGAGTTGAAAAACCTCTCGACCGAAGCCCGCTGGCGGCTCGCTGCCGCGTACGCCCTCGCCGGTAAAAAAGAAACCGGGCAGCAACTCGCCAAGAACCTGCCAGTGACTGTGAAGCCTTACGAATCTTGGGGCTACACCTACGGCAGCAACCTCCGTGACGAGGCGATGATACTCGAAACACAGGTGCTGCTCGAAGACATGACCGCCGCCGCTGCCAACCTCCGCCACGTGGCCGAGAGCCTCAGTGAAAACTACTGGTACTCCACCCAGACGACGGCCTACGCGTTGTTGGCCGTTGGCAAATTTGCCGGGAAGGGCAAGGCCAGCGATGAGTTCCGGTTCAGCTACGACCTCGGCGACGGCAAGGTGGTGAACGCTGGCAGCAGTACGCCCGTCATGCAAATCAACGTGCCGGTGAACGGCAGTGCGAAGAAAATCACGGTGAAAAACGGCGGCAACGGCATCCTGTTCGCCCGCCTCATCACCACCGGCCAGCCGCTCGTGGGCGATGCCACCGCCGCTTCGAACAACCTGCAAATCGAGGTGAGCTACCAGACCCCGACGGGCGAAAAACTGAACCCGAACGCCATCCCGCAGGGCACGGACTTCATCGCCGAAGTGGTGGTGACGCACCCCGGCAGCCGGGCGATGGACTTCCGGGAAATGGCGCTGACGCAGATTTTCCCCTCCGGCTGGGAAATCATCAACGCCCGGCTGTTCAACTTCGCCGAGTTCTCGAACACCAGCGTGCCGGAGTACCAGGACATCCGGGACGACCGGGTGCTGACGTACTTCAACATCAACCGTGGCACCCGCCAGACTTACCGGGTGCGGCTGAACGCTGCCTACCAGGGCCGCTACTACCTGCCGACGGTGAGTTGCGAAGCCATGTACGACAACTCCATCAACGCCCGCCGACCAGGTATGTGGGTGGAAGTGGTGAACGGGGAGAAAGCGATTTGAGGGGTTTGAAGCAAGTGTCGGCGTGACTCGATACACGCCGACACTATGCTACTTTTTTATTCAAAATTATAAACAAAGATTATGGAACGTATTCATTTAATAGGGTTCTTTGTTCTTTCCTTTCTTGTGAAGATTGTAGAAGCATATCTAACATCTTCCAAGATAAATTTTGCCGTCGTTTTAGGCAGTTCAATTGCTTTATTTCTAATTCCTTATGTTGTTGTAATGGTAATTAAAGGATTCAACAAATTGTTTAAAGCAGATTTTTCCAACTCTGCATTCTTGTGGACATACATAATAGCTTGGATTCTATTTGCAATTACAGGATTTATTGGCTCAAAGCATGATAGCAAGGAGATTACTAAGAGTGATACATCTATTTATAGATATTCGCCCAAATCAAGTTTGTATGAAATTTCATTTTCAAAGAAACCAACAATAAAAGAAGCCTCTGTGCAAGCGAACAATACGCTTTACAATGGTGAAATAGCTGAAATAAGCAACTTAGAAGACAATAGTTTCCAAAGGGTCGAGTTTTATGTTGTTGACTCAATGACCGTTAAAAATCTTGACAAGGAATCTCTAATCAAAATTGCAAATCAATATTCTGTTCAAAATGGATTAAACAACCCTGAATACACATACATAGAAAGCGACCTTGGAAAAAACTTAGAACTGAGAGCTTACAAAACACTTACAGACAAAGATAAAGTTGACCGAATCTTAACGTACGTTGCAAGCACATATGTCTTAGGAGACAACATGGTCACTTTATTCGCAGGTTGTGAATCTAAGGATTTTCCGACTAGTGACATTCAAAGATTCCTCTCATCAATTAAAAGGTCTAAATGATTGGTGTCACTTCAGACTCACAATTTAATAATTTCCTGTTACAGTTTACTCTCGCTGGCGAACCAGCTGTTAATTGAAAAACAGCACTGCTCGTCACGAGCTGTGCTTGTTGACGGGCTTGGGTGGCGGGTTCAGCCCGCCGAGCGTAGGCCAAACCCAGCCCATTTCTCACTCTCTACAAAATGCCCTACCTTTGGAGAAAAAAACAAGACATGGCAGCAGCAACGGCAGTCAAACAGGCAAGGAACGGCATTTCGGCAAACATCTTCGTTGTGTCTTCTACCGATGCCAATGTGCCTTCCGGCAAGGTCTATAAGGTATTGAACAGAAAAGATAAGTCATTCATTATCAACAAGAATGGACAGCGGGTGCTGTTGGATGAAGCGGCCTTGCAATGGGAGGCACGGGATGAGGTGGCGCTGCTCGTTAAAGTGACTTCATCCGTATTGCCCAGCATCGAGCCGGGACAGGTTTACCGGGTCTATGACGATGCCAAGAACGACGAGCGCTATATCCTGGACAACGACAACGAGAAGGTACTATTCGACAGGAACATCTTCAAATGGGAGGTGATATGACGACCTTCCTGTTCCTTATCATGCTGCTTTCTGGTAAAAATGCTGTCCTCGCCGTTGGTGGAATCATCGTATTGGCCAAAGTTTGGGAAAAAATTCGGCCAGTGATTATCGCCCACTCGGAAAATGGAAAGGAGTTTCATTTTGGCATCTCCCACTCCACCAGGCGCAAAAACATGAAGCCACTGACTCAAGATGGGGTCGAGGGGTTGGAAGTAGAGGAGAACACTTGTTATGGCCTTTGCAACAAGCCTACCGAAATTAAGGCCGAAATCGGCACCATCACGCCTGAAAAAGCTAAGGAATTGATTGAGAGCCTTCCAGAGAAGAAGCGGATAAAGATTGAGAAGAGGCGGTAAAAAAACTCCCCGGCGTAGGGCCTAACCGCCGACCAGGGATTGGTTGGTTGGGGAAGGTGGTTTGATTGACGATTTTGGATTGACGATTTACGATTGATGAGGCTGACTGCAACCTCATCAATTTTTTTATGCAGACCCAACCTGTTTTTTTTGAATGACAAACTACAAAAACAAAACCGTCTGGATTACCGGGGCCTCCTCCGGCATCGGGGAGGCATTGGCCCACGAGTTCGCCCGGCAGGGTGCCAGGCTCATCCTCTCGGCCCGCAATGAAGCAGAGTTGCAGCGGGTGGCCGATGCCTGCGGCAGGCCGGACACCATCATCCAACCGCTCGACCTCGGCAACCACGATTCGCTGCCGGGCATCGTGCAGGCAGTGCTGGCGAAGGCCGGTCAAGTCGATATTTTGGTGAACAACGGTGGCATTTCGCAGCGCTCGCTGGTGAAGAACACCGTGTTCGAGGTGGACAAAAAACTCATCAACGTCAACCTGCTCGGCACCATCGCTTTGAGCAAGGCGCTCCTGCCTCATTTTTTGGAAAGGAAAACCGGCCACTTCGTGGTCATCACCAGCCTGACGGGCAAGTTTGGCACACCGCTGCGCTCGGCCTACGCCGCTGCGAAGCATGGGCTGCACGGTTTTTTCGACTCGCTGCGGGCAGAGGTTTGGCGGGACAACGTACAGGTGACGCTCGTTTGCCCCGGCTTCGTCAGCACCAAAGTCAGCGTGAACGCCCTCACCGGCGACGGTTCGCCGCAGGGTTTGATGGACAACGCCACCCACCAGGGCCTCAGCCCCGATGCTTTGGCCAAAAAAATACTTCGGGACGTTTTGAAAGGAAAAATCGAAGTGTACTACGGGGGGCGGGAGTTGCTGGGCGTGTACGTGAAGCGTTTTTTCCCAAACCTGTTCGCCAAAATGCTCCAAAAGGCGAAGGTGACTTGATTGCTAATGGTTGATTGTCAATTGTTTACAACAATCAACCATTAACAACCAACAATACTCAGTTCGAGCCGTTTTTCTTCTTCGCCCGTTCCTCTTCCAGTTTCTTGATTTGCGCTTCCAGCTCTTTTCTTTTCTGCTCCAATTCAGCCACCTTGGCTTTTTCGGCCTCCAACGATTTGCGCTCTTCGGCAACCTGCAAGGCCACATCCTCCTTCACTTTCGTGATTTGCTCCGTGGCCTGCTGTTTAGCATCATAAACTGCATCGGAGGCGCTTTTTTTGGCCTTGTTGATTTCATCCAGCGACTGACGGCGGGCATCCTCGGCCTCGGCGGCAAACTGGGTTTTTTTATCGGCAGTTTCTTTCTGGGTTTTGGCAACCTCTTCCTGCGACTGCTTACGGGCAGTGGCGATGTCGTTTCTGGACTGCACTTCGGCCTCCGCTACCTGCTTCGAGTATTGCTGGGAGAGGGCGTTGGCCTGCTGCTGCGACTGCGTAATTTGCTTCTGGGCAGTTACCTCGGCCTCGGCAATCTGGGCCGCTAGTTCGTTCAATTTGTTCTGCCGGTCCTCCTGTGCGTGGGCGATGGCTTCCTGCGCCTGTTTTTGCGTAGCGGCCACTTCTTTCGCAGCGGTTTCCTTTGCTGTCGCAATTTTTTCGGCAGCGTCTTTTCTGGCGTTCAGCACATCAACGGCGGCAGTTTCTTTTTGGTGGGCGGCTTCCTCGCGGGCAGTCTTGATTTCATTGGCCGTCTGCTCCCTCGCCGCAGCAATTTCCCGCGCTGCAACTTCCCTGGAAACGGACACTTCCCCTGCTAATTTTTGGCGCTCGGTAGCAGCCGCTTCCCGGGCATCCCGCACCTGCACGGCTTCTTCCTGCTTTATTTTTGAAATATTTTCGGCGGCGTTCCGCTTGGCCTCGGCCACATCGTTGGCCGATTTTTGTTGGGCAAGGGCTGCCTGCTCCTTGGCGGTGGCAATGTCACGGGCAGTTTTTTCCTGCGCTGCCGCAATTTCCGAGGCTGCTTTTTCCCTCGCCGACACGACTTCGGTGGCGGTGGCATCCTTCGCCTGCTTCTCCCGTTCCCTGGCTTCGGCCACCGATTTCGCCGCTTCTTCCTGAATCTGTTTGATGCGTTCCTGCGCCGTGCCCTGCGACCCGGCCACTTCGGCGGCGTACTGCTGTTTGGCTTCTTCGGAGCGTTTTTGGGCATCCTGCACCTGTTTGGCGGCTGTCTGCTGGGCGTTGGTGATTTCTTCCGTCGCACGTTGCTTCGCTGCAACCACCTCCTGCGCAGCCTGCTGTTTCACCTTTTCTTCATTGGCTTTTGCCGCTTCCAGTGCCTTGGCAACTTCCTGCTGTATCCGGGCTATTTCAGCTTCGGCCTGTTTTCGGGCCTCGGCAATTTCTGTTGCGATTTTTTGTTTTTCCGCCTCGGCTTTGGAACGGGCAGAAGCTACCTGTTCGGCTTCCTGTTTGCTGATTTCCTGAATCTGGCGGGCAGCCTCTTCTTTGGCTGTTTTGATAGCTTCGGCAGATTTCAATCTCTCCGCCACTACGGCTTCCTTGGAGGCGGCGACTTCAAGCGCCGCAGTTTGTTTTGCTTTCGCAACCTCTTCCGCCGCCCTTGATTTTTCTTCGGCCACCTGGCGTTGCGTCTGTTGGATTTCCTCTGCCGCCTTCTTTTTCGTATCCGTTACTTCCAATGCGGCTGTTTCTTTAAGCCGGGCCACGTTTTCCTGGATTTCAGAGAGTTCGATAGCGCTTTTTTCCTGCAAAAGCGATTTTTCCTCGGCCACTTTCCGACGGGTTTCGGCCACTTCAAAAGCTAATTTTTCTTTTTCGATGACCGTTATTTCCCTGGCTTTTGCAATTTCTGCTGCTGCTGCTTCTTTAGCTTTTAAAATTTCATCCGCAGCGCTCCTTTTGGTACCTACCACTTCTTCCGTGGTGCGTTCCCGTTCGACTTTTGCCTGTGTGCGGGCCAATTCCACTTGTTTGGCGCTTTCTTCCCGAATGCGCTTCAACTCCGAACCGGAGGTTTCACGGGCCGAGGAAATCTCGTCGGCGTATTGGAGTTTGGCCAACTCCATGTTTTCCTTGGTCTTGCGGATTTCTTCGGCTGCGGCAGCACGGGCGGCAGCCACCTGCCCGGCAGCTTCGAGTTTTGATTTCTGGATTTCCTCGGCAGCTTTTTGGCGGGCATCCACCACGCTCAAATTGATTTTTTCAATTTCGGTTAAAGCTTTCTCTTTAAGCGTAATCACGTTGGTGGCGCTTTCCTTTTGGGCATTCACAATCTCGTCCTGCGAGCGTTTGCGGGCTTCCAGTACTTCCTGGGCAAACTTGGTTTTTTCTTCCTGCGCCTGGCCCCTTACAGCGGCAATTTCAGCCTGAATCTGGGATTTGTATTTCTCCAAACGGTCGTTTTCCGTAGCGATTTCGGTACGCACCCGCTCTTTGGTGCGCCGTAGTTCGTCGTACAGGTCCGCCAATTCCTGGTCGTTCAACTGGCTGATGTCGGCCACTCGTCTCGCCCCACCAGGCCCTGGTTTAGCACCCTGGGGGTTGGTCCGGTTGTCTGGGTCTGTGCCCCCGCCCTGCAAATCGTTGTCAAAGAGAGGGTTGTCATGGACCAGGTTTTTATCAAGCTTTTGATAGAAACAGATTATCAGTGCCTGCAATTCTATCTGCCGGTTGGTGGTGACCGTGAATTTATGCCTCTCGTTTTTTACATTGTTCTGGATAAAAACAGTGCTGATGGCGTTTTCTGAAAGCCATTTTACAGCGGCAAGGTCAAGTGCGAGGGTATTCTGGTGGGTGAGCGTTCCGCCATCTTTCAGCATTTCCCCCATTTCGACAAATCGGAAACTGTGGCGAGTATTTTTGTCATCAAAAAATATCAGTTCGTCATTTTGGTTAAAAGTTTCGCCCCCTCTCGAATAGACCCGTGCGAAAATACCGTTTTGTTCATTTCGGAAGTCAATGCTGTACGTGTAAGTACCCCGCACTACGAAAACCTGTGATGCTGTGCGCAGCACGTGTGTACCGCTGATTACCTTGTCTTCCGCAATCAGCACTTCGCAGTTTTGGGCAACCAATGAGGTGATGGGGGAAATCAGAAATGCCACGAACAAAATGGAAGGTAACTTATACATAAGCTGGGAAATTTGAAAACAAGATAACGGTTTCCGGCGGTTTGTAAACAACAACGAACAAAAAAAACATCACTATGTCGGGTGTTGGGGCTATCCTATCTGCGTTTCAGGGATTCAAAGCCGGCCAGCATGACCTCCGCTGCTGCGGGGTTCGTGGCCAGCGGTACATTGTGGACGTCGCAAAGGCGCATCAACATCTGTACGTCCGGCTCGTGGGGGTGCTTGTCGAGCGGGTCCCGAAAAAAGATGACAGCATCCAACTTGCCTTCGGCGACCATGGCTGCTATCTGCGCATCGCCTCCTCTGGGGCCGGAGAGCAGGCGCTCCACTTCAATGCCTGCCCTTTCAATGTGACCACCGGTAGTGCCCGTGGAAAACAACGTAGAGTCCATCAATTTATCCTTGTTTTGAAGGACAAATGCGACCATTTCCGGTTTTTTTCCATCGTGCGCAATGAGCGCTATTTTCATGGACATATTTTGGTGGTATTTCTGTGCCTTAGAACAATCGTTTTCATCAAAACCGCTTGTTTCGACCCGACGTAAAAGGTTGATAAACAATAAATTGTTTAGACCTTGACTTTAAAATTCATCCCATGCAATTTGCAGTAGAAAAAAATTCACCGGCAAAGCTACTTTGGCATGAAAGTTTTTGGTGAAAAATAAAAAATTTCCCTCCTTTTCTCGAACAACCGTAACAAAACCCTTGTTGGCAAGTAAAATCTTAATCTGGCATTTCAAATTGGAAAATCATTCGATTGAACTGCCGAAAAACCATTTTTTTACCCATGAAGAAGCTGATAGGACTGATCAAGACAAAGGAGCGTGATGAGAAAGCGCCGATTGTTGCAAAAAAAGCAAACGCTAAAGAAGACAAAGCCCAGGCACCTGCCGAATCCCGGGAACAGTTCATGGAACAACCCCGTGAACTTTTTTGGGACGATTACAGCGATGTTGGCTATTGCTGATTTGCTCAACATATCCGGTTCCAGTGACTAATTGCAGTCATAACTGTTTGTAAACCAGCTACTTACTTCTTCCTTCGAAGAAGCACAATCCCATTCCAATCAACTAAGCTGCGTGTGCTGTCCCGCTGAAAAGTCAGGTTTTTGGCAACAAACCTCGCCTCGTAGCCCGCCGTACTGACCTCAAAAACGGCCTCTTCCTTTTCGAAATTTCCGTCTTCACAATTATTCTTTTCAAAAAGCATCGACAGGTGTGGGCTTAAATTGAAGCTGTCCTGCATGGTGCCATCTGCGAATAGGGTCAGCCCCAGACGGCCCGTCGAAATGGAAAACCCGGAAAAATCCGGGGACGGCAGGCTGTTGGTGTAAGCGCTCACTTCCTGCATGGTTTCATAACCGGCCACCTCCACCGTTTCGCCGATGTTGAAATAGGCATGACAGTCATTCGGTATCGATACATTTACGTCAATGCCAAAATCTTTCACCACTTGGTTCAACTGCTCCCACGACGGGTTGCTGTTTTCAGGCGGTACGCCAAACCACGGGGCCACATTTTCAAAATGGTCGTATTCCCGCAGATAATCGAGGATGGAGCGCATGTTTTCCGCATCTTCTTTGGGAAGTGTGTCAGTGGCGGGCACGGCTTTGCCGTCCTTCCACATGCTGTTTTTCTCCAGCAACGCCTTCAACTGCCCAACCTGGTTGCGTTCCGACACCTTGAAAGCACTGAACGGCCCCAGCACCGTGAGCAGCGCAAAAGCCGCCAGGCTGATGGGGATGAACTTGATGTTGTCCCTTTTTGAAAAAATGAAATACAGCGACATGAGCAGCAGCCAAACCCCTGCCGTCGCCACCACGTAGCGGCCCTCCGTCACGCCGTAGTCGCCGATGCGGCGGCCAATGGCGATGAAAAGCAGCACCACCATCGGCAGCAGCACATAGAAAAACCAGCGCCGATAGCCCTTCACCGCCAGGCTGTCATCGAATTTCACCAGCAGGTAGTTGAGCAGGTACGTGAAAATACCGGCCACCGAAAACCCCAGCACCAGCTTGGAAATCCAGCCTTCCGGCAGCGTCCAGGTCACGAGTATTTTCGCCGAAAAGGCGTACAAAATCAAAAAGTAAATGGCAACGATGGGGATGAGGATGAACTTCGTGAGGTTCTTGAAAGCAGTGGTGTACGGGTTGATTGCGGGAGCGGGGCCGTCCTCCGTTTCTTCCACCTGAAATCCGTACTCCTTCGGGAAATTGGCGAGAAAATACGCCGTGTTGAAAATACCGGCGATGATGACGAACAGGTGCCCGTAAATCTTCCCGTCTATCTCCAAATTGAAAAGCTGGTCAACGGCGAGGATGGCGAACCCAAGCCCCGCAAACAACACCAGGCTGTAAAAAACACCGACCATGAAATTGCCGAACAGCCGTTTGTTGTACTCCCAAAAATCCTCCACGGACGTGCGGTCGAGGTAAGGCAGGAACGCCACCATCAGGTGGGTGGCGAGGTTCAGCCCGGCAAACCGGATGGGTGTCACAAAGTCGGTCGAATCGTTCGTGAGGTCGAGCGTCAGGTAGTACAGCGCCACCAGCCCCACCGCCACGAGGTTCGGCACCAGCGACATCGGCGGTTTCAGTCGCCATTTTTCCGAAACAATCGCAGCGGAAAGGAAAATGGTCAGCGCTAAGGAGGCCGTCATGATGATTTCCACGAGCGGCTCTTCGTCGCCGCCCAGATTGTCTTCGAGGAGTATCATCGAAGCGGCAACCCCGGTGGCAGCGGCCACCATGACCAATGGAAAACGGCGCAAAACAGCAACGAAGGCTTCGGCGAGGTAGGGAATGGTTGGCAATTTCATTTGAGAATTTTTTATGGGGGAAAGGTAGCGGATTTGTTGCGTATTTTTCACCAAACCACAGTGTCAGCCGTGCTTGTGTTTTCGGTTTTGTAAAGTGCCCACCGCCAGGCCTGAAAAACGAACGGATGTTTGATACTTTTGCCCTCCGGTTTTTTTGACAAAACGCAATTTAAATAAGAACATGAAACAACTGTTGACCATTTTTTTGCTGGCCGTTTCGGTGCCGTTTTTTGCCCAAAACGACACCACGATTTACAAAATCGTGGAGGAAGCTGCCCGGTTCCCCGGCTGCGAATCGCTCGACACGACCATCGATGTGAAAAACCAGTGCGCCCAAACGGCCCTGCTGCTTTTTTTCAACCGAAATATTGCCTACCCTTGGGAGGCCCGTGAACAGAGCATGGAGGGCACGGTGGTGGTCAGTTTTGTGGTGGAAAAAGACGGCCAGGTTTCCAATGCAACGGTGTTGAAGGACATCGGCGGGGGCTGCGGGGCCGAGGCGCTGCGGGTAGCCAGCGGCATGAACGAAGCGCTGAAACAGGCCAAGCTCAAGTGGTCACCCGCTAAAAAAAGTGGTCAGATTGTGCGGTCGCAGGTGGCCGTGCCCATCAAATTCAAACTGGAAGACCCGCCGGATTTCGTCATCGTGAACGGCTACGACTCGGTGTTCGTGGTGGTGGACGACTCGCTGACGTACAACGGCGGCGATGCCGTTCTTGAAAAATTTCTGATCAGTCAACTGAAATATCCCGCAAGATACCGGGACAGTTGCATCATCGGCACGATGGACATGACGCTGCTCGCAGCACCCGACGGCCAGGTGAAAGTGCTCGACCTGAGCGACTACTGGAACCTCGGCAACGAGTTCCGGTGGGAGGCAGTGAAGGCGGCCACGGCCACCTGGGGCCAGTGGAAACCGGCCACTCGACTGGGCAGGCAGGTGCCTTCGTCGGTGGAGTTGTCCGTCACTTTCCGACCGGATGCTGCCAGGTGCCCCCAAGCCATTGCCAAATACGAGAAGTCTGTTGCCACAGCCGACGAGGGCAGCCGGCTTTTCAACGAGGGCAAAAAAGACGAGGGCATCGCCAAACTCAACGAGGCGCTGGCCATGTTCCCCAACAACGCCAACTTCCTCTACCTGCGGGGCCAGGCGTACATGAACATGAACAAAATGACCGAAGCCTGCGAAGATTTCAAAAAAGTGAGGGCCACGGTTTACCTCGATGTCGTGGAAAAAATCATCCCGCTGATTTGCAAGTGAACGCGAGGAGGATGGGACACAGATTGAACTGATTTGAATTGATTTGAACTGATTTCTTTTGTCATCTTGGGAAAAAGAAATCCGTTAAAATCCGCTGCATCCGCGTCATCCGTGTTCCCATCCTCCTCGCGAGCAAGAAACCGTCTCGCCCGAACGTTACTCCATCGACAAATTTTTTCTGAACAAAATCCATTTTGAAATGCACACCCGCCTGTCGCTCGCTGTCGTCTTTTTTTCCTTTTTTTTGGTAAAAATTTCCGCCCAAACCGACACGCTGCCACCTGATTTCACCATCAAGGGCGCAGCCATCGGCATCAGCGCCCCGGAGATGATAGACCAGATGATGGTCACCATGCCCGGCCTCGGCAGCAATGCCAAGGCCATGATGAACGAGCAGAGCGTAAAATCCTACCTGATGCCGCCCCGACAGGTGGGCCAGCGGGGCACCATCACGAGCTACCTGCTGTCGGCGTGCCTGGAATTTTACGCCAATTTCAGGAAAAACTACAAGGTGAACCTCAGCCCCGATTTCGTGGCGCTGAACCTCGTGCGGGAGGGAAATGTCGATTTGAAAAACGCCCTCCGCTTCCTCGTCACCGATGGAACCGTCAGCGCCGACGTGATGCCCTACGACTCGCCGAGCATTCCGAAGACCGCCGGAACGACGGATAAGTTCAAGATTACCAACTACTTGCAGATTTTCAAGGAAACCCACCGGGAGACGCAGAAGGTCTTCGAGACGCAAAAAGCGCTCATGCGGGGCAACCCCGTCATCGTCGAAATGCAGGTGCCCCGGAACTTCGAGAACATCACCGACAGCCGCTTCTGGACGGCCATCGGCACCGGCACCGACACGGTGGCGCTGCCGTTCCTCGCCGTCAGCTACAACCTCGAACTGGAAGCCTTCGAGGTGCTGAGTGCCTGGGGCACCGAGTGGGGCAGCAACGGCTACCTCTGGATCGACTTTGACGACTTCGGCGAAATTGCGCAGAACGGATTCGTGCTGGTGCCCGGATTGTAGAATTTGGGGCATTGTTCAAAAAAAAAGGACGGGTTGACTTTTCAGTCTTCCCGTCCTTTTTTTTTCAGGGAGTACCAACTGCGAGCAACTTGTCCAGCAAAGGCCGGTGATGAAAGTTGGCGGACAAAAATTTCAGTATAATCTTCAGGTCGGGCGAAGCTACGAAGCCGGTTAATGCGTTAATCTTGTAGTTTCAATCAAACATTTTCCGATGAATAAAATTTTCCCCGACAGCTTAAAAACAAGCCTGATTGTTTGCCTGACCTTCGTTTCCACCAGCCTTTTTTCCCAAAAACAACTCGAACTCGTCTCGCACCTCGACTACGTGTCGCTGGCCAACGACATCTGGGGCTACACCGCTCCCGACGGCACGGAGTACGCCCTCGTGGGTTTGCGCAGCGGGGTTTCCATCGTCAGCCTGGCCGACCCCGCCAACCCGGCGGAGCTTCAGTTCATCCCCGGCGGCCAGTCCGCCTGGCGCGACCTGAAAACCTGGGGGCACTTCGCCTACGTGACCACCGACCAGCCCGGCACGAAGGAGGGCCTGCTTGTCATCGACCTCGGTGGCCTGCCGGGCAACGTGACCTGGGCAAACTGGCAGCCCGTGCTGCCCGGCCAGACCGACTCGCTTTTCACCTGCCACAACCTCTGGATTGACGAAAACGGCTTCTGCTACCTCTCCGGCTGCGACCAGAACAGCGGCGGCGTCATCATGGTGGACGTGTTCTCGCAGCCCGGCCTGCCGCAGTTTGTGTCGTACAATGCCCCGGTGTACGCCCACGATTGTTACGCCCTGAACAACCTGCTCTACACTGCCGAAATTTATGAAGGCCAGTTCAGCGTTTTCGATGTCACCGACAAGCAAAATCCCGTGCTGCTGGCTACGCAGCCCACGCCGTTCCAGTTTTGCCACAACGTCTGGGCGACCGCCGACGGCAAAACGCTGTTCACCACCGACGAGCGGGCCAATGCGCCCACTGCCGCCTTCGATATTTCCGACCTCGGCAACATCCGCCTGCTCGACGAGTTCCGCCCATTGGCCACTTTGAACACAAGCGTGATTCCGCACAACGCCCATGTGCTGGGCAACCACGTCGTCATTTCCAACTACACCGACGGCTGCGTCATCGTCGATGCCACCCGCCCCGACAACCTCATCGAAGTGGAATCCTACGACACCAACACCGATTTCACCGACGGCTTCCACGGCTGCTGGGGGGCGTACCCGTTCTTCCCTTCCGGCCTCATCGCCGCCACCGACATCGAGAACGGGCTGTTTATTTTCAATCCGACTTACCCCCGTGCCAGCTATCTGGAGGGCAATGTCACAGATGCCTCGTCGGGTACTCCCATCGCCGATGCAGGGGTGGAAATCCAGTCGGCGGATGCCAATTTTGCGGTCAGCAGTTTCGCCGGAAAATACAAGACGGGGCAAGCCTCGGAGGGTACTTTCGATGTGCTGTTCCGGGCGAAGGGCTACTTCGATTTGACCACGCAGGCCACGCTTTCGGAAGGCGAGGTGACGATTCTGGATGTGGAAATGGTGCCGCTGCCGCAGATTACGGTCAAGAGCAAGGTACTGGATTTTGAAACATTTCTGCCGCTTGCCAATGTCCAGGTTTTGATTGAAAACGACGAATTCAGCTACTCTGACACGACCAATTCCGAAGGTGTTTTCGAGGTGGCTGGTGTGCTGCAAGGTAACTACACGCTTTTCGCAGGGATTTGGGGCTATTTGTCGGATGGGGGCAGTCCGCTCGAAGTAAAACCCGATGCCGATGTACCCACCTACCTTAAACAGCCGGGCTATTCGGATGGATTCGATACCGACCTCGGCTGGCAGGTGGACGGTACTGCCGGAAATGGCATCTGGGAGCGGGGCAAGCCCGTGGGCAAACGAGCGGCCAATAAGCAGTTTGCCCCGGAGGGCGCCGCGCCGCTCAACGCCAGCAGCACGAAGGCATACATCACTGGCAATGAGGGTGTGACCATCTTCGACGACCAGGTGGACAACGGCGAAACCCGACTGACCAGCCCCCCCATGCAGTTGCGCAGCCGCTACAACCGCCCGATGCTCAGTTTCGACTACTGGTGGTACGATGCCATTTCCAACAACCCCGCCAACGACTCGCTCGTGGTCAGCATCAGCAATGGAAAAACCAGTGTGGCACTGGCCGTTTTCGCCACCGACACCGCCAACGTGCAGGCTTGGACACCGACTGACACGTTCGACCTCACCGACCTCCTCGAAATCACCGACAACATGCGCCTCAGCCTCACCGCTTCCGACCGGGCCGCCACGCCCAATGTGGTGGAAGCGGGCCTCGACCATTTCCTAATCACGGAAGGGATTCCGAACGAGCGCTTCTCCGTGAAAGACGATCTGGTGAAAATGAGGATTTACCCCAATCCGTTCGATGCCGAATTCACATTGGATTACAAGGTGGAAAAAAATTACACCTCACTCAGTGTGCTGGTTTTCAATGTGTTAGGTCAAAAAATCGAAGAGGTGAAACTGAGCCTGCCAATCGGGACGGTGCAGTTCAATCTCGATGTGGTGCCAGGCATGTACTTCGTGTCGTTCCGGGTGGACGACGAGTTGAGCGAAGCAGTGAAAGTGGTGCAGGGATTTTGACAGGACGTGCAAAGGCGGCATGATTTCCGCTAACTTTGCATTTCAAAAAAATCGGTTCCATGAAATTTCTCCCCTTCCTGTTGCTTTTGCTGATGGCTGTCGGTTGCCACTCCCAGAACCAACCGACAGCCGCCCCCACGACCAACGCCAGCCTGAAAGACCTCCACTGGCAACTGCGCGACCTGCTTCGGATGCAACTCCCCGTCACCATGCCCGATGCCCGCAACGGCAAGCAGTTCAAGAAATCATACTCCCTCGACTACCGACCGGAAGGCAACTCCTTCACGCTCGAACTGCCTGAAAAACAGCACGATATGACTACGGAAGCCGTTGCCGGAGGCAGCAAATATTACCTGCCGTTTCAAAACATCGATGTCAAAAACCTGCGTATCGTGACCTCCGACGACCAGCAAACGACGGCCATCGTCATCCCCGCCAAACAGGGCACTACGTTCGTGTACCGACCCTACACCAACGACCCCGATGAGCAAGTAACGGCTGTGACCATCGGCTGGTACGACCGGGTGCAGGACCGCACCCTGGCACGGGGGCTGGCGCTCTGGCAGCAGTTTTTGGCAAAAATGGAATCGGAGGCCCAAGCGGGAAGCAAATAATCCGGTTCGTCGGCACTTCCACTTTTCTTCCTAATTTTACACCGCACTGCGGGCTACTCCATCGCCTTGTCCGCCACTGGCGGACGGGGAGGAACGTCCGGACAACGTAGGGCACCGCACCACCTAACGGGTGGGGCACGAGCAATCGTGAACAGAAAGTGTCACAGAAAATTACCGCCCCGAGCAATCGGGGTAAGGGTGAAAACGTGCGGTAAGAGCGCACGGCGTTCCGCAGCAATGCGGGGGGCGGATAAACCTTGTGGGTTGAAATGCCATGTACACCGGCGATGGCACTGGGGGATTTCGGATTTCGGATATTCGATTTCGGACGTATGTTCTCCGAAATCCCAAATCCCAAATCCGAAATCCTCCAGTGCCGGAGGGCGGCCCGCCCGAGCCGGGGGGTAGGCAGATAGAGGCCGGTCGTGAGGTCGGTTCGAGATAAATGATGGAGCCCGTCTTGCGTCGGGTTACAGAATCCGGCTTATTGGTCCGCAGTGCTTTTTTCTAACGATGAACTATGAACGGTGAACTAT
This sequence comes from Bacteroidota bacterium, assembly GCA_016234735.1. Classification (GTDB taxonomy): domain Bacteria; phylum Bacteroidota; class Bacteroidia; order Chitinophagales; family Saprospiraceae; genus UBA6168. The sequence goes on along the minus strand of JACRAN010000289.1, from coordinate 1,093 downwards.
GAAACGTTTATAGTTCACCGTTCATAGTTCATCGTTACTTCAACAGCGTTTTCACCAGCATCCCCTTCGTCACTTTGTCGGTCAGTTTCATGCCGTTCAGGATGGCCAGTTCCTCGAGGCGGGCGGCGGGCATGTTGTTCGTTTTGAGCACATCGGCGAGGGTGCCGTCCTTGGACACGGTCACGATTTTGATTTTGTCGGCCTTCACGTTGATTTTGCTCTGGTCGGTGAGCGCCTTGAAGTTTTTGAAACAAGCCGTGAACGTCGGCTGGTAGGTGCTGAAATTCGGCGTTTCGGCCAGTCCGGTGAACTTGAAAATGGCACCGTTGTACTGGATGAGGTACATCAGCAGGCGCACCTCGGCGTTCAGGTCGGCGGTGAGTTCGACGGCGTTGTTGCCGTTCATGGTGATGTTGCGGCTGTCGATGACCTTGAGGCTGTCGGCGGAAATGGCGGCCCGTTTTGCCTCCTCCAGCGATTTTTCACCGGCCAGCGTCAGCAGGATGACGGCCTTGCCGTCCTTCGGGGCGATTTGCACCTGTGCGGCGGAGTTGACGGTTTGCCAGCCTTTCGGCGTGGGAAACTGGAACTTCATCTGCGGGTGGTAAAAAACGTCGTTCTCCACGTAGCCCACCTGCGGGTCTTCGCCATACATGAGGCCGTCAATCATGCGCAGGTAGCCGTCCCGGTTCACGTCTAAGTTGGTCTTGCCCGTTTTTTCCTGCTCCTTTTTTGCCAAATCATGCACCCTCGTGAAGCGGTCGCCGGGGTCGGGGTGGGTGGACAAAAAAGTGGGGATTGACCCCCCGGACTGGTCTTGCAGCCGCCCGATGGTTTGAAAGAAATTGGCCATCTGGTGGGCATCGTAGCCGATTTTGGTGGAGTATTCCACGCCCAATTTGTCGGACTGGCTCTCGTGGTTGCGGCTGAATTTCAGGAAAAGCAAAGCCAGGCCGGTCTCTGCCAAATCGGAGTACTTCCTGAAATCCTCGGAGGCAATCATCGCTGCCAGGAAGCCCACCTGCGCCAGGATGACCTGGCTCTGCTGCTGCGCCGAGTGGCGGGCAGCGATGTGGCCGATTTCGTGCCCCAG
>JACRAN010000288.1 GCA_016234735.1 Bacteroidota bacterium | reverse complement strand
TGGTTCAACGACCGATTTTACTTTCCAGGCAGCGAACGGCTGCGATTCGGTGGTGACGGTGACGGTGAACACGCTGCCGGTTTTCACCAGCACCCTCACGCTCGAAACCTGCACCGGCACCTCCGTCGGCTACAACGGCCAGCAACTTGCCCCGAATTCCGTGACCGATTTCACGCTCACTTCCGTCGCAGGCTGCGACTCGGTGGTGACGGTGACGGTCGTCGAGTTGGCGGTGTTGAGCACGTCGCTGGATTTCGATGCCTGCACCGGTTCCACGGTAACTTACAACGGCCAAACTTTGCAGCCGGGCAGCATGACCGATTTTTCATTTACCACCGCCAACGGCTGCGATTCCATCGTGACGGTGACGGTGACGGAGGTGTCGGCATTTCAGGAAAACCTGGCGTTCGATGCCTGCACCGGCACGACTGTCACCTACAACGGCCAGACTTTGCAGCCGGGCAGTGTGACAGATTTTAATTTTACCACCGCGCAGGGCTGCGATTCCATCGTGACGGTGACGGTGAACGAACTGCCGGTTTTCAGTTCAGCGCTCACGCTGCAAACTTGCCCTGGCACGACGGTCACGTACAACGGCCAGCAGCTTGCTTCGAACTCGGTGACAGATTTCACCCTGACCAGCAGCAACGGTTGCGATTCGGTAGTTACGGTGACGGTGGATGAAATCGCCGTGCTGACCGGCAGCCAACAACTGCAAGCCTGCACTGGCGAAACAGTTTTTTACAGTGGCCAACAATTGGCGGCGGGCAGCGTGACGGATTTTACCTTCGCCTCCTCGCTCGGCTGCGATTCAGTGGTGACGGTGACGGTCGCTGCGCTTCCAACTTTCAACTCCCCGCTGGCATTGCAGGCCTGCCCCGGTTCGACGGTGGCGTACAACGGCCTGAACCTCTCGCCCGGCACGAACATCCCGTTCACTTTCACAGCTTCCAATGGCTGCGATTCGGTGGTGAACGTGTCCGTGACGGCTGCGCCCGTTTTTACGACAAACCTCAACCTGCAAGCCTGTCCTGGCTCGACGGCGAATTACAACGGGCAGCCGTTGCAGCCCAATTCGGTGACGAATTTCAACTTCACCTCGTCGGTAGGTTGCGATTCCACGGTCATCGTCACCGTCACGCAACTACCCACATTCGCCAGTGCGCTCACGCTTCAAACCTGCCCCGGTGCAACGGTCATGTACAACGGTCAGGCGCTGCAAGCCAACTCGATGGCCGTTTTCACCCTCACTGCCTCGAACGGCTGCGACTCAGTGGTGACGGTGACGGTGAACGAGGTGGCCGTCATCACGAACGACCTGACGCTGCAAGCCTGCGAAGGCACGACGGTCCCGTACAATGGCCAAACCCTGCAACCAGGCAGCGTGACGGATTTCACTTTTGTCACGCCGCAGGGTTGCGATTCCATCGTGACGGTGACGGTGGTGGAACTTTTCAACACCAGCAATGCCGTGTCGCTGCAAGCCTGCGAGGGCACGACGGCTGCGTACAATGGCCAGCCGTTGCAGCCGGGTAGTGTGACGGATTTCACGTTCACCAACTGGCAGGGCTGCGACTCCGTCGTGACGGTGACAGTGGTCGAGCTGCAAGTGCAAACTTCGACGCTCCAACTCCAGGCTTGCGAAGGCACGACGGTTGTTTACAACGGCCAAACCCTGCAACCCGGCAGCGTGACGGACGTAGTGCTGACGGGCAACAATGGCTGCGATTCCACTGTGACGGTGACGGTGCAGGAGTTGGCGGTGCTGACTGGTGCTGTTACTTTGCAAGGTTGTCAGGGTGAAACGCTGACGTACCAGGGCACCGTGATTCAGCCGGGCAGCAGCGTGAATTTCACGTTCACGTCGTCCAATGGCTGCGATTCCATCGTGACCGTCACGGCGCTACAGCCCATCCCGACCGTCAGCACGACGGAGTTGGTGGAAATTTGCGAGGGTGGTTCTGCGCTCATTTTCGGGCAGGCAACTTCTTCGCCGGGCGACTACTCTCAGACCTTCACCGGCAGCAACGGCTGCGATTCCACGCATACCGTGACGCTGGCCGTTGCCAACAACCTGGTGCTCGACTTCCCATCGGATGTCACCATCGAACTGGGCGGGACGGTGGTGCTCGACCCCATCGTGTTCCCGCCGACGGGCCTGATGTTCAACTGGCAGGAAGACCCCACGCTGAGTTGCCTCGACTGCCGCAACCCGACGGCGTCGCCATTGCTCACGACCACGTACACGCTGACGGTCAGTGACCTCGAAGGTTGCGCAGCCACCGACAGCTACACGGTTTTCGTGGACAAAAGCAGGGGCGTGTACATCCCGAACAGTTTCAGCCCGAACGACGACGGGTTCAACGATGTGTTCATGATTTTCAGCGACGGGCGGAGCGTGAAGCAAATCCATTCGTTCCTCGTTTTCTCCCGGTGGGGCGAGTCGGTTTTCCAAATTTACAACACCCTGCCCGACGACATCGCCTACGGCTGGAACGGTACGCACCGGGGTGAAGTGCTGGATGTCGGGGTGTTCGTCTATTTTGCGGACATTGAGTTTGTTGACGGGGTGAAGCGGTTGTACAAGGGAGATGTGTCGCTGGTGCGGTGAGCATTGGAAGGTAACAGCCGAGTTTTTTCAGATGTCAAAGCCGTTTCTTCCGCCATTTGAAAGGCACGAGCATCGGCACTACGATTTGGTATTTTTGGTAGGCTTCGCCAAACTGCGCCACCAATTTTCGCTCCTCCAACCTGCTGCCCACCATCACGTATGCCATGCTCACTCCGCAAAAAACGAGCATGGCATCAGTGGGCACGATGAAAAAAACACCCCAGATGATGAGCAGGGTGCCGAAGTAGAGCGGGTGCCTGACCTGTGCGTTCAACCCGCTGATTTTCAGGGACTCATGTTTGGGCGCAGCGCCGGATTTCAGTTGCGCCAGCCCGGTGAATTCCCCCAGATTGTACCCACCCAGCGCCCGGAACACCCAAACCGCACCCGACAGCACCAGCAAGCCGCCGGGGTACGGCAGTAGCCGGTTGGGCGACCAGAGGGCGGTTTTTCCCGTAAAAAAATAGCAGGCAACGAGTGCGGCAAACAGGGCTGTTGCCATCAGGTTGTACCACAGCCGGTAGTATCTCGGTGTGATGAAACTGGACAGTGCCGCCTTCACCCGATCAGCGGCAAGGAGGCTGTGCAGGGCGTAGTAGGCGATGAGTACGAGGGCGAAAATCAGTGTGGACATGGCGTTAAAAATTAATGGGAACATGGCTTGATAGGAACACAGATTGAACCGATTTAGACTAATTTTCAAAACCACAAAAATCAGTTCAAATCAGTCAAAATCTGTTAAATCTGTGTCCCATCCTCCTCGCGCACTCACAACACCAGCAGCCCGTTTTCCCGCAAGTGTTCCCACTCCTCCGAGGCCAGCAGTTCCTCAAAATTTCCCATCCTCGCTTCCTCAAAATCTGACTGCAACGCCTGAAAAGTGAGCGGTTCGTGCGGGCCGATTTGCAGCATGGGCAGAACATCCACCAGCCATTGGCCCAGTTCGGGCGAGGTTTCCAGCGTCCACTCGTGCTGGCGGTGGTGGAAAATCAGTTCGGCCATGTCCTCTCCCTCGTCATCTTCGACGATGGCGGCAGCCGGCAACGGGCCATTCCACACCACGAGGGCAGTGGGGCGGGGCATTTTTTCCGGTTGGTGGCGGATGCTTTTTTTGATGTAGTCCTTCGGTACGGAAGGGCGGGGCGTTTTGAAGCCAAACCATTGCGACAGCGGAAACTCAAAACACACGCCGTGCATGAAATTGAACAGCGATTTGCGAAGCCCCTCGCCGAACAGGTCGTGGTCGGCACCCGTGGGGTCATCGTGCCAGCGGTCGTTGTCGGCGAAACCGCCGAATGTGGGGCCGGTTTCCACCACCCCGAACCCCACCGGGTCGAGGCCGACGGGGCTGTGGGCGGTCATTGCGAAGCGATGCCAAAACCCCGATTGCACCACGCCATTTTCAAAAAGTTGCCGCACCATTTCCAGCGAATCGATGGTTTCCTGCGCCGTCTGCGTCGGGAAACCGTACATCAGGTAGGCGTGTACCATGATGCCCGCCTGCGTGAACCCGTCGGCGACCCGTGCCACCTGCGCCACCGTCACGCCTTTTTTCATGCGTTCGAGCAGCCGGTCGGAGGCCACCTCCAGGCCACCGGACACGGCGATGCAGCCCGATGCCTTCAGCAGGGAGCAGAGGTCGGCGGTGAAGTTTTTTTCAAAACGGATGTTCGTCCACCAGACCACCGTGAGCTGGCGGCGGAGGATTTCGAGCGCCAAATCCCGCAGCAGCGCAGGCGGTGCAGCCTCGTCCACGAAGTGGAAGCCGTGCTGCCCGGTCTGCGCGATGATTTCTTCGATGCGGTCGCAGAGCAGCGCCGCCGTGAGGGGTTCGTAACGCTGGATGTAGTCGAGCGTCACGTCGCAAAACGAGCATTTTCCCCAGTAGCAGCCGTGCGCCAGCGTGAGTTTGTTCCAGCGTCCGTCGCTCCACAGGCGGTGCATGGGGTTCACGATTTCGATGACGGAGAGGTAGTCGTGGAGGGGCAGTCCGGCGTAGTCGGGCGTGCCGGTTTCCCGCTGCGGCACGTCAAGTTCGGCAGTGGCGTTGTGGTAAAAAACCACGCCGCTGGTGCGGGCGAAGGTGCGCTTCAACTGCCCCGCCGGGCGCTCGCCGCCGAGGTGTTCGAGCAGGTGCAGCAGCGGCGCTTCGCCGTCGTCGAGGCAGATGTAGTCCACGTAATCGAAGACCCGCTCCTCGCCGAGGCTCCGCAATTCGGTGTTGGCGTAGCCGCCACCCATCACGACCGTGAGGTGCGGGTGGTGTTTTTTCAAATACTGCCCGCACTTCAAAGCGCCGTACAAATTGCCGGGAAACGGCACGGACAAGCACACCACATCCGGCGTGGTTTCCTTGATTTTTTGCTCCAAAATTTTACTTAAAATGCTGGAAATCAGCGTGTCAGGTGCTTGCAGGGTGGCGTGGATTTCATCAAAATGCGTGGCAGTGCTGCCCAGCCGTTCGGCGTAGCGGCTGAACCCGAAATGGGGGTCAATGGCCTCCCGGATGAGGTCGCCGAGGTCTTCGAGGTAGAGCGTGGCGAGGTGGCGGGCCTTGTCGTGCGTGCCCATCGTGCCGAAGGCCCAGTCGAGGTCTTCGAGCGCCGCAAACCGGGCCGCTTCGGGCAGGTAGCTGCGGTCGCAGATGCGGTGCGCCAGCGTCGGGTTTTTGTTTTGCAAAAATGAAATGACCGGCCCGATGGTGCCGATGTACTCGGCCCGCAGGGCGCAGATGCGGAGGGCGTTTTCGGATTTCGGATTTCGGATTTCGGATTTCGGATTGCGGAGGGGTGCTGCCGCAATCCGAAATCCGAAATCCGAAATGGTCAAACATGGTGGTCAGCCCTTGCGAAGAAAACAGTTCGAGAATCACCTCGATGCCCAGGTCGGCCTGCTGCGAGGGGTAGCCCTTCGTGTTGAGGAAGCCCTTGAGGTACGCCGTCGCCGGGTACGGCGTGTTCAACTGCGTGAACGGGGGCGTGAGGAGTAGCAGCTTTTTTTTCAATGGCGTAAACAACTGATGCAGGGCGAAGGTACGAAGCGGACGGGGTTCTGAAATGAGAAGTTCCACCTTGCACTTTGGCTCCGATATTCCCGAAACCCAGGCTGCGAGGCGTGGAAAAACAAACTATCTTCCCCCTGACAGGTTTTCAGGACGAGAATCAGCTAAACGGCTTTTGCATGAACCACCTTCAACATGAAACTTCCCCGTACTTGCTTCAACACGCCCACAACCCGGTCGATTTGTTCGCCTGGAAGCCGGAGGCGTTTGAAAAAGCCCGCCGGGAAGACAAGCCCATCCTCGTGAGCATTGGCTACTCCACCTGCCACTGGTGCCATGTGATGGAGCGGGAAAGTTTTGAAGACCAGGAGGTGGCGGGTTTTATGAACGACAATTTTGTGTGCATCAAGGTGGACCGGGAGGAGCGGCCCGACATTGACCAGATTTACATGGAGGCTTGCCAGGTGCTCACCGGCGGCGGCGGCTGGCCGCTGAACTGCTTCCTGCTGCCCGACAAGCGGCCATTTTACGCCGGAACCTACTACCCGCCCATGCCTGCGTACAACCGCCCCTCGTGGTTGCAGGTGTTGATGAACATTTCGCACAGCTACCAAAACCGCCGGGAAACGGTGGAAGACCAGGCGGACCGCCTGACGGAAATCATCCAAAATTCCGGGAACACGTTCATCGGGAACAAGCTGCGGGTGGTGAGCGATGCCCCTGCGTTCACCAAAGACCTGCTGCAAAATATTTTCCAGGTATTGCAAAAACAGTTCGACCCCGTGAACGGTGGCTTCGGGGGGGCACCCAAGTTCCCCGGCACCATGTCGTTGAACTTCCTGCTGGGCCACTATTTTTATTTTGGTGAAAAAACGGCGCTCGACCATGCGCTGCTTTCGTTGGACAAAATGGCGACGGGCGGCATCTACGACCAGCTTGGCGGCGGGTTTGCCCGCTACGCCACCGACCCGAAATGGCTGGCACCTCATTTTGAAAAAATGCTGTACGACAACGCCCTGCTCGTCGGGGTGCTGGCAGAGGCGTACAAATTGACCAAAAAAAATCTCTACAAAGAAACCATCGAAGAGACGCTGGAATGGGTGCGCCGGGAAATGACCAGCCCCGAAGGTGGTTTTTACTCGGCACAAGATGCTGATTCAGAGGGAGTTGAGGGTAAATTCTATGTTTGGGACAAGGCCGAAATCGAGCAGGTGCTGGGGGAGGATGCGGCCCTGTTCTGCGAATTCTACGACGTGACCGAACACGGCAACTGGGAGGAAAAGAACATTCTTTGGCGGAAACGGACGTTTGAAGAATTTGCGGAATTGAAAAAAATGCCGGTCAGCGAGTTGAAGAATCGGCTTGCCGATGCCCGTCTGCGACTTTTCGAGGTACGGGACGAGCGTGTCCATCCCGGTCTCGACGACAAAATCCTGCTCGACTGGAATGCGCTGATGTGCTCCGCTTCTGCAAAAGCGTACGCTGCACTCGGCGAGGAAAGTTATCGGGAAACCGCCATTGCAAGCCTCGATTTTTTGGTGAAAAAGTTCACCCAGCCGGATGGCATCACGCTTTTTCACACCTACAAAAACCGCAAAGCCCAGTACGATGCCTTCCTCGACGACTACGCCTACCTGATTGAAGCCATGCTGGATGTGGCAGAAACCACTTTCGACAACAATTATATTTTGCAAGCCGGGCGCTACATTGAGTTTGTTTTGGAAAATTTTCTTGACCCGACAGATAAAATGTTTTACTTTACATCAGCAAAGCAAAAAGACATCCTGCTGCGCCGCAAAGACCTGTACGATTCGGCCATGCCTTCCGGCAATTCAACGATGGTTCGCAATTTGCAGCGTGCAGGTATCCTGCTCGGAAAAGAAGAGTGGCGGCAGATGGCCTCGGAGATGCTCCTGACCATGAAGGACGCCGTGGGACGCTATCCCTCCTCGTTCAGCCAATGGGCTGCCGGTTTGATGGGGGAAGTGTTCGGTTTTTTTGAAATTGCAGTTACAGGTGCAAAAGCATTTGAAACGGGCAAGGCTGTCAGTGCAGAGTTTTTGCCACAAAAAGTGCTGATGGCCTCGGCAGGGGAGGATGATTTTTTCCCTCTGCTGGAAGGGAAGCCACGTGGCAGCGACACATTAATATATTTATGCCAGAATTACGCGTGCCGGCAACCTGTGGATACAATTGAGGCGTTCAAACAATTAATTGGGGATGTTCGCAGTTCTTGAAAAAAGTGCGATTTTGGTTTTTGAGGTTTATTTTGTGAGAGTGACTGGCAGGCAAATTTTTTAATTTTTAAAGTCTATGAAAAACATTGTTACATGCTTGATTTTTCTTGGCCTCACCACCATTGCGGTTGCCCAGCAACCAGCCCAGTACAGTTTATACAACCTCAATAAATTTGCATTCAACCCTGCATATGCGGGCCTGGATAATTCTTTGAGCCTCACCGGAGTGTACCGCAGCCAGTGGGTAGGATTGGAAGGCAACCCGGTGACGCAACATCTCAATGCCCACATGCCGCTCTACATCGCAGGCGGCGCAGCGGGCCTGGCTTTGGAAAATGAAACGCTGGGATCCTGGAAGCAGACCTCGTTTTCGGCCAGTTATGCTTACCAGATGCCGGTTGGGAAGACCGGACTGCTCTCCCTGGGGGGAAGCGCCGGGTGGGTACAGCGCCAACTGAACGGCTCAAAAGTGCGGACGCCGGGGACGGAAGTGGATGATTTGGGGAACCCGATTTCCCACAACGACCCCTCCCTCAGCATAAATACGGAAGCAGGAGCGGGGTCAACTGCCCATGCGGGGGTGTTTTTTCAGGGAGAAAAACTGGAAGCAGGCGTTTCGGCAATGAATTTACTTGGGAACAAACTGGACATTTCTTCCTTGAAATTCCAGCAAGAAAGAACCTACTTTCTCTATCTGGGCTACAAGCTTGATTTGAGCAAAAGCCTGACAGCTACGCCCTCGGTTTTACTTAAATCTGACGGCTATCAAACGCAAATCGATTTTTCTGTCCTGGCACGGTACAATGAAAATATATTTGTGGGTGCATCGTTTAGGGGATACCACGCCAACAGCATTGATGCGGTAGCTTTGATGGGAGGCTTCAAATTGAGTGAAAAAATTTCCATCGGATACGCTTACGACCTGGGGCTTTCAAATCTCAGGTCGGTCAATAGCGGCTCGCATGAAGTGCTTTTGAATTACAATCTGGGCAAACCCATAGGCAAAGGACGGCCCCCGGTAATCATTTACAACCCAAGGTCGCTGTAATTTTGGCCGCTTCAAATCGCCAGTTTTCAAGGTAGGACTTCACGCTTTCCTCTCGTTTGGTTGAACAGTATTCTATAAAATTGAACCTTTTCGATTAAAAATTACTAAAATCACACTAAGTGAAAAACACTTGTCGTTTGGTTCGGTAAAATGTTAATTTTGCCCGCTAAATGGCAGAAACCGGAGACGACTCTTTGTTTTAACAAGTAAAGCACTATTTTTACGTCTCTTTTTCACTAAAGAAGGAAAACTCGGGTGTTAAAAATGAAAAGATTACTAAAGACTTCGTTCGCGCTGCTAACTCTTGCGGCGCTGATCTCCTCTTGCGGCAGCAAGGAAAGCGGCCAAGTCACAGGTGTACTCGAACGTCCAAACTGGAAAGGCATCAACCCCTACGGGATGGTGTACATTCCTTCTGGTACCCTGCACATCGGCCCAAGCGACCAGGATATCTCCAACACGTTCGTTCAGCGGCCGAAATCCATTTCCATCCAGGGTTTCTACATGGATGACACGGAAATCACCAACAACGAGTACCGGCAATTCGTGTACTGGGTGAAAGACTCCATCGCTCACTCTTATCTCGATCACTTCATTACGGATGAAGAATCCGGTGATGAACGTATTGATTGGGAATACGAAATTGACTGGACGGACGAAACCTTGCAAGATTTGTACTACCAGGGGGACGACCAGTTCGCCGGTCGCAAAGAGTTGGACGTGAGCAAACTCGAATTTGAATACGAGTGGTACGATTGGCACGGTGCTGCCCACGACCAGGGCAAATCTCCCCGCACTTCTTTCATCAAGCGTAAGAAGATAAACATCTATCCCGATACGCTCGTGTGGATCCGTGACTTCGCCTATTCCTACAATGAGCCAATGACACGTAACTATTTTTGGCACCCTGCTTTTGACGACTACCCTACGGTAGGTGTCGATTGGCACATGGCAACTGCCTTTTGTTACTGGAGAACAAAACTTTGGGACACTTACCAGTCAGTTCGTGAGGACGGTATCAATTCCGAAGATTTCCGCCTCCCTACGGAGCATGAATGGGAATACGCAGCCCGTGGTGGCCATGACCTTGCGCCTTATCCTTGGGGCGGGTACTACCTTCGTAATGCAAAAGGTTGCTTATTGGCTAACTTCAAACCTGGCCGAGGCAACTATCCTGAAGATGGTGGTCAGTACACTGTGAAAGCTGACGCTTACTTTCCCAACGATTATGGTCTTTACAATATGTCGGGCAACGTAGCCGAATGGACTTCCACGGCATTCTACGAAAATGCCTACTCGTTCATTCATGACCTTAACCCCGACATCCGCTATGATGCCGCTGAAGACGACCCCGAAGCATTCAAAAGGAAAGTAATTCGTGGAGGTTCCTGGAAGGATGTTGCCTGGTTCTTGCAGACGGGTAACCGCCATTGGGAATATCAGGATACGACGAAATCCTATGTTGGTTTCCGTTGTGCCTTGACCTTCCTCGGTCGTTCAATCAACGATTTTTAATTACCGGGAAAAAAAATAAAATTCCAAATGGATAGTAAGTCACTTACTATCCATTTCTTTTTATTTTTGCGACGCAAAATTCTTTTGCTTTTGGCAGGAGATTTATTGCATCCCCTTCCAATACTGTGTTACCTTTTTAAGGTTCGGCATTATTGAAAAGGAAAACCCTCCTAATCCAAGTCATTATCTGAAATTAGCTAACCTTTTAAACGATTAACAATGAGTTTCGTAAAAACTAAAGGATTCAAGTACTTCAAGAACCTGTTCATTGGTGTCGGCGCTTCCGTTGTATTGATGGGCGCACTTTTTAAACTTGAAAGCTACCCCGGTGCGAGCATGATGCTCACTATTGGTTTGTCAGTTGAGGCAGTTATCTTCCTCTTCCTCGGCTTGATAGGGCCTGAGCCTGATTACTACTGGCACAAACTCTATCCAGGATTAGATGACTACCATGCAAACCTGACTCCACTCACTGCCGGGCCACTGGACAGCATTGACATGGGCACTCCGCTGCATGGCGATGTGATTGAGAGTCAATTAGGTGGGATGTTGACGGAATTACAATCTATGTCCAAAAACCTGTCTTCTCTGAAAGCATTGCAGGAAGTTGATTTCTCTGGAACCAGTGAGCAAATCAAATCTATGAGCAGCTTCTACTCAAAATTGAACGAAGCTATGGCTGACCTGAGCGATTCTATCGAAGATACAAAAATTTACAAAGACCAACTGGGTGTTCTCAACAAAAACCTGTCAGGCTTGAATGGTGTCTATGGCGGCATGTTGAATGCAATCGCAACAAGCTTCCGCCCATAACGATAAGCCGACGAGTATCACCTAGACTCAAATTAAATTTTTTAACGAAAAAATAAAAGCACATGTCCATTCCAAAGGAACCGCGACAGCTCATGATCAACCTGATGTATCTGGTGCTCACGGCGCTGCTCGCATTGAATGTGTCCGCAGAGGTGATGAACGCTTTCATTACGCTGGATGAAGGAAACAAAGCCAGTGCTGCTACTGTGAACTCACAACTCGACCAGACGGTGAAAGGCCTTAAGAGTTTGCTTGATGATGAATCAAAAGCAAAATATCGGGCCATTGGACCCGCAGTTGACGAGATTCGAGCCGAGGTAGTTAACTTCAATACTTATGTTGACCAATTACGGGACCGTCTCCTTGATGCGGCCGGCAATGTGAACCAAAAAGTGGATGAAGGTGACTATACCATTAGCTACGGGAAAACAGTACCGAAAGGGCAAAAGAACAAAGACATTACGACCCACATTCTGGTGAACGAAGGTGTTGGTATGCAGTTGAAAACAAAAATTGAGGAATCGAAACAGAAAATGATAGATTCCTACACCAAACTCCTTACCGAAAACGGCGAAACTTTTGGTTTGAAAAAGGAAGAAATCGACAATCGAATCCAGAATATTGCCAACAACCTTCCGCTGAAAGTGGATGATGTAACCTGGACTAAAAGCAAAAAGAAAAACTGGGCAGATTTCAAATTCCGTCAAATGCCTTTGGCTGCCGTACTTCCCCTGTTAAGCCAGATGTCGGCGGACGCCAAAAGCTCTGAAGCATCATTGGTGAACAGCATGGCGGAACTTGCCGGTGGCCGTGTAATCGAATTCGATGCGTTCTTTCCGGTAGTTTCTGCAAAAAAGGCCTATGTCATTATTGGTGAGCCTTTTGAAGCAGAAATTTCAGTCGGTACTTACAGCTCACAGATAAATCCTGCGGACATCAAAATATCTGTGAACGGCAGTGGGATACCTGTGAAAGCTGATGGGAAGGCAGTCTACAAAGTTGGAACCAGTTCCGTAGGCGAAAAAATCCTCAAATTGAGGGCTGAAGTACGCAACCCGCTTACCGGAGAAGTCACCCCAGGGGAATCTTCTTTTACCTACGAAGTCGGTGAGCGTTCAGTTGCCATTTCTGCCGATAAAATGAACGTGTTCTACATCGGCGTTGACAACCCAATCTCCATATCTGCTGCAGGCGTTTCGAGTAACGACCTTAAAGTAGGCATCTCAGGTGGTGGTGGCTCGCTTTCAAAAACTGGCAGTAGTAACTGGATGGTGAAAGTAACCACACCGACCGATGATTGTAAAATCAATGTATCTGGTGGGGCCATGAATGCCAGCAAGCAGTTCCGGGTAAAACGTATTCCTGACCCGGTTGCCAAACTTGGCAACAAAGAAGACGGCGAAATGGGCAATGGCGAATTCAAAGTGCAAAAAGGTCTCATCGCCTGGTTGATGAACTTTGACTTTGAAGCCCGTTGCGAAATCCAGGGCTTCAACCTTGTGAAAGTTGCAAAACGGGAAGACCCTGTCGAGACTTCAAACTCTGGCGGTTCCTTCAACGGTAAAGCTCAAAACCTTGTGCAATCAGCCAAGCCGGGTGATACCTATTATTTTCAGGAAGTAAAAGCAAGATGCCCTGGTGATGTCGCGGGCCGGAAAATCAACTCGATGGTATTCAGGATTAAATAAAATTGGAGTGCAGAATACTAACTGCCGGGAAGCATCAGTTAATGACCCGGTAGTTAGTATTTCTTCATTTTGAAAAACTTTAGAGAAACATGAAGTTTGCATTGAAATTGTTCGGTATGGCCTTGGTGCTCTCGCTGTGCAACATCGCCATTGCGCAGCAACCGGAAAACATTTTGACCGAATCCAGTGACCCCAATGAAGGCCGCCCGCTGGATGACATCGTTGATAAGCGGATTACTACCGAAAAACGCCTGCTACCCTACGACCACGTGAGAGAAGCAGACATTTTTTGGGAAAAACGCATCTGGCGTGTCATCGATATCCGGGAGAAAATGAACCTGCCTTTTGCCTACCCGGAAAGGCCGTTTTTCTCCATTCTGATGGATGCGGCCACTGGCGGTGAAATAACCGTTTACAGCACGGAGGATGACAAATTCACTTCAAAGTTGACACCCGATGAAGTAGCTTCGATGGGTGCAACCATAGATACTGTCATCACTTTTGACCCGGAAACGTACGAAGAACAAATTCAGGTGGTCAGGAATGACATCAACCCAGAGGATGTAAAGCGCTTCCGTTTAAAAGAGGTCTGGTTCTTTGATGAAGAAACTTCTACCCTGCAAGTGCGTGTGCTCGGCATCGCTCCGTTGATTGACAAAACGGACGAAAATGGCAATTTCCTTTACGAGAAACCGATGTTTTGGGTGTACTACCCCGAAGCCCGTGAAATCCTCTCCAGGGAGAAAGTTTTCAGTGCCGGAAACGATGCAAGCCCCATGACTTGGGAAGACTTGATGGAAATGCGGTTTTTCTCCAGCTACATCTACAAAGAATCCAACGTCAGGGACCGCCGTATTCAGGATTACCTCACCGGCATCGACCTGCTGTTGGAAGCTGACAAAATCAAGCAGGAAATATTCAACTTCGAGCACGACCTCTGGTCATATTGACCGAGTTTTCAAAATGCTTGACGAAAAGGGTTCAAATCCGTACAGGGTTTGAACCCTTTTCGTTTTTACTTGTCCTCAAAAACGACAAACGAAGCCAATCAGTGAAAGCTCATTTTCATGGCGACCAAAAAAAGCAAACCTTCCTACCGGCAACAATTTTCAGCGCTCCGCAACTTGCCCCGGTTTTTCAGGATGATTTGGGAAACCAGCGCTCCC
>JACRAN010000290.1 GCA_016234735.1 Bacteroidota bacterium | reverse complement strand
TTCAAAAATTTAGGCTGATGCAAAAATAAATTAGGATTTTACCACAAGCAAGTTTTTAGGTAAAATTCCTTGAAAGAGTTCGTTTTTGGATATGTTCATGGGATTATTCTTCAAAAGTCGTGTCAAAGGACACGACTTTTTTTTTGCCCATCCGTGAAATTTACCTGCCTTATTTCAAATAAAATCCACATCCACGTAGTACGGATAACGCATCAGGTATTCAATGGCCAGTTTCATGTCGTAGCCTTCATGCACGGCCCGGTAGAGCATTTGGGTGATGGGGACATGCAGCTTGAGATGGTCGGCGAGGTGCTTCGCAATTTTCAGCGTACGCACCCCTTCGGCAATTTCAGGCATGGAGGCAAGAATATCGGCAGTGGTTTCCCCTTTGCCGAGGCGGTATCCGAAAGTGTAGTTGCGGCTGCTCATGCTGGTGGCGGTACAAATCAAGTCACCGATACCTGCTGTGCCGACGAACGGTTTTGGCGAAGCCCCGAAGGCTTTGCCAAAATAAATCATTTCCATCAGGCCCCTGTTGATGAGCAATGCCTGAATGTTTTTGCCCATGTCCATCCCACCGAGGATGCCACTGCCGATGGCAATGATGTTTTTTAAAGCGCCCGCAAGCTCGGCTCCCAAAATTTCATAGCTGCCGAACACCTGAAAATGCTTGCTACTCAGCACTTTTTTCCCAATGCTGACCACCTCATCGAACCGGCTGCCAATGACCGTAGCAGTAGGTTGGCCGGCCATGATTTCCGACGCAAGGTTTGGGCCGGAGAGGCACCCGATGCGCACCACCACCGACTCCTCCCGGATGACTTCGCTCATGGTACGGACGCTGTTGCGGGTAATTTTGCCCTGCCGAAGCTCTTCTTCGCTCAGGTTTTTCAGGTCGAAGCCCTTCGTGCCGTGAATCAGGATGTGGTAAGGTTTCAGAAAAGGAGAAAGGCTTTGCATCATCGGACGAAAGCCTTGCGAGGTGACAATCGGAAAAATCAGCGAACAGGATTCGGCTACTTCCCGGATGTTTCCGGTAGCCCTCACCCGCTCTGACATTTTGAGGTTAAAAACCGGATGGCGATGCTCCCGGTTGATGCTTTCGACCAGTGCCTCCTTACGACTAAAAAGCAAAACATTGGTGTTGAAGGAAAGCAGGTTGGCCACAGCAGTGCCGAAACTGCCCGAACCAATAACACCCACCTGCATTTTTTGATTGTTCTTTGACATGCCTGCTTTTCAACAGCCGCTTTTAGCGTTGCAAACTGCTACTGGAAGGTAAAAACGGAAAATGTTGCGGGGCAAAAGTACGCATTTTTCAAAAACCAACTGTGTCAGGCTTTTCACGCCGATTCCTTCTTTTTTGTAAAAAAAGGCGTGGACTGCCGGATTTTACGGCCTGGATTACTGCCTGCCTGCCGGATTTCAACAACATGAAACCAACGAAAGTCACCACGCTCAGGCCAGCCAACAGGTACCACAGGGTTGAAAAACCCCAATTGTCGGCAATGCGCATGGAAGTGTACGGGCCAATGATGTGGGCGACCGAGTAGCTCATGGAGTACATTCCCATGTACTTGCCCCGGTTGGCTTCGACGGAGCGGCTGAGGGCGAAGGAGTTGGCAAAGGGCATGTTGAAAATTTCACCCAAAGACAGCGCCAGCATCGAAACCACTGCCACCGCCATGCTGGTAACGGACAGGTTGAGTATCAGGTAAGCAGCCCCGAACAGAAGTACCCCGGCACCGATGCAGTTCAGCACTTTCATCCGTTTTTCGAGGGTAAAAACCATCGGCATTTCCAGCAAAAAAACAACGAAACCGTTCAAAGCCAGCAACGCACCAATCTGACCTTCCGAGAGGTGCATTTCCCGTTCATAATAGACCGGGAGCGTGGAGATGATTTGCAGAAAAACAAAAGCCCCAATGACGGTCAGAAACAAAAAAACCAAGTAGGGCCGGTCGGTGTAGGGTGAAGGCACCCGCAGGCTTGGGGTTTCGGATGTCTCCACCGCCTCGGAAGCCGCTACTTTCTTGGGTTTTAAAGCAAAACGAAAAAACAGCGCTGCTGAAATGCAGGTGATGCCGTCCACCCAAAACAGCAAGTCGTAACCATACAACCCTGCCAACAACCCGCCAACGGCAGGCCCGATGGTGAAGCCCAGATTGATGGACATGCGCATCAACGAATAGGAGCGTGTGCGGGTTTCGGGGGCGCTGTGAATCGCAAGGGCTGCCATCGTCGCAGGGCGGAAGGATTCGCCAAAGGTGCTCAGGACAAAGATGACGGCATAAATCCCCTCAACGCTTTTCACGAACCCCAATAAAATAAACAGTGCGCCGCCCAGAAACAACGACCAGAAAAACACCCGGTAATAGCCGATTTTATCGGTCAGGTACCCGCCGAGGTAGGAGCCGCAGAGCGACCCCACGCCGAAAATCGTCATAGCCACGCCGGCCTGTTCCAATGAGAAACCAAGCACGGAAATCAGGTAAATGGAAAGGAAAGGGATGACCATCGTGCCGCTCCGGTTGATGAACGAAGCCAGCGAAATGAGCCACGCAGCGCGGGACAGTCCTGAAAATGATTCACGGTAAACTCGTAAGGTTCGGGCTAACATAGCTTGTTTGAAATGGTTTGAAGTCGTTTAAGTCTTTTGACATACAATAATTTGAAACAACCCCAAACAACCCCAAACAATTTCAAACGACCTTAAACAATTTCAAACAATCTTAAAAAACCTCCAACTCCTTCACCGCCAGCCAACTCATCAGCCCCATGCCGGTCAGCAGGCTGTCCTCATCGATGTCGAACGTGTCGGTGTGGATGGGCGAGGTGATGCACCTGGCGACGTTGCCGGTGCCAAGCCGGTAGAAACAGGCCGGTATTTTCTGCGAATAATAAGCGAAATCCTCCGCCGTCATCCGCATGGGCAGGTCAATGACGTTCTCCTCTCCGAGGTATTCCGCCGCAAACTGGCGGGAGCGCAGCGTCAGCACCTCATCGTTTTTCAGGAACGGGTAGCCTTTTTCAATCCGAAAATCGCAGGAGCCGCCCATGCCTGCGGCGATGCCCTCGGCCATGTTTCTCATGCGCCCGTGCGCAATGGCCCGCCATTGTTCGTCCATCGTGCGGAAAGTCCCTTCTAATTTCACCTCGTTCGGAATCACGTTCGTGGCACCGCCTGTCGAATTGATTTTACCAAAAGTCAGCACCGAAGGCACGATGGGGTTGGCGTTGCGGCTGACGATTTGCTGCAGCGCTACCACGATATGCGAGGCGATGAGCACCGGGTCAACGCACTCATGCGGCACGGCGGCATGGCCGCCCCTGCCTCGCACGGTCACGTAGAGTTCGTCGGCACTGGCCATGAACATGCCGGGCTTGAAACCCACCTTGCCCGTCGCCAGCGCAGGCAGCACGTGTTGCCCCAAAATAACCGCCGGGGCGGGGTTCTCCAGCACCCCCTCTGAAATAAGGATGGAAGCCCCGCCGGGCAGTTTTTCCTCGGCAGGTTGGAAAATGAGCTTCACAGTGCCCTCGAACTCTCCCCGGAGTGCATCCAAAATCCGGGCGACTCCGAGCAGCGACGCACTGTGTACGTCGTGCCCGCAGGCATGCATAACGCCCTGGTTTTGAGACTTGTACGGCACCTGGTTCGCCTCGGCGATGGGCAGTGCGTCGATGTCGGCCCGCAGGGCGATGGTTTTCCGGTCGGCATTTTTTCCCTCAATGTAGGCTACCACGCCGTTCTCGCCCCAACCATGCTCATGCCGGATGCCATGCTCGCCCAGCTTGCGGGCGATGAACTGCCCTGTCTCTTTTTCGTGAAACGACAACTCCGGGTGAGCGTGCAGGTGTCGCCGGATTTCAACGGTTTCCGAATGGAAGCGGGCAGCGAGTTGTTTGATTTTTTCTTTCAAAATGACAGGATTTAACGGACATATCCGTTTATGTTAGAGGCTAATCGGAGCTTTAGTCACCGAACATGGGGTGTAAAAGTCCCAGAGTAGAGCTGCCAAAGGATGTTTTGCACCGTTCCATCGGAACGGTATCTTAGATGCCAAGGATAGCGTTCCGATGGAACGCTCACGAAACGTTATTCGTCAGTGCTACAAAGATTTAGCTCTGATGGAGCTTTTGCAGAACTCCTGCATACAGCAAAAATAGCCCATTGAGACGATAAATCGAATTTTGTCCAAGTAGGGGGCATCAAAACCTACCTACCAACCTTGCATGGGGATAAAAACCCCCCGCTGGCAACATCCCCGCTCGCTAAAACCTCCAGGTTTTATGCGGACTAAAGTGGCAGACTCCTGTCCGTCGAGCTACTTACAAAGTACGGCTTGACCCAGTTTGGGTTTAGTTTTGACAAAAAAAATACGCATGGGCAACACCGCCCGTGCGCATTTTTTGGCTAATGGCAACCCCCTTCCCAAAAGATGATTTTGTTCGAAGCGCATAGCGGATTCCGCCCGTTGACGAGCGGCTTTCGGGCGGAATATGGGTTTGGAAAGAAACATTTCGCCGCTCGTTACCGGCTTCGGCTTGTAAACGGGCATGGGTTGCTCCCGATAGCTATCGGGACAGGCCGCCGTGCGTAGGCCATTTTGGCTACATCAAAATCGCCGATTCGGAACCCCCGAATCGGCGTTTTCTTTTTCTGTATTTGCATCCTTCAAATTCAGAAACCTTCCCCAACGAAATCCAGTACCTCCTTCTTCAATTTTGCGCTCAACCAAAAACCAGCCTTGGTTTCCAGTTCACTACCATTGCCGACCGTTTTGCGGAGGCAGTGCGGGCAATGGGCGGTAGCGATGCGCCTTGGCAGCAGGCCGACATGAACCACCGTGCCTGGAGTTTTCTGCAAATGCAGCCCAACGACAACGGCGTGAAAGAACCGGAAGCGGCAGGTGCTTACGCTTGGGTTTTGTACAATGCGTGGAAAGAAACGAGCGATCCCAAATACCTCAAAGCTGCCGAATGCAGCATGGAATCCCTGAACGGGCTGACCTCCAACCCATCCTACGAACTGCAATTGCCTTACGGCATGTATGTGGCAGCGAAGTTGAATGGTGATTTCGTGCTTCATTGGCAGTAGCCGTTGCTGAATCTTTGTGAAAATACGGCTTCCCATCTCACGCCAATTTCTTCTCTTTGCGATTGCCTTTTGGGCAAATATTTCAGTTCAAAAATACCCAAGTTCAAACGAAAGTCCATGCGCCAACAAATCGAACAACTCGCACAGGCCTCCCGGCAACTCGAACCCACCCCCGACCAGCGCCAAGCCTGGGACACTGCCGTGCGCGGCTATGCCCATGGCTACATCGACAGTTTGCCGAACGGCAAAGCCTTCCATGCCGTGGAAAACCCCGCAGCGGGGCTGCTCGACTTCCCGTTGGACGGGCAGCCCAGGCCGATGGAGGAAATCCTGGCCGTTCTGAAAAAAAACATCCCCACCGCGGGTCTCAACCCTGCCTCCGGCGGGCACCTCGGCTACATCCCCGGCGGCGGCATCTACCCGACGGCACTCGGCGACTACCTCGCTGCGGTAACGAACGAATACGCCGGTATTTTCTTCGGTGGGCCGGGTGCCGTGCGCATCGAAAACATGCTCATCCGATGGATGTGCGCACTGATCGGCTACCCCAAAACGGCGCTTGGCAACTTGGCCAGCGGCGGCTCCATTGCCAACCTGACCGCCTTCGTGACAGCAAGGGATTTTAAAAAAATCACTTCCACAAAAGTCAGAAAATCAGTCATTTACCTCACGGAGCAGGTGCATCATTGCGTCCACAAAGCCATCCGCATCGGGGGGCTGGCGGAGGCCATCGTCCGCAATGTGCCGATGGACAGCCGCTTCCGAATGGACGCAACCGTGCTGGCGGAAATGGTGGGGAAAGACGTTGCCGATGGCCTCAATCCCTTCCTCGTCGTCGGTTCCGCAGGCACCACCGACACCGGGTCGATTGACCCATTGGACAAAATCGCCGACATCTGCCAGCAGCACGGACTCTGGTTCCATGTGGACGCTGCCTACGGCGGTTTTTTCCTGCTTGCCGAGGTCGAAAACCCCGACGGTACGACCGTGAAGCAGTCCCTCCGGGGCATCGAAAAATCGGACTCGGTGGCCATCGACCCGCACAAGGGGCTGTTCTTAGCCTACGGCTTGGGGGCCGTTTTGATAAAAAACGTGAAGGCCCAGATGGAGGCGCACTACTACCGGGCCAACTACATGCAGGACGCTTTCGATGCCACCGAAGAACTCAGCCCCTGCGACCTCTCCCCGGAACTGACCAAACACTGGCGCGGCCTGCGCATGTGGCTCCCGTTGCAACTGTATGGTATTCAGCCGTTTAAGTCGGCGCTGGAGGAGAAAATCTGGCTCTGCCGCTATTTTTACCAAGAAATCCAAAAGCTGGGTTTCGAGGTTGGGCCGTACCCGGAGCTCTCCGTTTGCACCTACCGCTACCTGCCAGGCGACGGCAGCGATGCCGACGATTTCAACCGCCGCCTGGTGGAGTACGTGCAGCGCGACGGGCGTATTTTTGTTTCCTCCACCAACATCGGCGGTGTGTTTTGGATACGGCTGGCGGTGCTGTGTTTCCGCACACACTTGCGGGAGGTTGACCTGTTGCTGGGGATTTTTAAAAATGGGTTGAATGCACTGCAAAGTCGTTAACTTGGCTGCTTCTAAATCATTTCACCATGAAAAAATCACTGCTTTTCCTGCTGTTGGCACTTGTGCCGCTGACGTTTTTTAGTTGCAAAAATGAACCTGGAAACGCCCAGGCGGGCATTGTGGCCCGCGGGCCTGACCAGTCCATCGACCGGTTCGAGGCGGAAATAAAAAAATACGAGCAGGCCGATTCGGTGCAGATGCCCCCGAAGGGCGGGGTGCTTTTCGCAGGCAGTTCGAGCATCAGGCTCTGGGGCACGGTGGAGCAGGATTTTGCACCGCTGCCCGTCATCAACCGGGGCTTCGGTGGCTCGACGATACCGGAGGTGCTGCACTACGCCAAGCGCATCGTTTTCAAATACCAGCCCGCGGTGATTGTTTTTTACTGCGGCGAAAACGACATCGCAGAGGACACGCCGCCCCAGGTGGTGTTCCAGAATTTCAAAAAGTACATCGGGGAAACGGAGAAAAATCTGGTCGGCACGACGGTGGTGTGCATTTCTGCGAAACCTTCGCCTGCCCGCTGGCACCTCTGGAAAAGCTATCAGCAGTTCAACTCGATGATGGAACAATTTGCCCAAAACCGCCCTAACCTGCACTACATCGACATCGGCAAGCAACTGCTGGCCGCCAACGGGGAACCTGACCCGGCGCTTTTTACCGAGGACAAACTTCACATGAACGCCAACGGCTATGCCCGTTGGACGCAGGTTTTGAAGCCCGTGGTCACGGAACTTTACAACTCAAAAACACCAAAGTAACGGGCTGACACCGCGCACCGAAACGTCGATTTTTATTATCCAGTGGAATTCCTAACTTCGCACCGCTTTTTTCGGAGGGGGGCAGTTTTCCCCCGCCCTCTGCAACATGCAACAGGTCGTTTTCAAAGATTTAGGCAGGATTTCCTACCGCGAGGCGTGGGATTTTCAGCAGCAGTTGCTGGACGAAGCCATCCGCCGGAAACGGCAGAACCGGGAGCGAAAAGAACATGGCGAAGCGCCGGTTCCTGTCGTTCATCACCTGCTGTTTTGCGAGCACCCGCCGGTCATCACGCTCGGCAGGAGCGGCGCTGAGGGAAACCTGCTGCTCGACGAAAACGGCCTGCGGGAACAAGGCATCGAGTTCTTTAAAATCAACCGGGGCGGCGACATCACCTACCACGGGCCGGGGCAAATCGTGGGCTACCCGATTTTTGACCTGGACGAGTTTTTTACGGACGTGCATCGCTACGTGCGCTGCCTGGAGGAGGCCACCATCCGCACGTTGGCGGAGTACGGCATCGAAGGCTACCGCATTGGGGAGTACACGGGCGTGTGGCTGCCGCAACAGGGTTGGCTGCCGAAGCGGAAAATCTGCGCCATCGGGGTGCATCTGAGCCGCTGGGTGACAATGCACGGGTTTGCGTTCAACGTGAACACTGACCTCAACTACTTCCACCATATCGTGCCCTGCGGCATCAACGACAGCGACAAAGACGTGACTTCCTTGGCTAAAGAGCTGGGGCATACTGTTGACGAAAACGAGGTTAAAAGGAAACTGAAACGCCACTTCGCCGAGTTGTTTGGCTTCGAGTTTGCGTGAAGTATTTCCAATTCTTCAATTGCCTGAAAATCAATTTGATGCAATGGTTATCAAAATATCGACAGGCACAATCGAGAATCATGGCCCATGAAAAAAGATATTCCTGAATACAAAGTGGAAGAACTGGCCATTGCTATCTTGCCAAGAACGGAAGATGGAGTACAAGACCATGAGATGTGGGATGTTTACCTCCTGAACCTGAAAGGGGATGCCATTGAAAATGTGTTGGTAAATTCAAGGGGCTACGGAGAAGTGGATGGGGAGCAAATGAAAACGACCATCCTCCGGCATTTTTTCAATGAAATCGGTCCGAAGCAGGCCCTGTTGGTCGAGCCGATTCAGACGAAGTTGTTCGACATCGCCAATGAATACTGGGTGAGCTTCACCTACGACGGCTACATGTACGACAAAAAGTACGTCTTCGTGCGGGGCAGCATTTCGGAAGATAATTTCACCACCATTCCCGTGCTGCTACGCAGGGGAGTTATGATAAAATGATTGAATTGTGTCCTAACCATTCAATCAATTTTTCCAATCCCTCCTTCAATCCTTGTCATGAAACCAAAAAAAGTCACCGAATCCGTAACCACCATGACGGAAATGGTCATGCCCAACGATACCAACCCGCTTCACAACCTGATGGGGGGCAACCTGATGCGGTGGATGGACATAGCGGGAAGCATCTGTGCGGGGAGGCATTGCGAAGCACATGTGGTGACGGCATCGGTGGACCATGTTTCATTTCACAAGCCCATCCCGCTGGGGGAAGTCGTGACCCTGGAGGCCCGTGTAACGAGGGCTTTCAATACTTCCGTGGAAATTTATGTGGAAGTTTTCGCTGCCGACATCAAAGGCGGTGCCCCTCGCAAGTGCAACCATGCCTACTTCACCTTCGTGGCGCTGGACGATAAAACCAGGAAGCCCAAACCGGTTCCCGAGGTAATTCCCCTGTCCAGCGAGGAAGAACAACTGTACGAAAGTGCCGCCCGCCGCCGGGAATTGCGGCTGGTACTCAGCGGGCGGATGAAGCCGGAGCAGGCTTCGGAAATCCGTGCGCTTTTTTCGGGTTTTCAAAATGCAGGTAGTTGAGACGGCCTGCCCGGCAAACCTCCCCAACTATTTCCATCTTTTTACATGCTCCTGAAAATCAGGAAAAAAAGCAGCATCAGTATCAATACTGCGATGGCGAGTGCTGTGAAAAACTTCCGGGAGTCTCTTTTGTCCAATGTTGCCTGCCTTTTTTTTCTTTTTGTTGCCATGTCAAAATTGGTTGGTTACTGTTTGAACTGAATAAATCACAACGCCGAAATTTAGGTATTCAAAAAGAAACTGCAAGAAAAATCTCAGAAATAAGAAAGCCCCGTCCGAGTCGGACGGGGCTTTCTTATTTCTGAGATGCCAAGCCAGATTTTTTAGTTTGCTTTGGCCATCGGGCCTTCCGTGAAATAGTAGATTTTGGTGAGCCACTTGCTCGTGTCCTTCTCGGTGGAGGGGCCAGTGACGTACTCCTCGATGATGGGTGGCACTTCCTTCAGGCCGTTCGCTTTGACATATTCGCCAAGTGCCTGGTGCACACTGGCAAAGCCATCGTATGAGCCATAATAGTCAACCACCAGTGCCTTGGATGCCGGCACCTCGAAGGTTTGGAGTGTGCCACCGGCAACGGCAGTTCCATTATTCACGGCCATGGCCACGGCCATGTCGGTGGTTTTGCTGGCCTCGTCCCAAGTGTAAAACACCCCGGTGGGACCGCCAGTGGGCTTCATTTTGGATTTCTCCAGCAACGTTGTAATCCGCCCGACGCGGTCGGCAAAATAATTCGGTTTCATGAACTCGTCAAACGTTGTTTTCTCCCGGATGCCGAGGTAGGTATGGCTGGGGAAGTCCACTGTTTTTACTTCGTAGCTGCCAGTGCTGGCTGGTGCTTCGGCAGCCCTTTTCTCGGCCATTTCCTTGATGCCTGCGAGTCCTTGTTCGAGCATCTTGTCCATTTGGCCTCCCATCATCACCGACATGAGGTTCCACGGCCAGGGTGCGTCGAAGGCAAAAGCCCAAGTGGTCTTGGTGCCACCATTTTCTGCGTCATCCAATTTGAACCACGCTTCGCTACCACCTTGGCCTTCAAATTCGATGTGGGTCTTCACCATGGAGGGCGGCGTGGATTCGGTGATGGTTTGTGTGCCGTCGCCCGACTTTTTGGAAGTCCAGGAACTTACCTGGCCTACGCCAGAGTCCACCTCGTTGAAGGTATTTTGGATGGTGGGGTCTTGTTTCTGCCAAGGCCCCCAAACGTCTTGTGTTTTCAGGTCGTTGACGATGCCAAAGACTACATCCTTCGAAGCATTGATGTCGGTAGTGCGCTCGTACTCAAAATGCTTGGGCATGAGGGCGGCGGCCACGAGACCGATGACTATCAGCGCCAGCAATGCGATACCAATTGTTTTTAAAGTTTTCATAATAACAAATTTAGTTGGTGAAAATTATTGTTTTAAAAAGTGGCGTAAAAATGCAATTTTTTAAAACAAAAAATACAAAAACGGTTTTGATTTTTATCGAAATGTAGTGTGGCAGGCAAAAAGGTGGGAATTGTCGTCGCCAAAGGTAAAAAAAGTAGGAATTCAAGGAAATCGAACGTCCTCAAAAAGGAGCGTCAAACCACCAAAATTCATTAAAATAGCCATTACTTTTGCCCGCTTTTCTGAGCAAGGTTTTTCATGTCTTAAAACTATTTCGTTGAGATGATCAAGAACCGTTATTTCGACCTTATCGACCAGACCTTTTATTTTCCCCAGGAGGGCTTCGACATCGAAGACGACAAGCTTGTTTTTAACGGTGTGCCGCTCATGTATTTGATAAAAAAATACGGTACCCCGCTGAAACTTACCTACCTGCCCAGGATAGGCACCCAGATAAAACGGGCGAAAAACCTTTTTACCAAGGCCATGAAAACATCGGGCTATCGGGGCAAGTACAATTACTGCTACTGTACCAAAAGTTCGCATTTCAGCTACGTGGTGAAGGAAGTGCTGAAACACGACGTGGAAATCGAGACTTCCTCATCGTTTGACATCGACCTGTTGCGCCGCTTGTTTGAGGAGGAGTTCATCGACAAGGAGACCATCATTGTCAACAATGGTTTTAAGACCCGGGAGTACGCCGAGAAAATTAGCAGCCTCATCAACGAGGGCTTCGAAAACGTCATCCCAGTGCTTGACAACAAAATAGAGCTGGACCATTTTGAAGAGTTGGTGAAGGGCAAGTGCAATATCGGCATCCGGGTAGCCACGGACGAGGAACCCAACTTTGAGTTTTACACCTCCAGACTGGGCATCCGGTCATCGGAAGTTATCAACTACTACAAGGAGCGCATTGCCGGAAACTCCAAATTCGAGGTGAAAATGCTCCACTTCTTCGTGGACACCGGCATCAAGGATTCCATTTACTATTGGGGCGAGCTGAAAAAAGCCGTGAAGATGTACTGCGAGCTGAAAAAAATTTGTCCCTCGCTGGACTCCCTGAATATTGGCGGCGGCATGCCTATCCGCAACTCGCTGGGCTTCGAGTTCGACTACACGTACATGGTGCGGGAAATCGTCAACCTAATCCTGGCGGCCTGTCAGGAGGAAGAGATACACGAACCCGACATTTTCACAGAGTTCGGCAAGTACACGGTGGGCGAAAGCGGGGCCATCATCTTCTCGGTGTTGGGCCAGAAGCAGCAGAACGATGCCGAGGTTTGGTACATGATAGACAACTCGCTCATTACCACCATGCCCGATAGCTGGGGCATTGCGGAGCGGTTCATCCTGCTGCCCATCAACAAATGGTACAACGAATACCGCCGGGTGAACATCGGCGGCCTGAGTTGCGACAACTCCGACTACTACAACTCGGAGGTACACGAAAGCCAGGTCTATTTGCCCACCATCGAAAAGAAAGACCAGGAGCCGCTCTACCTCGGCTTCTTCCACACCGGGGCCTACCAGGATTCGTTGAGCGGCTACGGCGGCATCAAGCATTGCCTCATCCCGTCGCCGAAGCACATCCTGATTTACAAGGATTCCAAAGGAAATATCGTGGACAAACTTTACAAGGAGGAGCAAAAACCAGAGGATATGCTGCGCATTTTGGGGTACATTTGACGATTTCGGAATTCAGATTTCGGATTTCGGAAGTGCCGTGGGTCTTCCGAAATCCGAAATCCCATATCCGAAATCGTTAGAGCCAGCCCTGCTCCTTGTACCAGGCCAGGGTCTCCTCCAGGCCCTCTTCCAAATCGTACTGTGGCTGAAAATTCAAGTCTTCTTTGAGCGGCTCGATGTCGCATTTCCAGTTGGCACTTTCGAGGATATGCACCTTTTCGAGGTTGAGGGCGGGGTAGTTGCCGCTGATTTTTCCTGCCTGCTCCAGCACCCAGGCGATGCTGCGGATGAGGGTCACAGGAACGTGCAGCCGGAAGGTTTTTTTCTTCAAAATGCGTTTGGTCGCCCTGCCCAAATCCCGTTGGGAGTAGTAGCGCCCGTCGGAAACGAAGTAGCCTCGTCGTGAAACGTCCAACGCAGTGGTAGCGTCCAGCACGGCCCTGACCAGGTCTTTCACGTAAACGAAAGCCAGATGTTGCCGCCTGAACCCGATGTAGCCTTCGACGTGGCGGTGGATGAGTTTGAAAAAAGTGAGAATGTCTTTTTCACGGGGGCCGTACACGCCCACGGGCCGGACGATAACATACGGGAAACCAGGCAGTTGTGCGAGATAACGCTCGGAAGCCAGCTTGGCCCGACCGTAAGCGTTGATGGGCTTGGGGGTGTCTTCTTCCTTCAGGAAATCCGACAGATCCTTGTTGCTGGCTGGCCCGTAGGAGGCTGCACTGCTGATGTAGGTGAACTTTTCCGGCACCTCCCCGGCGGTGATGATGGCATCAGCAAGGTTTTTCGTGTACTCGAAATTCACCCGCCAGTAGTCCGCCAATTTGGGGGCGGCCACCACCCCGGCGTTGTGGATGATGTAGTCGAACTGCTTGCGCTTCATCAAAAGGGCCATCTGGTCCGGGTCCTCAAAATTCAGTTCGACGAAATTGATGCGCTCGTCCTGCAAATACTCCCGGCTGCTCGACTTTCGCACCCCAGCGTACACATCGAGGTCGCGCCGCAGCGCCTCCTCCACGAGGTGGCTGCCCACAAAACCCGATGCGCCGGTGATGAGTATTTTTTTCATTTTAAGTTGAAAGCACTTTGACGTAGCACCGCCGCCGTTTGTGGTTGCGGGGCTGGTAGTCCTTCCAGATGGCCTGTACCTGGAGGTTGGTTTCCAACTCCGGGTTGGTCTCCACTTTTTTTATCCCGAACTTCAGGAACGTGCTCAGGATTTTTTCAAAAATCAAAACGTGTACGCCCTTGTTGCGGTACTCGCTGCGGGTGGCGATGAGGTAAAAATCGGCCCGGTCGTTTTTTTTCATCGCCCTCAAAATATGCAAAAAACCAAATGGGATGAGCCGCCCCTTCGCTTTTTGAACGGCCCTGGAAAGCGAGGGCATGGTGATGCCGAACGCCACCACTTCGTCCTGTTGGTTGAGGATGACGGACACGAAGCCAGGGTTGATGAAGGTGAAATATTGGTCGGTGTAAAACTTGATCTGCTTTTCCGTCAGTTCCACGAAGCCGTAGAGGTCGCTGTACGCTTCGTTGAGCAGCCTGAAAACCTGCCCGGCGTAGGGCTTGATTTGGCTGGGCTTGGTGGCTTCCAACTGCCGGAGGCCGTAGCGCTCCTGCACTTTTTTTGAAAAACCGGCGATGCGGGGAGGCATTTCTTTCGGCACGTCAATCTCAAATTCCACCCAGTCGATGCTTTTTCCGTAGCCGTTGGCCTCGAAATGCACCGGGTAGTAGGGATGGTTGTAGATGGTGGCGAAGGTGCCCAGTTCCCCGAAACCCTCCACCAGCAGGCCCTCCTTGTCCATGTCGGTGAAGCCCAGTGGGCCGTGGATGTGGTCGGCGGATTGTTCCCTGGCCCATTTTTCCACCGTTTGGAACAGGGCCGAAGACACCTCCGGGTCGTCCGTGAAATCAATCCAGCCGAGCCTTGCGGCGTGTTTGCCGGTCTTTTTGTTCTCGGCGTGGTTGATGATGCCTGCGATGCGGCCCACGATTTGGCCGTTTTTTTTCGCCAGCCAGTATTTTTTGGTGCAATGCTCGAACGCCGGGTTTTTCTTCAGCGTGGTTATTTCATCAAAAATAATCGGCGGCACCCAGTTGGGGTTGCCCTCGTACAGCCGGAACGGGAATTTGATGAAAGCCCGCAATTCGCCCGATGTTGCCACCTCTCTGACTTCTACCATTTTTTTGTGTTGAACGTCTGTGTGAGCTGGGATTTTGAAATGATGCCGCCATGCAGCGTCACACCGTCTGAGGCTCCAGAATCTCCAGGTGTTTGGCCACCTTCGCCATTTTGTCGATGGCCTCGTCAATCTGTGCGAAAGTATGCGTTGCCATGAGCGAAAACCGGATGAGCGTATCTTCCGGTGCTACCGCAGGGGTAACGACGGGGTTCACAAAAACGCCCTGCTCCTGCAGAATCTTGGTCAGCATGAAGGTTTTGTTCACGTCCCGCACGTAAATGGGGATGATGGGCGTGGTGGAGTGCCCCGTTTCAAAACCCAATTCGTCGAGTCGGCGCTTGGCGTAGCGGGTGTTGGCCCAAAGCTGTTCGATCCGTTCCGGTTCGTTCTGGATGAGTTCGAGGGCCGCGATGACGGCAGCGGCGTTGGCCGGTGCGATGCTGGCGCTGAAAATCAGCGAGCGGGCGTTGTGTTTCAGCCAGTTGGCAATCTCGTGGGTAGTGGCGATGAAGCCGCCGATGGTGGCCAGCGACTTGGAGAACGTGCCCATGATGAGGTCCACCTCGTCGGTCAGGCCGAATTGATTGCAAGTGCCCTTGCCGAATTCTCCCATCACACCGAGGCCGTGCGCATCGTCCACCATAATATTTGCGCTGTATTGCTTCGCAAGTTTTACGATTTCCGGCAGGTTGGCCACGTCGCCTTCCATGCTGAACACACCGTCGGTGACAATGAGGGCGATGTCTTCGGCCCCCCGGTCTTTGCCGATGCGCTGGAGCAGGCTTTCGAGCGACTCCATGTCGTTATGCTTGTACTTGCGGGTGGTGGCGAACGAGAGCCTCGTGCCATCCACGATGGAAGCATGGTTGGAGTCGTCGCTCAGGATGAAATCCTTGCGGCCCACGATGGAGGACAGTACGCCGAGGTTCACCTGCATGCCCGTGCTGAACACGATGGCTTCTTCCTTGCCGGTAAATTTGGCAAGTTTTTCCTCCAGTTCGATGTGCAGGTCGAGGGTGCCGTTGAGGAAACGGGAACCGGCGCAGCCGGAACCGTACTTGTCCACCGCCCGTTTGGCGGCTTCCTTGAGTTTCGGGTGGTTGGTGATGCCGAGGTAGCTGTTGGAGCCAAACATGAGCACCCTCTTGCCGTTCATCGTCACCACGGTGTCCTGGTCACTTTCGATGACCCGAAAATAGGGGTACACGCCCGCCGCTTTTGCCTCCTGCGGGGCGGTGTACCGTTTCATTTTTTGCTGAAGCAGGTTCATTAGTTTTTCTGTATTGTGTGTTGCGAATGAATGTTCCCTTTACTTTATCACCTCCGCGTACTTCTTCAACCACGCATCCACCTTCGAGCGCAGGATAATTTTTTCAAAAACCAGGATTGTAGCTACCGCACAGGCTGCTCCGAGCAGCACGTCGATGATGTAGTGGTGCCGGGAGTACACCGCCGCCCACCAAATTCCGGCTAAAATTACCAAAAACACCCAACTGGCAAGGCGTAACCGCATTTTTACCCCAAAATACAGCGTGATGAGCGGGTAGGCCGAGTGGAGCGACGGGATGGCCGCAAACACGTTGGCGTTCTTGGCGTACATGCTGTGGAACAAGTTCACACCCAGGATGCGGTCGAAGTTCGCCAACCCCGCCTCATTGCCCGGAATATCGAAGTTTTCCTGAAAACCGTGCATTTCCACATACCAGGGGGCCGCCGCCGGGTAGGCATAGTAGAGCACGAACCCGAAAAGGTTCACCAACAAAAATGCCAGCGAAAAATCGAGCAACGTGCGTTTGTCCCTGAAAAAAAGCCACAGCGCAAAGCCCATCGGCACGGGCACCCAACAGAGGTAAAACAGGCCCGACAGCACGTCGGCCACCGGGTGCGTGTTGGTTTCAAAAAACTCGTTGGGCGTCACCACCTCGCCGTTGTGTTGGAAGCCGAAGAGTGATTTTTCCAGTTCGTAAGGCTCCCGAACGTGTACGGGATTGAACTCGTAATTGGGGCAAATGCGCATCGAGTCGTAAATCACCCAGTACAGCGCAAAGAAAATGAGGGCCATCACCACCTTCCTCGTTGTGCCACTGGCAAAAAAAAGCCCCAGGCACAGCCCAGCAAAAACAAAGTGGTCGGTGCGCAGCCCCACCACCAAAGCCGACCAAAGCAGGTAGGCCAGCGCCATGCCCAGCACCACTGTCGTCTCTTTTTTAGGAAACCGCTCAAAGGCCATTCGTTGCTGCGATTGGTGAGTTTAAGTTGTGAAACATTGCGCCTGCCTTACACCTGAAATTCTTGAAGGATCGGGACGGCTGAATTTAAAAGCGAGCAAAGGTAGCAAGCGTGCCCTCATTTTTATGCAGGGCAAGTTCAAAGGTTGGTGAAAATGCGTTTCTTTGGGAAGTCAAGATTCCTTCGGGTGATGTTTCTTTTTTCAAAAATACTACATTCCGTTTTCGCTTTTCTGCTATTGTCATTGGCAGAATCAGGCACTCTGCAACGACGGGAAGCCCCGTTCGTCGTGGTGCTCGGAGTCGCTCAGGACGCTGGCTACCCCCAGGCAGGCTGTGATAAAACCTGCTGCCAACCTGCCTGGGAGCAACCGGCCTTACGCCGATCGGTCTCTTCCATCGCAATTATTGACCCTGCAACTAATCAGTTTTGGATAGTGGATGCTACGCCCGATTTCCCGGAGCAACTGCACCGGGTTCAGTACCTGCTGCCCGGCAATCCGTTGAAATTGGCAGGTATTTTTCTCACCCATGCGCACATTGGCCATTACACCGGCCTGATGTACTTGGGCCGTGAGGTGTCGGGTGCCAGGGACATGCCGGTGTACGCCATGCCCCGGATGGAGGCGTTTTTGAAAAATAATGGCCCCTGGAACCAGTTGGTTGACCTGAAAAATATCGAGATTCGCCACTTGCAGGCCGATTCAACGGTGGTGCTGAACGAGCGCCTCCGGATCACGCCCATCCAGGTGCCGCACCGGGACGAGTTTTCTGAAACAGCGGGTTTCAAAATCGGTGGACCGGCCCGGTCGCTGCTCTTCATCCCTGACATTGACAAGTGGGAGCGTTGGGAGCGGAACATCAACGCCCTCGTCGGTGAGGTGGACTATGCCTTGCTCGACGGCACTTTTTACCAAAACGGCGAAATACCCGGCAGGGACATGAGCGAGATTCCGCACCCGTTCGTGTTGGAAAGTATGGCGCGGTTCAAACAACTCCCTGCAATGGAAAAAGCAAAAATCCGTTTCATTCATTTCAACCATACCAACCCGGTGTTGTTGGAGGACAGTGAAGCAAGACGAGCCGTTTTGGAAAACGGGTTTGGCGTAGCGGCAGAAGGGGGGCGGTTTGGGCTTTGAAAGTCAGCCAAGTTGCAAGCGGTTTTGTTATTGATAAAATATACCCTTATTTTGCAACAAATAGTTTGATGTGGAAAAATCTGGTCACATAGAAATCCGGGTTGCTGGCCGGAAAGGTAGCATGGACCTGAATCCTGACAATTACGACATCAGGGATATCATTGATATTCTGCAAAATGCAGAAAACCTTTTGTTTCCAGGTCTGAAAAAAGAGCGCCCGACTATTGGTTACAGCATAGAAAAAGGTTCTGTGAGGCATATCATCAAGACCTCCTTACAGGCCATCATTGGCTTTAATGCGATACTGGCACAGGTCGAAAATGAAAGCTATTCAATAGACTTTTTGGAATTTCAATCAGCCAAAGCGTTTGAATTTTTCCAGGAAACTGCACAAAAACAAAATGTTGAGTTTCAAATCAGCACCTCTGTTCCCAATACTTCAAATCTAATTATCAATAGGGAAACCAAATTTACCCGGTCAGAAGAAGTTTGGGTAGAGGCTGAGTTTTATTTCTACGGAACAATCGTTGACATGGGAGGAAAAGGAAAAGCCAATGTTCACCTTGATACGAAGGAATACGGCTTGTTAAAAATTGACGCATCGAAAGATATGCTTACTGATTATGAAAATAATCCACTGTACAAACCTTACGGATTGAGAGCGGTCGGAAAGCAAAATATCAGAACCGGAGAGTTGGATAAATCAAGCCTTCGTCTTCTTGAGATTATTGATTACAACCCTTCCTTTCAGGAGGATTACATTCAAAATTTAATCAAAAAAGCCAAAAAAAGTTGGGAAGGTGTGACTGATGCCGACGAATGGCTGAAAAATGTGAGAGGCTATGGCGCATGATTGTATCCTTATTGATACCAGTTTTTTTATTCGGCTGCTCAACGACCGAGACCCGTTGCATCAAAATGCAATGAGCTACTACAAGTATTTTCTTCAAAACCAGGTCATCCTAAAAACTTCCACCATTTCAGTTGCAGAATACTGTGTTAAAGGCAGAATTGACCAATTACCATTGAAAGATTTGCAAATTATACCATTCAATATCAATCATGCTGTAAGAACGGGTGAATTTGCAAGAATTGTTTTTGAAGAAAAAAGCATATTGAGCCTGCCAGACCGTCGCATCATCCCTAATGACACTAAATTGTTTGCACAAGCTGATATGGACGAGCAAGTGCAAAAGTTTGCTACATCTGATGTGGAATGTATCAAAATTTTCAACTTGCTCAAAGAAAAAGCGAAACTCAGATTTGAAATAATCAATATCAGAAACCCATACGACGAAACATTTGGAGTTCTTGATTTGAAATAAAAGCATTAGCAGAACAATGAAACTAATAAAATCCCGTACCCTTAAATTCCTCGCAATCGGCACTCTGCTGTTCGCAGGAGTAGCCACCACTGTCATCACGGAGAGCGGCAACTACTTTGAGATAGCCAAAAACATCGAGATTTTCACCAACCTCTACAAGGAGGTGAACACGTACTACGTGGACGAAGTGGACCCCTCCAAGCTCATGCGCACCGGCATCGATGCCATGATGGAGAGCCTCGACCCCTACACTGATTACATCTCCGAGACCCAAATCGAGGGCTACCGCTACATCACAGAGGGGCGCTACAACGGCATCGGGGCCGACATCCGCATCATCGACGACCTGCCCACGGTGGTGGCACCGTACCTCGATGCCCCTGCCCAGAAGGCGGGCATGAAGGCGGGCGACCAAATCCTCGAAATCGACGGCAAGGACACCAAAGGGAAAACTACTGACGAGGTGAGCGCCTTCCTGAAAGGCTATCCCGGCACGGAGGTGGTGCTGACCATCCGCCGCCCTGGTGAAAGTAAAAACCTGAAAATCAACCTGGTACGTGATGAAGTGGAGGTACCCAACGTACCTTACTCCGGCATGGTGTCCACGGATGTGGGCTATATTGCCCTCACCACCTTCACCCGTGAGGCCGGACGCAATGTCGGCAAGGCGCTCGAGGACCTGAAAACAGAGCAGCCCAACCTCAAAGGGGTCATCCTCGACTTGAGGGGCAACGGCGGCGGCCTGCTTGCCGAGGCCGTGAACGTTTCCAATGTGTTTGTTTCAAAAAATGAAATGGTGGTTTCGACCAAAGGCAAGGTGAAGGATTGGGACCGGAGTTTCCGCACCCTGAACCCGCCGGTGGACGAGCAGGTGCCGCTCATCGTTTTAATCAACAAAAATTCCGCTTCGGCCTCCGAAATCGTGTCGGGGGTCATCCAGGACCTCGACCGGGGCGTGTTGCTCGGCCAGCGCAGCTACGGCAAGGGCCTGGTGCAAAATACCCGCGACATCGGCTACAACGCCAAGGTGAAAATGACCACTGCCAAATACTACATCCCCAGTGGCCGCTGCATCCAGAGCGTGGAGTACCATGACGGCGAGCCAGCCGACATCCCCGACTCGAAACGCACACAATTCAAAACCCGCAACGGCCGCGTCGTGCTCGACGGCGGCGGCGTGAAGCCCGACCTCATGGTTGACTACGATGCCGGAAGCGACATCCTGCGGACGCTGGAGGAAACAAACTTAGTTTTTAAATACGTGACGCAGTGGATGGTGCAGCACCCGGAAGTGCAGGCCGGCGAGGATTTTCACTTTGCCCAATGGGACGATTTCGTCCAGTTTTTAGCGAAGCAAAACTTCGATTTCGATACCGAAACAGAAAAATTGCTCAAGGAATTGAAGGAAAAATCGAAGGAGGACGGCTACATTGCCCTGTCCGACATCCAGGCATTTGAGGCCAAAATCATTTCCGCCAAAAAAGCCGACGTGGACAAGCACCGGGAACTTATCACCGACATGATTGAGAAGGAAATCGTGAGCCGCTTTTTGTACGAAAAAGGCCGCATCAAAATCGGCTTGCGCAACGACCCGGAAATCAAGGAGGCGGTGAAATTGTTTGGAGAGAAAGAAAAATACGATGCGTTTTTGAAAGGTTGATGAAAATCATCAAACGCTTTGGCCGGACGTTCACCATTTTTGAAAAAAATTCCTGACCATGCATTACCACCACCTCGGCCAGATACCGCCCAAGCGCCACACCCAGTTCCGTAAGCCGGACGGCTCGCTGTACAGCGAGGAACTGTTTTCCACCGAAGGTTTCAGCGACATGTACTCGCTGCTGTACCACTGCCACCCGCCCACGCAAATCGTGCAGGTGGGCGAGCCGTACAGCGTGGCCCCGAAGCTGGTTTCGGATAAACAATTGAAACACAGGAGTTTGAAGGGCTTCCGCATCGAGCCGGAGGACGACTACCTGCGCAGCCGCAAGCCCGTGCTGGTCAACGACGACTGCAAAATCGTGCTGGCAGCGCCCCGCCGAAGCATGACGGATTATTTTTTCAAAAATGCCGATGCGGACGAGGTGATTTTCGTTCACGAGGGCACCGGTACGCTGTGCACGATGTACGGCAACCTCGACTTCAGCTACGGCGACTACCTCGTGGTGCCACGCGGCACCACCTACCAACTGCAATTCGATGGCGAAAACAACCGCCTTTTTATCGTCGAAAGCACCAGCCCCATCACCACGCCGAAACGCTATCGCAACAACTACGGCCAACTGCTCGAACACTCGCCCTTCTGCGAACGTGACATCCGAAAACCCGCCAATCTGGAGACCCACGACGAGCAGGGCGATTTCCTTTTTTACATCAAAAAACAAGACCAAATCTACCCCTACCACTACCTCAACCACCCCTTCGACCTCGTGGGTTGGGACGGGTACCTGTACCCCTACGCATTTTCCATCCACAATTTTGAACCCATCACGGGCCGCCTGCACATGCCGCCGCCCATCCACCAGACTTTTGAAGCCAGGAGTTTCGTGATTTGCAGCTTCTGCCCCAGGCTCTACGACTACCACCCACTGGCAATCCCGGCACCGTACAACCACAGCAACATCGACAGCGACGAGGTGCTCTACTACGTGGACGGTGACTTCATGAGCCGCAAGAGCGTGGATCGGGGCCAAATCACCCTGCATCCCGGCGGCATCCCGCACGGGCCACATCTCGGCACGGTCGAAAAAAGCATCGGAGCGAAGGAAACGTTGGAGTTGGCGGTGATGGTGGACACCTTCCGTCCACTGAAGATGACGGAACATGCGGCGGGGATTGAGGATCGGGAGTATTATCGGAGTTGGCTGCCGGGGTGAAAGTCCGGCAACACTTTTTGATTTTGCAGTAGAACCCCTTATTTTCGTTGAAAAAATATCACCAATGAATACTTTGGAGCTAAAAAATGACCTCCTCCGCCTGTTGGTGGAGACCGACGACACGCAGTTGTTGGAGAAGGTACGCCGATATTTCAAAATATTGAAAAAAGAGCCTGTAGTAGAAGCTACTCTTGATGCACAAGAGCTGGCAATGGTGGAAATTGGGCTGCAACAAATCGAAAACGGGCAAGTGATGTCGCATGAGGAAGCAAGAAAAAGGATTGAAGCACGGCTTTACAAAAAACAACAATGAACACGATAATTTGGTCAGACTTGGCTTTCCTCTCCTTTAACGATGCCGTTGATTATCTAACCGAAAACTATTCACTTGACCTTGCCATTCGCTTCGATGAAGATGTCGAAAAATTGCTGGAAAAACTATGCTCATTTAAAAATTTTTGCCCGCCCTACGAGCCTCGACCTGTATTGCGAAAATGCGTTGTAAATCGCCAAGTTTCTTTGATTTATAGGGTAGATGGCACGACACTGCATCTAATCACTTTTTTTGATAATCGTGGTATTCATCCATTCTGACCATTCAACTTTCCTCTTCAAAATACACCTTGTAGAACTTCTTCCCCTTCGCCTCATCATATCCCCGCTCAATGAGTTCTTGGTCTCCGTGGATGTAAATATGGAAGTTCTTGTCGAGTTTGAGTACGCTGCGCATCCCCCGTTCCTGTTTTTTGACGGAGGCCGGTGAAATCTGGAAGGCATCCTCCACCGGCAGGTTGTGTGCCTCCTGCCAGGCCGAGCGGTGCTGGCGAAATGCGCCCTCCTTCTCAGCGTCGTCGAAAACGGTTTTGGCAAATTCCTCCTCCACCAGCGTGTCGTTTTCCTTGAAATAACTGAGCGATTTGTTCAGGTAGTCGATTTTCTCAGCCTTGCTGACGGCGAAATCCTCGTCCATTTTTTTCACCACAAAATCCTTGGCCATGCGGATGTAGTGCGTGGTGTGGAAGTAGTCGTCGGCCAGCGGTTGCACGTTCAGGAAAAAATCCCGCCAATACTGCGCCTCGATGGACTTGTTGGACTTGTCCACGATGCAGATTTTGTAACCGTTCTCAGCATTTGAATTGAAAATCAGGCAGCCCTTGTCGAGCTTGTCGATGGCGGTGCCATCTTCGTAAAGTAGCTGAAAATCAGCCTGTTGCGTCAGCAATTTCAAAAAAGACTGCTTGTTTTCGGACTTGAACAACCCAACGGCATCCAGCACTTCGTCGTCGAGAACCAGCCCGGAAAAGAAAGCCACGAACAAGTCGCCAGACTTGATTTTCGGATGGTCCGTCTGCTCGTGCAGGTGGCGAGCGAGGTCGATGGATTGCTGGTGGAAACCTTCCCTCGTTTCAAAAACCTGCTTCGCAAACCGGCAGACCAGATTCAGCGACAGGTCGCCGTTGGAGAAATCGAAGTGGAAAAACTCGTTGCCCTCGAAAGCATCCAAAAAAAACTTTTGGAGGAGGCCACGCAGTGGCCCGTCGCTCACATCGAGCGGGTGTTCGGAGAGTTGCAACTCCTGTTCGTTGGCTTTGTTTCCGATGAAATGAGCGGAAACCAGTTCAATGTTGCAGTGGGAGTAATCAATCATGGGTGAGGGTTGATGAGAGTTGATGAGGTTTATAAGGGTTGATAATCAACCTTTTATCAACTCTTATAAACCTGTATCAACCCAAAAAGTCAGTCTGAGTGCGTGGCACCGCCTTCTTCCTTTTCGATTTCCACTTCCACCCGGCGCACGGCGTTCTTTTTCAAATCCATGTACTCCTTGCGGTTGCGGTAGATGTCGATGGCCATGAACATGGCATGGAGGAACGACGAAGGGTTGGCCTCGTTTTTACCGGCCAGGTCGAAGGCCGTGCCGTGGTCGGGCGAGGTGCGGATGACGGGAAGCCCGGCGGTGTAGTTCACCCCGCTGCCGAAAGTGAGCGCCTTGAACGGGATCAGTCCCTGGTCGTGGTACATGGCCAGTATGCCGTCGAACTTGTTGAACTGCCCGGAGCCGAAAAATCCGTCGGCAGAGAAGGGGCCGAACGCCATCATGCCGTTCTTTTTGCACTCGACGACGGCGGGTCGGATTATTTTTTCTTCCTCGTCACCCAGCATGCCTTCCTCGCCAGCATGGGGGTTCAGGCCGAGCACGGCGATGTTGGGCCGCTCGATGCCGAAGTCGATGCGGAGCGTCTCGCTGAAAATGCGCAATTTGCTGATAATCCGTTCTTTAGTAATGGTTTTTGCCACGTCTTTCAGCGGCACATGGGCCGATGCCAGTGCCACGCGCAGGCGGTCGCTGGCCAGCAGCATCAGGCTGTCGGCGGCTTTGAATTCCGTCGTGAGGTACTCCGTGTGCCCGACATGCTCGAAGCCTGCCAACTGCATGGATTTTTTGTGGATGGGCGCTGTCACGAGGGCATCGATGAGGCCCAGTTTCAGGTCCTTCACCGCAGCTTCGAGGCTCAGTTGCGCAAATTTCCCGCCGAGGTCGGTGGGCTTGCCGAGGGTGATGTTCACGTTGTCCTGCCAGATATTGATGACGTTGATTTTGTCGAACTGCAACCGCTCGGCGTTGCGTTGGCCGACGAACGCGACATCGTCCAGCGCCACGATATTTTTATGGTAGGAAACCACTTTTGACGAACCGTAAATCACCGGGACGCAGATGTCGAGGATTTTTCGGTGGGAAAGTGCCTTCAGTATCACTTCCAACCCGATGCCGTTGATGTCACCGGCGGTGATGCCGAGCACGGGTTTGTTGTGCTTGTTGACGGAAGGCGGCAGATGTTCGGTTTCGTTATCTTGCTCGATGTATCCAGTTATTTGTTCCAAATTTGAGATGGTTTGAGGTTGTTTGAAAATGTTTGAAATGGTTGGCAAAAAAAGGATTTCCCGCCCCTGAAAACCATCGCAACAAGTTTCAACAACAAATTATTGGCCGGAAAATCAAGAGGCAAACAAAGCAAAAGTAAAATTTAAGACACTGAAAACCAGTGTTTTGTAAATCCATCGTTCCTCACCCCTCATTCCTCATCCCTGAAAAACGTATCTTTCCGGCCCGGAAAACGCCAAAATTAGTCATTTCACCTATGCGAGCCAAAAAATCATTCGGACAGCACTTTTTGACCAACGAAGATATTGCCCGCCGCATCGCCGATGCCCTGGTAGTGGAGGGCAGCCAGGCGAAGGTGCTGGAAGTCGGCCCCGGCAAAGGTATGCTCACAAAATACCTGCTGGAGAAAGATTTTGAACTCAAAGTGGTGGAAGCCGACAACGACATGGTGGACTACCTCCACGAAAATTTCACGCAACTGCATGGCAGGGTCATCGCCGGGGATTTTTTGAAACTCGACCTCCAAACTATTTTTCCGGGGCATCAATTTTACCTCATTGGCAATTTCCCCTACAACATTTCCTCCCAGATTGTCTTCAAAATGGTGGAATTTCGGACGCTTGTTCCACAGTTGGTGGGCATGTTTCAAAAGGACATGGCCGAACGCATCATCGCCAAGCCCGGTGGCAAGGATTACGGGGTCATCAGTGTACTGACGCAGGGATTTTACGATGGGAAATATTTGTTTTCGGTGGGCAGCGGCAATTTCAACCCGCCGCCGAAGGTGCTTTCCGGGGTCATCCGCCTGACCCGGCGCGAGGAAAAACTGGGCTGCGACGAGGCGCTGTTCCGAAGGGTGGTGAAGCAGGCCTTCAGTCAGCGCCGGAAGATGCTGCGCAACACGCTCAAGCCGTTTTTCGACAACCCTGCCGTGTTCGAGGAAGATTTTTTCAGGCTGCGGCCCGAAGTGTTGAGCGTGGCTGATTTTGTGGACCTGACCAACCGGATTGCGTCAGCATAAAAAAGCCCGGACGAAGTAAATCGTCCGGGCTTTTTTATTTGCAAAACATTGAAGACGTGGAAGTTACGAACCACTCACCACATTCCTGAGCGTCATAGTTTTTGAACGCCAGTAAGCTGATTCATTCAGCCGGTCGATGACAACGCCCCTCGAAGTGCTATGTATCAGCATCAGGTTGCCGTTGTCGTTTTCCAGCACCATGGACACATGAAAAACCCTGCCGCCGGGACTTCTGCGGAAGAATACAAGGTCGCCGGGTCGGGCTTCTTTTTTAGTGATTTTTTCACCCTGCCTTTCCTGCGAAGCGGCGGAAGAGGCCATGTTAATCTCATGCTCTTGCATCACGTACAGCACGAAGCCGGAGCAATCGAAACCGGAAGGGGATCTGCCAGCGGAACGGTAATGCGTTCCCAGGTATTCCTGGGCGGATTCCACGATGTCGCTCCGCAGCAAGATTTCTTTCTCGGCATTTTTAGTTTTGGCCTCCGCAATGGGACCAAACGATTCAAGCGTTTGCGAGAAAACGCTCCATGAAGTGAGGCACAGGAGTGTACAAATACAAAACACTCCCTTACCCAGCCTTTTTCCGTTGTTCATAACGTTGCTGTTTTTTGTTGACTTGAAAACCACGATGTTAATGTACTTATTGGGTCGATTTTCCGGGTGGCGCAAACAGGGATGTTCAAGTGGGCAAGGGATAAATAATCAACGCCAAGAGTGCGTAATTGGGAAAATGTTCGCCCTGCGATCAGGTCAGTTCGCAAAGATGTAAAAATTGATTTTAAATCCAATAGCATTAACGAACAAAAATTTCAAAATTATCTCGGTCGGCCAGAAATTGTAGGTCGTTCCGATAAGCCTGCAAATTTTTAAGGCAAAGGGTGGTGGTAAAAACAGCTTCCGTCGCTGTCATCTGGTTCAAGGTTTTGCCGGAGAAATCAATGACCGAAGTATCTCCGCTGTATTGAAGCCCGTTTCCGTCTCCCCCACAACGGTTTACACCTACTGTATAGGTCTGGTTTTCGATGGCACGGGCGACGAGGAGTTGCTGCCAATGATGGCTGCGCTGTTCCGGCCAGTTTGCCACGTAGATGATGAGGTCGTAGTTTTCAACGTTGCGGCTCCACACGGGGAAGCGGAGGTCGTAACAAATGAGCGGGCAGATTTTCCAGCCCATCCACTCCGTCACCAATTTTTTTTGCCCCTGCGCATACGCCTCATGCTCGCCCGCCGGGGAGAACAAATGACGTTTGTCGTACACCTCAAATGTACCGTCCGGGCGCATCCACACCAGCCGGTTGTAGTACCGGCCAGCTTCAGCGGCAATGAAACTGCCCGTGACCACTGCGTTGAGCAACCTGGCTTGCGCTGCCAGCCAGCGCATCGTTTGGCCGGCCATGTCTTCGGCCAGCCGCTCCGGTTTCATGCTGAATCCCGTGGTGAACATTTCCGGCAGCACCACGATGTCGGTTTGGCCGACCAGGCCTTCCATTTTTTTTGAAAATAGGGCAAGGTTGGCGGCAATGTTTTCCCACTCAAGGGAAGCCTGGATGGTAGAAATACGCAGAAGGTCCGACATATTATTACAAATGAAACGAGGCATAAAGATGTGAAATCCCTATGCCTCGTGTTTGAGTATTACTTTGGTTAAAAACTATGCCTCGGCAGGGCTTTCTCCCACAGTTTCTTCTTCGTCAACGAGAGCACTCTTCAAACCCCTCGGGATGGTGACGGTTGCAATTGGGAGTGCAATCGGGTTGATGATTTCAACCCCGTTAACGGCTACGATGTCGCGAACCCTGAGGGATTGGCCAAGTTTCATTTTGGAAATGTCGGCTTTCATTTCGTCCACCAAAAATTCAGGCTTGGTTTTGATTTTTACCGACCTGATTTTCTGAATGAACTTCCCGCCAGAACGAACCCCCGGAGAAACACCCTCGAAACGAAGGGGTACTTCAACCTTGATGCTGCGGCCATTCACCAATTGAAGAAAATCTATGTGCCAGACAGCATCCGTGACAGGATGGTATTGCACCTCTTTCAAAATGCACTTGTAGGATTTGCCATCCACATTGACGTTCACTGTTTTGAATTCACCCGTGTAAATCAAATCTCTGAGTTGGTCAGCGGTGGTAGTGAAATGAACATTTTCACCGGCACCGTACATCACGCAGGGAATAGTGCCAGCATTCCGGTCGGATTTGGCCGCCGTTTTTCCGGCATTGGCCCGCGGCGCTCCATTGATAGTTATCGTATCCATGATATTTTTTTATTGCTTTTGTTCGGACGCAACCTTTTGAAAAAAGCCATGAATCATTGGCCGCTCAAAAGATTTCCGCTGTTACCGTTTTGTTCTTTTTCAAAAAGGCGTGCAAAGATAGATTTTTTTGAAAAACCCGGTACTTTGGGCGCTCATTTTTTCTGAGGCACTGTTTTTTTCTTTTGCAAGAAAAATTCTTCCCATGATTTTCCTTGGTGTTTTTGTCGAAATAAATTTACCTTTGCCGTCCATTTTAAAAAAAAGGGTGCCTTAAAACCCTGCAAAATAACGTTACAATGAAAAGGACTTTCCAACCTTCGAGGAGAAAAAGAGCGAACAAGCACGGGTTCCGTGAGCGCATGAGCACCAAAAATGGCCGCAAAGTATTGTCCCGGCGCCGCGCACAGGGCCGCTGGAAGTTGTCGGTTTCCGACGAAAAACACGTGAAATAAGCAAGCAATTGCTGCAATATATCCAGGCGTGAGGCCCGGAGTGATTAATTTTGCTCCGGGCTTTGCCGTTTTCTTACTTTTCCTGGGCAATGTTTTTCAAAAAAAGAAAACCACAGTTCGAGCAAACCTTCGTCGAGGTGGGCGACCGGAAAATCCCTGCAAAAATCTACACGGAGATGCGGCGGGGCGTACGGTTTTCGCTCGGCAAAAACGGTGCGATCCTGCGCCTTCCCTCCCTGCTGGCAGCAGCTTCCAGGCAAGTGGAAACGGAGCGTTTCAAAGCTTGGGTCGCTGAAAGAATTGCCCAGAGCAATCCCGAAAAGGACCACGCCCTCGGCAAAACCTACCAGGATGGTGACCAACTTCAGGTCGGCCAAAAGACCTACTCTTTGAAAATCGACTGGACTGAAAACCGCACCCACGCCGCCCGCCGAAACCATCGGACCATCCACCTCCGCCTGACGCAAACCGACAGCGAAACCAACCGCCTGAAAGCTGTGCGGCAGCTACTCAGCCGGGTGGTGGCGCAGGATTTCTTGCCCGACATCGAGCGGCGGGTGCATGAACTGAACCATCTTTTTTTTCAAAAAAACGTGAAGGGTGTGGTGCTCAAGTACAACACGTCCAACTGGGGCAGTTGCTCTGCGAGGGGCAACATCAACCTCTCCACCTGTCTGCTGTTCGCCCCTGACGATGTTGTGGATTACGTCATCATCCACGAACTGGCACACCTGGTGGAGATGAACCACTCGCCCCGTTTTTGGAAACTGGTGGGGGATGCCATGCCCGATTACAAGGAGAAAAAAAAGTGGCTGAAACAGAACTGGCAGGCTTGCAATTTTTGATTTCGGAGAAAAAAATACCGCTGTTTGGAATCCGTCAGCACACCGTCACGTTAGTTGACGTGTCTGTTTTCCAAAAACAATAAATATCGAAACGCCGGTGCAAGTCACCAACTACCAATTCCTACCTTTGCGCCCATGAAAAACGAATTACAGGTTTTCAACAGTTATTCAGGGAAAAAAGAAGTTTTCAAGC
This sequence comes from Bacteroidota bacterium, assembly GCA_016234735.1. Lineage (GTDB taxonomy): Bacteria > Bacteroidota > Bacteroidia > Chitinophagales > Saprospiraceae > UBA6168. The sequence continues at coordinate 18,715 of JACRAN010000290.1, read as the reverse complement.
CCATCCATGAAGGCCAAGTGGGCATGTACGTCTGCGGCCCGACCGTGTACAGCGACGTTCACCTCGGCAACTGCCGCACGTTCGTCAGCTTCGATGTGGTGTACCGCTACCTGCAATACCTCGGCTACAAGGTGCGCTACGTGCGCAACATCACCGACGTGGGCCATCTCGAAGGGGACGAGGACACCGGGCGGGAGGACAAAATTGCCAAAAAAGCCCGCCTCGAACAGCTCGAACCGATGGAAATCGTACAGCGATACATGAACGGATTCCACGAAATGATGAAGGTGTTCAACGTGGCGGCCCCAGCCATCGAGCCAAGGGCCACAGGGCACATCCCAGAGCAAATCGAGATGGTGCAGACTATTCTCGACAATGGGTTGGCGTATGTGAAAAACGGCTCGGTTTATTTCGACACCTTCAAGTTTGCCAAAGAAAAAAACGTGTACGGCACCCTCTCCGGCCGCAAAATCGAAGACCTCATCGCCGAGAGCCGTGCCAACCTGAAAAACCAGGACGAGAAAAACCACCCCTCCGATTTTGCCATCTGGATCAAAGCCGCCCCCGAACATCTCATGCGCTGGAACTCGCCCTGGTCGGTGGGGTTCCCAGGCTGGCACCTCGAATGCTCGGTGATGAGCACCAAATATTTAGGGGAAAAATTCGACATCCACGGCGGTGGCAGCGACCTCAAATTCCCGCACCACGAAAACGAAATCGCCCAGAACTACGGTGTCTGCGGCGCTGCCCCCTGCAACTACTGGCTGCACGGCAACATGCTGCTGTTCAACGGCAAAAAAATGTCGAAAAGCGACGGCAATTCCATCATGCCCGGCGAACTGTTCACTGGCCAAAGTTCGCACCTGACCAAAGCCTACTCGCCAATGGTGGTGCGCTTTTTCATGCTTCAATCGCATTACAGCAGCACCCTCGACCTCACCGACGAGGCACTGCAAGCCGCTGAAAAAGGCTATCGCCGACTGATGGAGGCACTCAAAGTTTTGCAGGAAATGACGCACACCGGTGGCGGTAGTGCGGGCGCTTTGGACAAAGAAATCAACGGCCTCATCGACCTGGCTTCCGAGGACATGAGCGATGACTTCAACACGCCGAAGGCGTTGGCCAGCCTGTTCGAGTTGGTCACAAAAATCAACAGCCTGAAGGGTGGCCAACTGTCGTTCAGCGACCTCACACCGGACACGCTGGAGCGTTTGAAAAAAACCTTCAACGACTTCATTTTCGATATCTTCGGTCTGCTGGCGGAAAATTTCGACTCTTCCGGCAACGGCGTGGTGGACGGCCTGATGCAGCTCATCCTCGACATGCGCCAAACAGCCCGCACCAACAAGGACTGGGGCACTTCCGACAAAATCAGGGATGCGCTCAAAGAACTGGAAATCGTCGTGAAGGACGGCAAGGATGGTGCAACCTGGTCGAAAGGATAGTGGATTTACGATTTGGGATTTCCGATTTACGATTGTGGGTTGCTGCCTCGAAACAAAACCTGTTGGAAGGTCGTTTTTAGCAGGTTGCAAAAACGTCACGCACAAAATACGATGGGCATCGATGATTGAATTTTTTACAAACAACTGAAAATCAGCGGTTTGAAAATCGTCAATCGTCAATCGTCAATCGTCAATCAATAAACATGTCTCAAACTGCCTACAAATCAGACGTCGAAGCGGTGGACGCTTTGGCGCAATCGTACAGGGATTTAAAAAAAGAAATCGCCAAGGTCATCGTTGGCCAGGATGAAGTGGTGAAAAGCGTCATCATCTCGCTCTTCGGCAACGGCCACAGTCTGCTGGTGGGGGTGCCGGGCCTGGCGAAAACACTCCTCGTGAGCACCATCGCCGAAGTGCTCGACCTCGGTTTCAAGCGCATCCAGTTCACGCCCGACCTCATGCCCTCCGACATCACCGGCTCGGAAATCCTCGACGAAGACCGTCATTTCAAATTCAACAAAGGCCCGCTGTTCTCGAACATCGTGCTGGCCGACGAAATCAACCGGACACCGCCCAAAACGCAGGCGGCCCTGCTGGAAGCTATGCAGGAACGCTCGGTAACGGTGGCCGGTCAGCGCCACATTTTGCCTTCGCCGTTTTTTGTTTTGGCCACGCAAAACCCCATCGAACAGGAGGGAACCTACCCGCTGCCGGAGGCGCAACTCGACCGTTTCATGTTCAACATTCCCCTCGATTATCCGTCTTACGAGGAGGAAATCAGTGTGGTTAAAAAAACGACCGGCATTGAAAAAGCCAACCTGAAGCACATCTTGAATGATATACAAATACTTGGTTTTCAGCAGCTTGTGCGTAAAATCCCCGTCTCCGACAATGTGTTGGAATACGCCGTATCGTTGGCCACGAAGACCCGCCCCAACACCGGGCGGGCCACTTCCAAAGTGAACGAGTACATCACTTGGGGAGCCGGGCCACGTGCATCGCAGTACCTGGTGCTGGGTGCAAAATGCCACGCAGCCGTTGGCGGAAAATACTCGCCCGACATCGAAGACGTGCGGGCCATCGCCAACTACGTGCTGCGCCACCGCATCGTGCGAAACTACAAGGCAGAGGCCGAGGGCATTACCGAAGAAAACATCATCCAGGGCTTGTTTTAAACGAGGCAGGCTGTTGTTTGTGAAGAAACGGGCTGACCGGCGAGAGCGGTCAGCCTGTTTCTTTTTAAGGCTTTTCCAAAAAATCAATGAAGTTGGCGGGAGTAACTGTCATGGTTTCTGCTACTTCATAGCTGGAGGTGAAAGCAGTGGAGAACCTTCCTTTTTTTGCAGGATTCCATTTGAACTCGTAAGCGAACAATTTGCCGGCCGTTTCTTCTACATAGTCTATTTCCTGTTGGGCATGGGTGCGCCAAAAATAGTTCCGCCTGAACCGCTCCGCATAACTGTTGGCTTTCAGCCGTTCGGCAATAGCGAAATTTTCCCAAAGCTGGCCGACATCCGCCCGTTTGGAGAGTGGCTCGAAGTTGTCGATGACTGCGTTGCGGATGCCCGTGTCATAAAAATAAATCTTGCGACTGGTAGTTATTTCGTTCCGCAGATTTCTGCTGAATGGCCCAAGCCTGAACACCACGAACGCCTTTTCCAGCAAGTCGATGTAATTGCTGACCGTTTCCTTGCTTATCTGTAAAGTATTTGCCAACTCCGAATACGACACTTCATGGCCAATCTGCCAGGCCAATGCCAGTACAAGTTTCTCCAGCAATTGTGGTTTGCGGATCCCGTCAAGGTTGTACAGGTCTTTGTACAGGTAGCTGCCCGCAAGGTTTTGCAGGAGGAGTTGGGCCTGCGCGGGGCGCATCACAATTTCAGGGTACATACCAAACACCATCCGCTCTTCCAACTGCCCGACAGCCTTCACGAAACCTTCATGACGAATGAGTTCGGGGTAGGAGACGGGAAACATTTGATACTCGAACTTGCGGCCTGTCAGGGGTTCATTGATTTCGCTGCTGATGTCGAGTGCCGACGACCCCGTGACTATCAACTGAACGAAAGGCATGTTGTCGGTTATCAATTTAAGTGTCAGGCCAATGTTTTTTACCCGCTGCGCTTCGTCAATGACGACCAGTTTGGACTCCCCCACTATCCGGGACAATGTGGCAATTGAAGTATCTTCCAACAACATTCGGGTCGACTGTTCATCGCAGTTCAGGTAGGTTGATTCGTGTTCCGGGAACCTCTCCGCCAGGTTTTTTACCAAAGTTGTCTTGCCAATCTGCCGTGCACCGAGCAGAATCAAGGCTTTCCCCTGGTTAGTCCTTGACAGAAGCAGGTCGGTTAAAATTCTCGGAATCATATAAATTTGGAGATTACAACGGCCAAATTAATATAAAATCGGAGATTATAACAGCTAAATCCACATTTTTTACAAATCCGTCACCCCGAGTTTCTTCAAAACCACATCCACCTCGTCCGGCGTGTTCACGTTCGTCAGGGCATCGGAGTTGGGGGCATCCAGCAAGTGGACGGGCGAGTTGATGAGCACTTTGCGGGGGCAGGAGTAGCCCTGCGCTAAAAATTGCAGGAGCACGGGGTAGCTTTTCGGCTCCCAAATGGCGACGAGCGGCTCCGGGAACTCGTTTTCGGGGCTGCGAAAACTGGTAGCCATTGCCGACGGGTTGCGGTTTTCCACCAAAAATCGGAGCGTGGCTTCATCAAGCAACGGCAGGTCGCAGGCCACCACCAGCCAGGCGCTGTCCGGCTGCTGCCGGAAGGCCGAGAGGATGGCCCCCATCGGCCCCAGGCCAAGGAACGTGTCGGGCAACACATCGTGGGTGTAAAACAATTCGCCTGCCTGATCAGGTCGGCAGGAGAGGTGCGTTTTTTGACAAAACTTGTCCAACAAATCCAGCATCACGTCCCGCTGGGGTTTGTCGTGGTATTGCAGCACACTCTTGTCGGTGCCCATCCGGCGGCTCTTGCCACCGGCCAGCACGAGGCCGTTGAGTGGTGGGACCGCAGCCTCCAGCCATTTTTCAAAAAACGGTTTAATCTTCTGAAAATCAGCAAGTTGGACAACTGGAATTTTATTAAAATCCTTCAGATTTTCCTTCAAAAAACCAAACGGCCCGTCCACGCCATCCGTCAGCAAAATCAATTGCACATCCGTCAGGCGGTCGAGTTTGCGGCGCAGCGAATCCTCCTTCTTCGGGTCGATGACCACCACCTGTTTTTTGGCGGTGAAATGGTTGCCGTTCACCAGCACGACATCCATGCCGCTGAAAAGCGGGCGGTACTGGTAGCTGTCCAATTTGCCTGAAAAATCGAGCCGATGGAAGCCGATTTTGTCGGCGTACTCCATCGCCACGAAGGATTTCGGAGGTGTGATTTCGGATTTCGGACTGCCAACTGCCAACTTTGGGCTGCCGACTGCCGATTGGTGGTCGGCATCCACGTAGGCGATTTTCCATTTTGGGGCAAATGCCTCACAAAGTTGGGCGGTCAGTTTTTTGATGTCGCCACAGTTGGTGCCGAGGATGGCCCACTCGTTGCGGCCAAAAGTGCCGAGGCCGGGCCGGGCGATTTCTTCGTGTTTTTTATGTTTCTGTGCGTTCATTTTTCAAAGAATTTTGGTTTCAGGCCCGATGAAAATCCTGTTTGCCGCCGGTTTTTTCCACCAGCATGGTCTCCCGGATGACGATGTGGTGGGAGAACGCCTTGCACATGTCGTAGATGGTGAGGGCCGCCACGCTCGCCCCGGTGAGCGCCTCCATCTCCACGCCCGTCTTGCCGGTGAGGCTGGCGTGGCACTCCACCACCACCTCCCGTTTTTCGTTCAAAAAAATACGCACCTGGCAGTTTTCCAGCCCCAGCGGGTGGCAGAGGGGGATGAGTTCGCCGGTGCGCTTGGCCGCCATCACGCCCGCGATGATGGCCGTCTGGAACACGGGGCCTTTTTTCGTGTGGATGTCGTCGTTTTCAAAATGCTGCAAAATCTCCTCGTCCAGCACGACGATGCAGCGGGCAGTGGCCGTGCGCCGGGTGGCCGGTTTTGCGCCGACATCCACCATCGAAGGGTTTCCGGCTGCATCTACGTGGGTGAAGTTTTTTGACATTGTAAGGTCGAATTTTGGCTGAGGCTCAAATTTAAAAACGATCCGCACAGCGAAAGTGTCAAAAATCATTGATTTTACATTTACTTTGCTCAAATGAGTGCGCCGGGCAAGCTATGTTTTTACCTAAATTTGCGCCTCAAAAAATAACAGCCACATGAAATTTGGTGTAGTCATTTTCCCCGGATCCAATTGCGACCACGACATGCTCCACGTGCTCGGCAATGTCATGCAGCAGGAGGTTGTAGCGCTCTGGCACAAGGACAACCACCTGCCCAATGTGGATTGCGTGGTGTTGCCCGGCGGTTTTTCTTTCGGCGACTACCTGCGTGCGGGTGCCATCGCCCGTTTTTCGCCGGTGATGGATTCGGTGATTGAGTACGCCAACAATGGCGGGTACGTGTTCGGTATTTGCAACGGCTTCCAGGTGCTGTGCGAGGCAGGGCTGCTGCCGGGCGTACTGCTGCGCAACGACCGGCAGCAATTCATCTGCAAAAATGTGTGGCTGAAATCGATGACCCGCAACTCGGCCATCACTTCCCGCATCGACCCGCAGGCCGTTTTGAAAATCCCCATCGCCCACGCCGAAGGCCTGTACTACGCAGGCGATGCTACGCTGGCCGAACTGGAAGCAAATGACCAGATACTTTTTAAATACTGCGCCCCCTCCGGCGAGATTGTGCCGGAAGCGAACCCGAACGGGGCACTGCGGGGCATCGCGGGCATTTGCAACAAAAACCGCAACGTGTTCGGCATGATGCCGCACCCGGAGCGGGCTTCAGAAGAAATACTTGGCAACACAGACGGGCGGATACTTTTTGAATCGCTTGTGCAGGCTTTGGAATTGGCGGTTTGACCGCTCTAACAAAATTTGTCCGTTTGGCGGGTATTTTTATAATTTTGAAAAAATTAAAGTGTTCGGCTTTTTGGCCTGAACTTGGAATACAGAGCGACTTACGTCGATACAGGTTAATCCATTGGATTTGACTGATTTACGATTACTGATTTTTTGAAACCTAAACGCAAACCGTAACATGAAGTCGAAAATTGTACTTTGGGGCAGCAATGCCCAGGACGAAAAACTCTTGATAGCCGTTTCCCTGAGAGCAGTTGACAACAAGGTTGATATCTGGTCTTTCCCCGAATCGGTAGCCACCGAAGATTTTTACCAACAAATGATGAAGGAGTGGAGGGATGGCGAAGGCATGGAATTGCCCGAACCGAATAACCACGCCGAGCGGGAGCTGACCCTCACCGAAGGCCTCCTGCCCGACGACCTGAAAGTGGAGCGGGGCGATGTGGTGCAACGGGCGCAAACGGAGTGGCACTTCATCGTACTTTCTTCCAAACTGCACGATGCCTACGAAAACCAGGTCAACGAACTGAAAGAAAAAGTGGAGAAACTGAAAGAGTTCGACCAGGCAACCTGGGACAACCTCAAGGGGTTTTGGCAGAAAGTGCAGGAGCAGGTGCGGGAACGTAACCTCTTTCGCGACCACGCCGATAAATTGAGGGACAATACAAATGTGCTTTTTGTCCAGATGAAGGGGCTTCGCTCCAAAATGGACGAAGCATTTGAAAAAATTTCCAAAGAAGCCTACGATAAATTTTTGGAGGCGTTTGCGGCTGTTGAAAAGAAAATGGAAAGTGGCGTACGGGTACCTGTTTTGTTTGATGAATTAAAAAAATTGCAGAACAAGTTCCGCGAAGCCAACCTGACGCGGGAGCACCGCAACAAGGTTTGGGACAAACTGAACGGTGCCTTCAAAGCCGTGAAAGAAAAACGGTTTGGCAACAAGCCCGGTGCCTCCGGGGGTGGGGGCGATGATTCCGGTTCGATGTTGCAGCGCCTCCAGCGCCGCTACGACGGCCTGGTTTCAGCGATAGAAAGAATGGAACAGTCCATCGGAAGGGACAGGAACGACCTCGACTATCAGCGGCACAAAATCGACACCACCGACGGGCAATTGGAAGCCCAGATACGCCAGGCCAAACTGTTGATGATTGAAGAACGGGCGCGCTCCAAGGATGAAAAACTCAACGAAATGAATGCCACGAAGGTTGACCTCGAAAAGCGGTTGGCCTCGCTGAAAGATAAAGAACACCGACGGGTAGCGCAGGAAGCGGCGAAGGAAAAAATAGCCGGTGAAATCAAGGCCGCTGCCGAAGCCCGTGAGGATGTGGCAGAAAAATTAGAAAAGGCCGCCGAAGAAATCGTTGCTGCCAAACCAGCGCCCAAAGCGAAAGCCAAAGCCAAAAAAGGCGACTCCACCGTCGCTGCTGCCATCAGTACCGCGCTGGGCGAATCGTTGGAAGATTTCACCGACACCGTGAAAGCCGTCGCTTCCGTCATTGGCGATAAAATCGAGGATGCCATCGAGGAATTTAAAGATGATTTCAAGGAAATAACCGAAACGGCAGCGGCGGCATCTGCAACCGAAGAACCGGCACCTGTGCCGCAAGAGGAAACAGCTGCACCTGCTGCCGAAGCAGCAACTCCCGTTGAGGAGGCTGAACCTGTCGCTGATGCACCCGCCCCGCAGGAGGAAGCACCTGCGCCTGCCGCCGAAGAAACAGAAACCCCCGTTGAGGAGGAGGTAGCTGCCACCGAAAATTCGGACGAAAAAGAATAGTTGGGTTCACCGAACCTGGCAAACTTGAAAGCCCCATGCGACACCGCACGGGGCTTTCTGTTGTTTTTTCTGCTTCGCAAAAACTGCCGCCCGCTCATTTTTTCCGCTGCGTCACGTACACCACGAGGTCCCGCAGCGCCTGCCGGGCGGGCGAGTCGGGGAATTTTTCAAGGATGGAAAACGCTTGCCCGCTGTACCGTTCCATCACACTTTTGGCGTAGTCGAGGCCACCGCTGGCTTGTACGAAGTGGATGACCTCCTTTACTTTTTCAGGCTTGTCGGCATGCCGTTTTACCAGGTTGATGATGTGGCTTTTTTCGCTGCGGGAAGCCCGTTCGAGGGCGTAGATGAGCGGCAGGGTGAGTTTTTTCTCCTGGATGTCGATGCCGAGCGGCTTGCCCACGTCGTCAGTGCCGAAGTCGAAGAGGTCGTCTTTGATTTGGAAAGCGATGCCGAGGTTTTCACCGAACAGGCGCATTTGCTCGATGACGGCTTCGTCTTTGGTAGTGGAGGCAGCCCCGGCACTACATGCCGAGGCGATGAGCGAAGCCGTTTTTTGGCGGATGACTTCAAAGTAAATATCTTCCTTGATGTCGAGGCGGCGGGCTTTTTCGAGTTGGAGCAACTCGCCTTCGCTCATGGCTTTCACGGCGTCGGAGAGGATTTCCAGCAGCCGGAACTCCTTGTTTTTCAGCGCCAAAAGCAAGCCTTGCGCCAGCAGGTAATCGCCCACGAGCACGGCCACTTTGTTTTTCCAGAGGGCATTGATGGAAAAAAAACCACGCCGCTCGTGTGATTCATCCACCACATCGTCGTGCACGAGGGTGGCCGTGTGCATCAATTCTACCAGCGAGGCGGCGACGTAGCTCGCCTCGGTGACTTCGCCGCACAACTTCGCACTCAGGAAAACGAACATGGGCCGCACCTGCTTGCCCTTCCGCTGCACGATGTAGTACATGATGCGGTCCAGCAGCGGCACATGACTGCGCATGGCTTCCCGGAAATGTAACTCGAACCTGTCGAGTTCCTTCTCAATGGGCTGCTTTATCGTGTCGATGGAGGACATATTCAGGTGGCAGTTCGTCCGTTTGCAGTGGGCAGGGGTTTACTGCCAACTGGCGAACTGGAAGGGCAAAAATAGGCCGAAAGTTTGACAATCAACTTTTGTGAAGACGAAACAGCCCCGGCAGGTTTTGGATGCCTGGCCGGGGCTGTTTTTATGAAATACCGGAAATCATTTCAGCAGGAGCGAGGCACCGGCACGGGCCATGAAGTTGCTGGCATCGGCGGGGTTGACGAGGGAAAAAATATTGTCCGTCACACCGAAAACCTGCACCGGGCCGAGGTTCACGGTGAGGTTCACGCCGAGGTTGTTGTAGCTTTTGTTTTCCTTGATGCCGTAGGTCAGGCCGGCGTTGATGAAATCCAGTGGGGCAAAATTCGCCCCGACCGCCACAGCGGACGAAGGCCCGCCCCGGAAATTTTCATTGAAAAACACGCCCCCGAAGGTCAACCTGTCGTTCAATCGGTAGCTGGCGCTGAGGTAGATTTTCCGGGAAAGTTTGGTCGAGTAGCTGCCGCTCGTTTTTTCCACCTGAAAAATCTGTTCCAGCGTGTCGAGGGCATCGCCCAATTGTGCATCGCCGCCGGTGAGTGCCTCCGAGAAATCGAGGCCATCGTACTGGTACGACTTCAAGGCCGAGTAGTCGGTCACGTTGTCGTCCCAGTTGATTTTGCCGAGGTCGAGTATGCTGGCGGCGAGGTCGAGTTTGCCGATTTCGGCACGGATGCCGAAGTCGAAAGCCACTCCGCTGTTTTTGTTGACAAACTCTTTGAAAGTCAGTTTCCCGAAGTTGAAATCCACTTGCAGGTCTTCAAAATCTTGGTAGTCCACCGAATTAGCGGAGTGCAGGAGGTAGTCGCCGTTCACGGTGATTTGATACACGTCGGGGTCGGTGTAGAGCGTGGCCGAGTGGTGGTCGTCGTCGGTCGCAGCGCCGTTGATGCCGTGCAGGAATTTGACGTTGGCACCGAGCGTCACCTGTCCGAATTTGTACGCCGCCCCGGTCGTCAGTTCGTGGTAGCCTGCCAGGTTCAGTTCGTTGCCAAGCTCCACCGTCTCGCCGATGAATTGGGCGTTGCCTTGCCAGACCACTTGGGGCAGCTCCTTCGGGAATTTCAGAAATGCGTGGTATTTGACGGCGTGGCCGATGTTCAGCGTGAGGTTTTTCAGGTTGAAAGCAAGGCTGAGGGTGGGTATGCCGAGGTCGTCACGGATGGAATTTTCAGGGTTCAGGTGGCCAATGAGCCGGTCGATGTCGATGACAGTTTTGCCATCTTGCTTCGTGACAATCTCGTTGTACGTCGGCCCGTCGAACCCGAAGCTGTTGTAGATGCCCGGCAGACCAACGACCACTTTGCCGGGTTGCACGAACGCCGGGTTGGTGTAGTTCGACTGCCAGACGTGCCGCATGAAATGCAGCCCAAGTTCCTGTTGCGCCAGCATCGGAGTGCCGAGCAGCAGGGCAAAAAGCGTGGTTTTTATTTTGAAATCCATTTTGAAAATGAAAAATGGAGAATTGAAAATGGATCAATTCTCCATTTTCAATTCTCCATTCTGACTTACCGCTTCAACTTCATCCCCATCCTGATTTCCACATCCTGGTTTGCAAATGCCTTGACGGATTGCTGGCCGTCGTTGGTGGTGGAAAAAAAGCCATGCAGTACCAGTTTTTTCGCATCCCTGATTTTATCGAAGCGTTCGGTGGTGAAAGTTGAAAAATTGGTGCGTGAAATGGGGTCGGTCACTTCGCCGTTGCTGTCCACCGGGGCCGCTTCGACGATGCGGGTGCGGGCATCGAAAAGCGAGTCGAGCACCGTGCCGGTAGTATCCACGAAGTAAACCTGGGCATCGATGGCGAGGGGCATGTTGTTGTCGGCCACCAATTTGAACTCTACTTCTTTCAGGTTGCCGTAGCCGCTGAAATCCACGTCGAAACTGTCCACCACGCCAAAGCCGTTGGCCCGCCCGTGCAGCGGCAAATCCACCTCCACTTGTATCCGGTAGAAGCTGCTGTCGGTGATGAAGCCGCGCTGGTCCACGATGCTGTCGGGGTTCATGATGGCATCCACCTTGTAGTCAAGTGCGATGGGCCGTGAGCCGAGCACGTCCTTGATGTTGGAGTTGCTGGCATCGAAAGTGAAGGTCATGCTTTTCGTTTGCCCCACCTCGTTCAGCGCAGGATAAACGAAGTCGATGCCCGTTTCGGTGATGAAATCGCTTTCGAGCGGTATCCGCCCGTCGTTGACGGTCAGGATGTCGAAGGTGTCGATGGAAGAGCGGGTGGGTACGCCGAAAGAATTGTCGATGTAGATTTTGATGACGGGATCTTCAAAAAAGACATCGCCCTGCGTCCAGTTTTCAAAAAACTCGATGGTGATGCTGTCGCGTTTGCCCAACTGCTCGAAGTTGCCCAGATAGCCTTCGATGTACGAGAAGTCGATGTTTTGATTCACGAGTGCGATGAACGGCAGTTCGATGGTGTCGCCAGCGTCGGTCACGGCATCGTAGCGGATGTGGACCTCGCCATTTTCGGGAATCAGGTCGTAGCCTGCGCACTCCACGAACTCCGGTGGGTAGTGAAATACAATTGGCTGGATGCCTATCGGCGACTGGAACTGCGTGTGGACCGTCATCGGCTGGCCGTTTTTTTTCGCCTGCAAAATCTGCACGGTCAGGTCCACCATGCCCACGTAGTCGGAAATGAGCGCCAGGCTCACCGTGCCTGTGCTGTACGTGGCAAAATCGACCTCCAACTGTCCCGGCGAAGAGAACGGCAGGGTGAAAAACGGCGTGCCGAGTGGGATGAGCGGCGGCAGTTTTGACCGGGTATCGTCAAAAAATTCCTTGGCGTTTTGCGAGAGCACATCGCCCTTGTAGCGCAGGTGGATGACCCCGTCGGGGTCGATTTCGATGAAAGTGAACTCGTCAAAATTCTCCAGCAAATCCTGGATGGACGTTTTCGCTTTGAGCAGCGGAATGGCAAATTCAGCATCGCCGGACACGATATCCGCATCCTGAAATTCATCAACTTGCTTGCAACCAAACGCCCCTGCAATCAGGAGCGACACCAAAACGACGGAGGATAATTTCATTGAAAAAGATTTTTCGCCTGGCCCAACTACGCCTTTCAAGCTGTTTTTTTTGCAAAAATAACCGGGCAGCGCGTGAATCGTTCACTTAACTTCCAAAACGGAAAATGGCTTGCGAAAGTTGGGACGCTGGCGGGAAGAGCCGCCCTGCTGTCGTTTTTCACAAAAACAAGGTCAGCGTCACGATATTTCAAACGCCTCCCCAAGCTTTGGTATTTCGATGTGCCGGAACCCCTGCCCCAGCAGCAGCGATTTCAGGCTCTCCTGCCGCTCGATTTCGCCGTGTACGAGGAACATTTTTTTCACGGCCTGGCGCTGGTTGGCCACGAAATCCGAAATCTCGCCCCGGTCGGCGTGGGCGGAGAACGAGTCCATCACTTCCACGTCGCAGCGCACGAATTTTTCCTCCCCGAACAGTCGCAGGTGCGTAGCGCCATCCCGCAGCCTGCCGCCCGGCGTTTCGGGCGAGCAGTAGCCGACAATCAACACCGTGTTGCGGGGGTTGTCGATGTTGTTGAACAGGTGGTGCTTCACCCGGCCCGCATTGGCCATGCCCGATGCGCTGATGATGACGCACGGTTCGTCTGACGCGTTCAGTTTTTTTGAATCTTCCACTTCCTTGATGTAGGTCAAACGGCTGAACCCGAACGGGTTCGGGTCTTTCAAAATATAGGTGCTCAGGTCGGCATCGTAGCACTCGGGGTGCGAGCCGTAAATCACCGTGGCATTCACCGCCAGCGGGCTGTCCACGTACACCGGCATGGGCGGCAGTTTCCCTGCGTTCTCTAATTGGTCCATGATGTACACAATCTCCTGGGTGCGCCCCACCCCGAAAGCGGGGATGATGAGTTTGCCTCTTTTTTCAAAACAAGTGTGCCGGATGATATGCAGCAGGTGGTCGATTTCCTGTGGTGGCGATTCGTGGAACTTGTCGCCGTAGGTCGATTCGCAAATCAGGTAATCCACCTCGGGCATCTGCTGCGGGTCGCGCAGGATGGGTCGGTTGGGCCTGCCGATGTCGCCGCTGAACCCAATGCGGATGGTTTTGCCGCTCTCCAGGATGGTCAGCCCCACACTGGCGCTGCCAAGGATGTGCCCGGCATCTCTGAATTCGACCTCCACACCTGGCCGCACTTCGAACTTTCGACTGTAACCGAAGGTGACGAAACGTTCCATGGTGAGCCTCACATCATCCTCGCTGTACAGCGGCTCCCGCTCATCCCTGTTGTGGCGGCGGCGTTTGTTGAAAAACTCAGCATCCCGCTCCTGAATGAGCGCACTGTCGAGCAGCATGATGGCACAGAGGCTGCGGGTAGCGTGGGTACTGTAAATCGGGCCCTCGAAGCCATCCTTGACGAGCTTGGGCAGCCGCCCGGAGTGGTCGATGTGGGCGTGGGAGAGCACGACGCAGTCGATGCTTCGAGGGTCGAAAAGCCACTTTTCATTGAAATTTTTCATACTGTCGCTGCCGCCCTGGTACAGGCCGCAGTCGAGCAGGATTTTGTAGCCGCCGTCGAGGGTGAGGAGGTGTGCGCTGCCGGTGACTTCGCGGGCTGCACCACAGAATTTTACGTTCATTTTCAGGAAAATTTAGTTTTCTCCAAAATGCCGCACCGGGCAGGGCGGCATTGGTTTGGCGACAAGGTACGAAATGTCGTTTCGATAAAAAACCGGCCCGACCTCACGGGTCAGAACTGTTCGATTACTTCCAACATTTTTCCCTTCGGAAAAAGCCGGACGGGAGCTGTGTCCAGATGGGAAAATGCCACCGGGGCTTCCGGTCGGGCGCACACCTTATTTAATAGGTGTGCAGCCAGTTTCAGCGCCTCAGGCGACACACCCTCCAACCGAATTTGGTCGCCAGCGTAGAGGTAGTGTCCTTGCAGGTAGGTGCTTTTTTTTACTTCGCAACGATTGGCGGCTGTGTTTGAAAAACGGAGGGTATCCTCCAGGTCCGCCCCACTGAGGTTGTTGATGAGTCTGATCATTTCCCTGTCCCGAAACAGCACCCCCCAGCGGAAGCAGGGCAGTGCCACGTCAAGTGGTAGCGGGTAGTTTGATTTGCCACCGGGCAGGTATTTTTTTGCTGTTTCCAAATCGAGGATGGAATTTTCCGTCTCCCAGGCTTCCAGGTCGCCCATGTTGTAGCACATCAGCATCCCCCGGTCAACAGGCGGCACACCCGTTTTTTCAAAAAACTTGAGTTGGTGCAGGCGGATGGTGGCGGAGAGACGTGAGGAGTGAGAGGTGAGAGGTGAGGTAGTCATTTGTTTTTTGAAATGCTCCAACAGGGCAAAAAATTTGTCTCTCGTTTGCTCCGTCCAGTCGCAGTCGAACTGGATTTCCCGGTGGGGCGCAGGGTACAGCGCATTTATTTTTTGAAAAATGCGACTGGCCAGCGCCTCGGTTCCCTCCAGTTTCAAGTTCAAAAAAGTACGGTTGGTGATAAAAACAGTGGGCACGATTTCAAGGCCGTCCAGCCTCGCCGTGTCAATTTCAACGATGGCCAACGGTACGGGCTGTCTGCTCGCCTCGTCCCAATCGACATCGAAAAACTTGACGTACAGTTTTTTCACCCCCAGCGAATCGAGGTAAAGCCGCTCGTTTTCAGTGAGTTGCAGGTGGGTCTGCCAGTGATAAAATGCAGGGGTGACGTGGCGAGGCTCATTTTTACATGCAGACAACATCAAAGCAAAGCCTCCCAAAAAAAACCACGACCTCCCCCAATCGTAAATCGTAAATCGTAAATCGTAAATCATACGAGTCCCTCCCGAATTAAGTCGTGCAAGTGGACGATGCCGCAGTACGCGCCGTTTTCCACCACTACCAACTGCGTGATGCTGTGCTGCCGCATGAGCGCCAGGGCCTCCGCTGCGAGGTCGTTTTTTTCGATGGTTTTGGGCGAGGCGGACATCACTTCGGCAGCGGTGAGGTGCGAGAAATCCTGCCCGGCGTGGCGTTCGAGCATCCGGCGCAGGTCGCCGTCGGTGACGATGCCACAGATTTCACCGTCGTCCAGTACCACCGTGCAGCCGAGTCGTTTGGTCGTCATTTCGAGGATGGCTTGCGGTATTTTGGTAGCCGGTGAAACCGCCGGGCGTTCGTGCAGTGAACTGAGGTCGCCCACCCGCAGGTAAAGTTGCTTGCCGAGCGTACCGCCGGGATGGAACTGCGCAAAATCGCCCGGCGTGAAACCCCGCAACGAAAGCAGGGCGATGGCCAACGCATCCCCAAGCGCCATTTGCGCCGTGGTGCTGGCAGTGGGGGCGAGGTTGTTGGGGTCGGCCTCCTGCAAGATGGGGGTGAGCAGCACAAAATCAGCCTGAGTGCCGAGCCAGGACTGGGCATTGGCGGTCATGGCCGCCACAGAGTTGCCCATGCCCCGCAGCAGGGGCAGCAGCACTTTGATTTCGGGGGTGTCGCCGCTTTTGCTCAGGCAGAGCACCACGTCGCCGGGCTGGATCATGCCGAGGTCGCCATGAATGGCATCGGCGGCGTGCATGAACAGGGCGGGGGTGCCGGTGCTGTTCAGCGTGGCGGCGATTTTCTGGGCGACGATGGCACTTTTGCCCACCCCGGTGACGACGACCCGGCCTCTTGCATGGAACACGGCCTCCACGAAGGCGCAAAAAACACCATCGATGGCTGCCCGCAGGTTTTCCAATGCCTCGATTTCGATGCCGAGGGTACGCCGGGCGTTGGCTATTATTTTTGAAGAATCAATATTTATCATGTCGTCAATTGGCAGGAACAAAGCAAAGTTCTGAAAATGGAAGGCATACTGCCAAATATGCACGGTTGATGTCAGGTGGAAGTAAAAATTTGAAATTTTTGCCAAATTTTATTTTGGTAATAAAAAAACGGTTTATTATCTTTGGCAGCTTTTTGAAAAAAGACATTTGGCGGAAATTGAAATCCGTCAGAAAAATTTCCTGCTTCAAAACTAAAGCACACCCCTTGAAAAATCTTTTGCTGAAAACTTTTTTTTCTAAACGGGATTTTTGACTAATTTTAAGCACTCAAGAAAATCCTTCCCTCGGGTTAATCCCTGCCAAAGAAAAATCCCATGGCCGATGTATGTTTCACAAAAGAATTGATTAAAAAACACAGCGAAATGATGTTAGTAGCGGAAAAACCTGCCGTAAGCGACGTATTGAACGAAGCACTTCAAAAATACTTTGGCTTCGAATATTTTAAAGGCAACCAAAAAGAAATCATTCAGAGTGTTTTGGATGGCAACGACACGTTCGTCATCATGCCCACTGGCGGCGGCAAATCGCTTTGCTACCAACTTCCGGCCCTGATGATGGAAGGCACGGCCCTCATCATCTCCCCGCTCATCGCCCTGATGAAAAACCAGGTGGACAGCATCAGGGGCTACAGCGACGAAGACGAAGTGGCGCACTTCCTGAACTCCTCGCTCACGAGGGTGCAAATGAAAGAGGTGAAAGCCGACATCGTGGCGGGCAAAACCAAGCTGCTGTACGTCGCACCTGAAACCCTCACCAAAGACGAGAACATCGAGTTTTTTCAAAATGTGAACATCAGCTTTGTGGCCGTGGACGAGGCGCACTGCATCTCGGAGTGGGGCCATGATTTCAGGCCGGAGTACCGTCGTATCCGTGCCATGATCGATGCCATCAACAAAGAAATCCCCATCATTGCCCTCACAGCGACGGCTACGCCAAAGGTGCAGTCGGATATTTTGAAGAACCTTTGCATGAACGATGTGAACACCTATGTTTCGTCGTTCAACCGGGAAAACCTGTTTTACGAAGTACGGCCCAAAGGCAAAAAAGAGCAGGCCATCAAGCAAATCGTGCAGGTTATCAAAACCTTACCGGGCGAGTCGGGCATCATTTACGTGCAGGCGAGAAAATCGACCGAGGAAATCGCCCAGGTGCTGAACGTGAACGGCATCAAAGCAGCCCCCTACCACGCCGGCCTCGATGCCAAAACCCGCTCTGCGACGCAGGACGCATTTTTGATGGAAGACATTGACGTTATCGTGGCCACCATCGCCTTCGGCATGGGCATCGACAAGCCCGACGTACGCTTCGTGATCCACTTCAATATGCCGAAAAGCATCGAAAATTACTACCAGGAAACCGGTCGGGCCGGCCGTGATGGATTGGAGGGTCGCTGCATCTCGTTTTTCTCCTACAAGGACATGGCAAAGCTGGAGAAATTCCTGCGGGACAAACCAGTGGCCGAGCGGGAAATGAGTTCCCAACTCATGCAGGAGGTGATGGCCTACGTGGAAACGACCGGCTGCCGCCGCCGTTTTCTGCTGTTCTACTTCGGCGAGGAGTTTGAAGACCACCAGTGCGGAGCCATGTGCGACAACTGCCGTTACCCGAAAGAAAAAGTGGAAGTGCAGACCGAGATGCACCATGCTTTGATGTCGGTGAAAGAATTGGAGGAAAATTATAAAATCAAAACAATTGTTGACTTCGTAACCGGCACGGAAACGAAGGAAATGAAGGACTTCAAGTTTAACAAAAAACCACTCTTTGGCATTGGCAAGGACAAGGACGAGCTTTTCTGGAATTCTGTTTTCCGCCATGCCCTCATCAACGAATTCATTCGCAAGGACATCGAAACCTACGGGGTGCTGAAGCTCACGGATTACGGGCACGAGTTCATCGAAGACCCCTTCGAAGTGAAAATACCGCTCAACCAGAACTACGAAAACAACGAAGTGGACCTTGACGATGAGATGGGAAAAGCGGCGGCTTTGGACGAAACCCTGGTGAAAATGTTGAAGGAACTGCGCCGGGAAGTGGCAAAGAAAAAAGGTGTGCCGCCGTTCGTCATTTTCCAGGACCCCTCGCTCGAAGACATGGCCACGCAGTATCCCATCTCGATGGAGGACATGGCCATGGTGCAGGGCGTGAGCATCGGCAAGGCACAGCGTTATGCCAAACCGTTCATCGATTTGATAGCAAAATACGTGGAGGACAACGAAATCGAACGCCCCACGGATGTGCTCATCAAGCAGGTGGCCAACAAGTCGAAGGTGAAAGTGGCCATCATCCAGGCCATCGACCGCAAGATGCCCTTGCCCGACATCGCCCGCCAGAACGACCTGAAATTAGACGAATTGATGGAGGAACTGGACGCCATCGTATCTTCCGGCACCAAGGTAAACATCGACTACTACCTCGAAGATACGATGGACGAAACGGTCGTCGAGGAAATCTACGACTACTTCATGGCGGCTCACATCGACGATCCGGAAGCCGCCTACCGGGAGTTGAAAGACGAAGATTTTACCTTCGAGGAAATCCAGTTGGTGCGGTTGAAATTCTTGTCCGAATTGGCAAATTAAAATCAGAAGCGAGGGGTGGGAGGCG
>JACRAN010000278.1 GCA_016234735.1 Bacteroidota bacterium | reverse complement strand
TAAGCCCTTCTGCGCCGATGGTACTGGCCCTGAAAGCCGGGAGAGCAGGTCGCCGCCAACTCTTTTTTTCCCCCCGCCCCGTTTTGAACGGGGGGCCAACGTCCCTAAGCCCGCTGTGCAATTTGTTCAGCGGGCTTTGTGGTGACCGTAATTCTACCTGTTGTTTTCCCTGAACGCACTGCCGATTATTTTCAGCATGTCATCAAAAATGGCCGGAGTTGAAGCAACCATTTGGCCACCAAACAGATAATCTGTCCCTCCACTAAAATCACTCACCTTCCCACCGGCTTCTTCCACCAACAAAATTCCGGCAGCCACGTCCCAGGGGCTGAGACCGTACTCGAAAAACGAGTCAAAACGCCCGCAGGCGGCGTAAGCCAAATCAACAGCCGCTGCCCCATAGCGCCGCAGTCCTCTCGTCCGCTGCATCAGCACCCGAAGTGCAACCATGTACCGCTCCATCGCATCAAAATCCCGGTACGGGAACCCGGTGGCTACCAGTGCATCCTGAAGATGAGCAGTAACGGAAACTTTGATAGGCTGCCCGTTCAAAAAAGCACCGCCATTTTTCCATGCGTAAAAACACTCCCGCCGGTTCACTTCGTAAACGATGCCCAAAACGATGTCTTCCCCATGGCGCAAACCCACGCTCACCGCAAAACACGGAAGTTGGTGCAGGAAGTTGGTCGTGCCGTCCAACGGGTCGATGATCCACTGGAACTCACCTTCTGCCGCTGCCACTGTTTCTTCCTCTGTCAAAAAAACAGCGCCGGGCAGCAGTTCGCTCAAGCCTGCCACGAGTTGCCTTTCAGCCGTTTTGTCCACGTAACTGACTAAACTGTTCAGGCCTTTGACCTCGATGTTTTCTGACCCCACCCTACCCAACTCTCCCTGGATGAAGTCGGCCACGCTTTCCACGAGACGGCAACTTTGCTGGCAAAGCTGTTCCAATGCTGCTGAATTCATGTCGTTGATAGTTGATAAATATCCTCCAGATTTCGGCAAAGGCCGTTGTAGTCCAGCCCGTAACCGACGACGAACTTATCGGGAATTTCGAAGCCGAGGAAGTTGATTTTGATGGGAAATTGCAGTGCCTCCGGCTTTAGCAGCAGCACCGCCAGCGATACCGAAGCAGGTTCCAGACCGCCCAATTCCGATATGAAAAAATGAAGGGTGCGCCCCGAATCCACGATGTCTTCCACGATGATGACATGCCGGTTTTTTACCTCAAAATCCAAACCCATCACGGTCGAAACCTGTCCCGTGGTCTGTGTGCCTTCGTAAGAAGCAAGGCGAACAAACGCCACCTCGCACTCGACACCACACGCCCGCACGAGGTCGGCAGCAAAAACGAAGGCCCCGTTCAGTACGCACAAAAACAGCGGACGCTTGCCTTCGTAAACTTCCAGAATCTGGCTGGCAAGTGCCTCGACCCTGCCTGCAATTTCTTTTTTTCTGATAAATTGCTCGAAGCGCAGGCCATGTGCTGTGATGTGTTTTTTCATAAAAAGTAGATTGGTCGGGCAATCAAATTGCCCACGAAGAAAAGACATTTCACTTTTCTTACCAAAACAAAACAATGTGAAGGGTGGCGCTGGAAAAAATCAAGCCCGGGACTCAGCTACCAAGCTTGTGAGGTATTCGATGAGCAGCCGGATACCGAAGCCTGTGGCACTTTTTTGCGAAGAAAATTCCGAGTCACTAACGGCCACACCTGCGATGTCCATGTGTGCCCAGGCAGGGTGTTTTTCGATGAACTCTTCCAGGAACTTCGCAGCGGTGATGGCTCCAGCCGAGGGGTTGCCGCTGAAGTTTTTCAAATCAGCCACGTCGGATTTCAGCTCTTTTTTGTAGTCGTCCCAGAGCGGCAACCGCCAAAGCCGCTCGCCGGTTTTTTCGCTGGCCGAGATGAGTTGGCCAACGAGGTCGTCGTTGTTGGAAAAAAGTCCGCCTGCGTAAGTACCGAGCGTTCGGATGCAGGAGCCGGTGAGCGTGGCGAGGTCGATGAGCACGTCCGGCTCGAAGTTGCGCACGGCGTAGGTCAGGCCATCGGCGAGGATGAGCCTGCCCTCCGCATCAGTGTCGATGACTTCGATGGTCTTGCCCTGGTAGGAGCCGATGACGTCGCCGGGTTTGGTGGACATCGCATCGACGGAGTTTTCCGTGGCCGGTATCACGCCGATTACATGGAGGGGCAATTGCAACTTGGCCGCCATTTCAATCGTGCCCATCACCGCCGCAGCACCTCCCATGTCCGACTTCATGTAGTGCATGTTGGTGGAGGGCTTGATGGAAAGCCCACCGGTGTCGAAAGTGACACCCTTGCCGACCAGGCCGATTTTTTTGAGAGGCCGATTTCCTTTGGGCTTGTATTCCAGTACGATGAAGGCGGGTGGGTTCTCGCTGCCACGGTTCACGGAGATGAGGGCATGTAGGCCCAGTGCATGGATTTCTTTTTCGTTGAAAATCTTTACTTCGTAGCCATGTTTTTGCCCCGATTTTTCCGCCCATTCCGCCAGTACCTGCGGCGTTTTTTTGTTGGCCGGGGCATTGACGAGGTTGAAAATTTCCGTGTGGGTGGCAGCGAAGGCAATTCCACTTTGAAGGGCAACGGCAGCGGCTTCAAGATGCTGTTCCGTCACAAAAATTTCGATTTCGGAATCAGCGGCTTTTTCTTCTTCTTTTTTGGTCGTTTTGTAGAGGCCAATATCGTAGAGGCCGAGCAGTAGGCCGTTGACGGTCGCTTCCACCCATACAGCCGGTTCGGCAGGTGCATTTTGGTGTAAAAAACTGACACCGAGGTTGGCGGGCAGGTTAGATTTGCGCTTGAAAACGAAGGAACGGAAAGCGTTCAGCACATCGATGGAGCGGGGATTTTCACCCAGACCGAGGAGAAAAATTCGCTTGCTCTGTTGATTTTCAGTGAAATACAGCGTGTGTGCTTCTTTGGGTCCGGCTTTGAAATCGCTTTTGATTAAATCGGCAGGCACGTTGGTTTTCGCAGCAAGCAGCGAAAAAATGGCATCCAGGTCTGCTTGCTGGGCGATGGGCACAACGAGTGCGTCGGGTAAAATCGTGGCCTGATGATGAAGGGTAAATTGCATGGTGTTCTACTTTTCCGAGGCTGGGGTGCTGCCTGCGCTGCGTTCCATCCGATACGGTTCAAAAATAGCCTTGTTTAAAGTGTTTGTCGCCCTGAAAAAGCTTGATAGTCAAGCTGTCTGGCAGCAAAACGGCCAGTTTTTCCAAAGCGGCGCAAAGGTAGTTTACTGATAGTGGTTGTGAAAATTTGCAGGGCAGAAAGTCTTCTCCCTGAAAATTAGGGTGTGACTGTGCGTTCAAAGGTAGTTCATTTTTAGTATTTGAATTCAAAAAATCCTGAAATATTCCTTCCTAAAACACTGAAAATCAGCTTATGGCACAAGTGTTTTGGTCGTCAATTTTAAGTTTATGAAACGACATATCGCCATTTTCGCCTCTGGCACAGGCTCAAACGCAAAAAAAATAATTGAATATTTCAAACATAACCCCAAAGTTGCCGTAAGCCTCGTTGTTTCAAACAAGGCGGAAGCGCCTGTTTTGAAAATGGCCCAGGAAAACGGCGTCCCCACGTTGGTCATCGACCGGGCGTTTTTTTACCAAACTGAAAATATTTTAAAAATATTTAATCAATATTCTATTGATTATGTGGTATTGGCGGGTTTTTTGTGGTTAGTGCCAACGTACTTGGTCAGGGCTTTTGAAGGCAGGATGGTGAACATTCACCCGGCACTTTTGCCCAAGTACGGCGGAAAAGGGATGTACGGAATGCGGGTGCATGAGGCCGTTAAAATGGCCGGTGAAACGGAAACCGGTATCACCATCCATCTGGTAAACGAGCAATACGACAATGGTGACATCGTTTTTCAGGCGAAATGCCCCGTGGAGACCACCGATTCGCCGGACGATATCGCCCAGAAAATACACCGGCTGGAGCATCGCCACTTCCCGGAAGTCATCGAAAAACTCCTGACCGGCAACACCTCCAAACCCTGACGGCTTGCTGCATTTTTCAAACATTTGAAAAGCCGTACTCATTCGAAATTCACAGTTTTAAAAGTTTTACAAAGCAACGATTATGAAAAATCCCATCATCTTATCCATTTTCATGGTACTCGTGCTTGCGCTGAATGTGCAGGCACAAGACAAACTCAGTTGGAAGCAACACGTCAAACTCGCCGACGAACTCTACGCAAAAGCTGAGTATGCCGATGCAGGCGAACATTACCGTGCTGCCTGGAAACAGAAAACCAAAAAGAAAGAACTGGCCTACAAAGCAGGTGAATGTTTCTACACCATCCGTGACTACCGCAACGCTGCGGATGCCTGGAAAAACGTGAAAGACGACAATGCAAACTATCCGCTCATCGGCCTTCGCTACGCCCGCTGCCTGAAACAAAACGGTGAGCATGAAGCAGCCAGCAGCGAGTTGGTCGATTTTCTGGGACGATACTCCGGCTCCGACAAAGTGACCGTTTCACAAATCGTGCAGAACGAACTCCGGGGCTGTGAACTGGCCGCTCAACAAACTATCAGGGGCGACGACCCGAACATCCTGCTGGAACATCTGAGCAGCAACGTGAACACGCCGGAGACGGAGTTTGGGCCTATCCCGTTCAGCGACGAGGCGCTCTATTTTTCTTCGACAATGGCCAAACGGGCAGAGATTTACCGCACCATCAAAACCGGTGGCGGCGATTGGGGCAAGGCATCGCCCATTGAGCACTTCCCGGTCATTGAAAAAGACCACTTCTGTAATGGCTCGCTCACGCCCGATGCATCACGCTTTTACTTCACCATCTGCAAATCGGTGGAAAAATGGGGCGGCCTGACCACGCATTGCGAAATCTACGTGACCCGCCTGATTGGGAAATCCTGGACGACGCCGGAGCGCCTGCCCGACTACATCAACGAGCAAAACGTCTCCACCACACAGCCCAACGTCATTCAGGATGGCAACACTGAAATCCTGTATTTTGCGTCCAACCGCAATGGCGGCATGGGCGGCATGGACATCTGGTACACGACCCGCGAGATGAGCAGCACGGCCAACGATTTCACGCTGCCCATCAATGCAGGCTCCCGGATCAATACCTACGCAGACGAAATCACGCCGTTTTATGACAAAATAGAAGACATGCTGTACTTCGCCTCCAACGGGCTTGTCTCGGTGGGCGGTTTCGATATTTTCAGGTCAAAAGGTGCGAAGTCGCAATGGCAGACTGCCGAGAACGTCGGCTCGCCGTTGAACTCACCGGCTGACGATTTTTCTTTTGTGAAAACAACTTCCGGCAAAGGCGGCTTCCTCGTGTCGAACCGCAACTTCGGGATGGAAAAAATCAGCACCACGCATGAAGATATTTTTTCGTTCCAATACCAAAAACCTGTCATTCAGTGGGTAGCGCGGGGTGAAGTTTTCAGCAAAGTAACCCGTGAAATGTTGGACGATGTGGAGATTGCCCTCTACGAAATGGGCGATGCCGGGCAGCGGAGCTTTTTGACAAAAATCGTCTCTGCCAACGGCCACTACGACTTCCCGGTGGAGCCATCCCGCAAGTATTATCTGGAGGCGTTGAAGGATGGATACTACCCATCTTCCTATGAATTCGACAGCTACGACTACAATAATTACACGGATTTTGGGGCACCGCTCTACCTTGAGCCGTCCGGTGACACAGGCATTTCCATGAAGGAAGACGTGAAAAAAGTGCCGGTGAAGGAATCGGTGGACACGGCTGCCGGGAAGCCTGCCACCAAACCTGCAAAAGAGGAAGTGGCGAAAAAAGAGCCGGTGAAAACTTCACCGATTGCTGAAAAAACTACGACGAAACCTGCTACGGCCAAAAAGTCGAACGTGGAAAGCGGCAAAACGGCAGCACCCGTCACCACAGGCACCTACTACAAAATCCAGATCATCGCCCTGGCGAAGGTGGACATGAACCATTCGCGATTCAGCAAGGTGAAAAACCTGCGCCGCATCGACCAGGAATTTTTCTCCGACCGCAAACTCTACCGCGTGTTGCTGGCCGACTACGCCAGCATCGAGGACGCAGAAGCCGACCTCCCGAACGTGCGGGGCATGAAAGATTTCAGCGATGCCTTCATCGTCGAATACAAAGACGGTGAACGTGGCAGGACGATCGAAAAGTGATTTTTTAGACCGCCATTTTTAGAAAAAAACAAAACCGCCGATACACCTGCATCGGCGGTTTTGTTTTAAATTGTTGAAAATCAACAGCCTGCGAACCAACTACGGCTTGCCGACCTTCTCAAAATCGCCCGCCTTGACGATGACCAGTTTGGTCGGGTCGATGTATTTTTTCATAGCCACATTGATTTGCTCCGGTGTCAGCGCCATGATTTTTTTCTCCAACTCGGCATCCCACATCATCGTGCGGTCGAGTTGCAGGTAGTTGTTCAGCGTACCGGACAGGTTGCGGTCATCGGCGCGGTTCATGCCCCGGTTTTGCAGGTAGCCGGACTTGGCAGCTTCGAGTTCCTCGGTGGTGAAGCCGTCCGTCCGCATTTTTTCAAGTTCTTCCTTGAAAGCAGCTTCCAGCTTCGTGGCATTCTCCGGCGCGTAGATGGCGAACGCCTGGAACCCGCCCGATTTTTCATACGAACTGGCGTTGATGCTGGAACCCACACCGTAGCTCAGGCCCTCCTTCTGGCGGATGCGCACGGCGAGGCGGGAGTTGAGGAAGCCGCCGCCGAGCATGAAGTTGCCCATCACTAATGCCGGGTAGTCGGCATCGTCGTCGCGGAGGTTGAGCGGCATCCCCGCCAAGAACATCGCATTGGCCTTGTCGGGCGTGTTGAGCGCCTCGTTGGTCGGGTTCACGGGTTTGTACGGGTTGGAAATGCGGGTGTAGCCGTTCGGGCTTTTCCAGTTGCTGAACGCATCGAGCGTCGCTTTTTTCACAGCCGCCTGGTCGAAGTCGCCCACCACCGACACCGTAGCATCCGAGGTGCCGTAGAATTTATTGTAAAAACCCTTCACCTCGTCCAGCGTCAGTTTGTTGATGGCCTCCACTTGCTCGTCGAAGGTCATCACGTAGCGCACATCGCCTTTCGGGTACGGGTTCATCAACTTCCTGAACGTCATGCCGGCGATGGCCTGCGGGTCGCTGCGCTGCGATTCGATGCCGGCGAGTTGTTCTTCTTTCAGTTTGTCAAATTCCTCCTGCGAAAAAACCGGGTTTTTCAGCAGGTCGCCCACCAGCTTGACCACCGCTTCGAGGTTGTCGTGCTCCGTCTCGATGTTCACGCTGGCCGTGCCGCCGCTACCGAAGATGCCCACCCGTGCTTTCAGGCGGTCAAGCTCGTCCTGGATTTGCTGGCGGTTCAGGGTTTTGGTGCCCTTGTCGAGCAGGGAAGCGGCGAATTGCGAGGCCACGTCGTACTCTTTCAGGCTGTTTTCGTCGCCAAAACGCAGCGTCATGCGCGCCGACACGCTGTTGCCACGGGTTTCCTTCGGTAAAAATGCGAACTCGATGCCCTTGTCCGAAGCCTCGCCCTTCGTGGTGCGTTTTTCAATATTTTCACAGGACGGGTCAAAGTTTTCGCCTTCGGCAATGGCTGCTTTGCCCTTGTAGTTGGCCAGCAGGGTTTCGAGGTTGGGGGCATCGGGAATCTCCGCCCGGTCAGGGTTTTTGTCAGGAATGAAAAGCCCGGTCGTGCGGTTGGAAGGTTTGAGATATTTTTTGGCCACGTTCACCACGTCTTCCGCCTTCACGCCTTCCACATCATCCCGGAACAGGAAAGCCAACCGCCAGTCGCCCATGGCGATGTACTCGCTGGCCCGCAAGCCAACCGTGGAGGAACTGCGAAAACTCAACTCCCAGTCTTTCAGGATGCGCTTTTTGGCACGGTCCACCTCCTCGGCGGTCGGCGGGTTGGCGGTCAGGTCGTCCAGCGTTTTCAGCATCGTGGCCTGGGCATCGTCGAGCGAATTCTCCTGCCGCACATCGGCGTTGATGTAGATGAAACCGCCCTCCTTGAGCGCCGGTGCGAACGACCAGACCGTGGAAGCCTTCTTCGTTTCCACCAGCGCTTTGTAGAGCCGGCCGGCGGGTTCGTTCGTCAGGATTTCATCCAAAACCGCCAGCGCAGCATATTCCGGGTGGGCACCAGGCGGCGTGTGGTACAGGCAGGAGGCCACCTGCACATCGCCCGTGCGCTTGAGCACTACGTTGCGTTCGCCATCCTGCGTGGGGTCTTTGGTGTAGGTCGGGATGAGTTCACGGGTCGGCTTCGGTATTTTACCAAAATATTCCTTCACCAGTTCGAGCGTCTTTTCCGGGTCTATTTTGCCAGCCACCACCAGCACGGCATTGTCGGGCTGGTAGTTTTTTTTGTAAAAAGCCTGGAGCCGCTCGATGGGCACATTTTCGAGGTCGGCACGGGCGCCGATGGTCGAGTTGCCGTAGTTGTGCCAGAGGTAGGCCGTGGAAATCACCCGCTCCCTCAGTACGCCGGACGGGTCGTTTTCGCCGCTCTCGAACTCGTTGCGAACGACGGTCATTTCGCTTTCCAGGTCCTTTTTGGCGATGTAGGAATTCACCATCCGGTCGCTCTCCATGTCGAGCGCCCAGCGTAGGTTTTCCTCCGTGGCGTTGAAGGTCTCGAAATAGTTCGTGCGGTCGTACCAGGTGCTGCCGTTGGGCCGTGCGCCATGTTCGGTCAGTTCCTGCGGGATGTTCGTGTGGTTGGGTGTGCCTTTGAACACCATGTGCTCCAACAGGTGCGCCATGCCCGTTTCGCCGTAGCCCTCGTGACGGCTGCCGACGAGGTAGGTTACATTGGCCGTGATGGTCGGTTTGGACTGGTCGGGGAAGAGCAGGAACCTCAGCCCGTTGCTCGTCAGGCGGTATTCGGTGATGCCCTCCACGGTAGTTACTTTTTCAACGCCTTCCGGCAATTTGATTTCCTTTTTGGCGGCGTTTTGTGCCCAGGTCATGCTGCTGATGCAGAACGCCAGCACGAAAACAGCCAGCCGGGGAAGAGTGCTTTTTCGATTCATGATGAAAATTATTTGGTTAAACATTTTTTGAAAAACGGAAAAGAAGCGGGAAGATACGCCAAGAGACAAGCATGAAGCCTCTGGGCTGCCAAAAGCCGGAAATCCTTCGACGAATGCGCCGTTTGCCCGACATTTTTTCAGAAAAAACAGCCCTCAGGCTGGCAGCATCCGTTGCCGGAGCGCCTCGTACAGCATGATGCCGGTGGCCACCGACACGTTGAACGAGTCGGTCGCCCCCTGCTGTGGGATGCGGAAACGGCCACTCACCCGGCTGAGGAGTGCAGGCTGTACCCCCTCGTCTTCCGAGCCGATGACGAGGGCGGTGGGCAAGGTCAGGTCCATTTGGAAAACGAACTTCTCCGCTTTCAAATCGCTGGCAAGTACCTGAATGCCAGAGTTTTGCAGGTATTCCACCGCCGTCACGAGGCTGTTCTCCCGGCAGACCGCCAGCCTCGTCAGCGCCCCGGCGGAGGTTTTGATGGCATCAGAGTTGATGAGGGCGCTGCCCGACTTGGGCACCACGAGCGCCTGCACACCGCACACTTCCGCCGAGCGGGCGATGGCACCGAGGTTGCGCACATCCGTCACCCGGTCGAGGAGGAGGAGGAGCGGGGTTTCGCCTTTTTCAAAAATACCGGGCACCACATCCTCCAGCCGGTAGTAGTCGAGCAGCGCCAGGTGGCCGATGATGCCCTGGTGGTTGCCCTTCACCATCCTGGCCATGCGCTCCTTCGGCACGTACTGGAGCGGCACGTCGTACTCCTTGCAGAGTTGCCGGATTTCCTGCTCAAACTCGCCCCGCACCCCCGATTGCAGGAAAATCTTGTCCAGCCGGGCACCTGACTTCAGTGCGTCCACGATGGGGTGGCGGCCAAAAATGAGGGTATTTTTTTCGGGAACGGACATTTTTAACGGTGAATGATGAACGGTGAATTGAACGACCGGCGAAGGTAGCTAAACTTGCAGTTTCTTTCGGGGAGCCGAATAGCTGCGTGGTTTTAAGCTCGAAATTTTTCCGGAGGTGTCGTTTTTGCTAATAAAAAGGCTGGAGGGTCGTCGCACTGTCCGAGAGGTGGATTTTGAGATGAGCGGGGGGAAATTTTTTGTTTCAGTTGGAAAAATTGAGAATGGGCAGGTGGAAGATGATTTTGAGGCGTAATCATTGGCTGCATTTTTATTTGACCACCAGTGTGTTTGCCTGTAATTTGGCAAGAGTGACAGCTTCTGGCATAAAAAAGTCTGCCAAAATTCTACCTTTGCGCAAACAACTTACAATTAATTATGGCAAAAAATAAACAGACATCAGTACCGACCATTGAACCCTACTACGAAACAGAGTTAGGCAAGGCATACCTTGGCGACACTCGCAACTCGCACTCAGAAACTTGCTACATAAATTGAAATGCAAACCTTACAAAGAGGATGGAATAAAAATCTGAATGAAATTTTTCAGAGTGTTGAAACAGAACTTACTGTTTCAAGTCCTTACATCTCTGATGTTGGTGCTGAATTTTTATTAAATAATGTTTCGAAGAAATTTAAAGAGAAAGGCGTTTTAAAATTCGTTACTGATTTATCACCAAGAAATATATATCAAGGTTCCACTAACCCAAAATCATTCAAACTTCTTTTCAAGTCAATCAATTCAATTCAGGTTTTTCATCTTCCAAGATTACACGCCAAAGTTTATATCAGTGATGAAAAGAAAGCAATTATTACATCAGGAAATTTAACTGCCGGTGGCATCTACAATAATTTTGAATACGGTGTCTTTATTGAAGAAACTCCAACTGTTTCGTTAATCAAAAATGATTTGATTGGATATGGAAACCTTGGTGCCACAATTAACTATGATGAAATAGAAAATTATTGTGTGATTTCCGATGAGATAAAAGAACTATATAAGCAAATAGAAAAATCATCCCGAAAGGAAATTGAAAGTAAATTCAAGAAAGCAATCATCAAGGCAAATGATGAACTGATTAAAGTAAAGTTAGGCGAAGGTGCATTGCACAATGTTTTTGAAAAAACTATTCTTTACATCCTTCAAAAAAATGGACCACTTCCAACTGCTGTGATAAATAATTTGATTGAAGAAATACATCCCGACTTGTGTGATAGTTCAGTTGATAGAATTATTGACGGAGTTAGGTTTGGTAAAAAATGGAAACACGCAGTAAGAACTGCGCAACAACATTTGAAGAAAAAAGGATTGGTAGAATTATCAAATGGAAATTGGACATTAATACAATAATTCATTATGGAAACAAAGAGAATTACTGTCGGTGCTTTGAAAGAATATTTAAAAGATGTTCCCGACAACTATACAATTATTATTTCAAAAGATGGAGAAGGAAATTCATTTTCTCCAATGGTTGGAGAAATTTCTTTTGTTAGGTATGAACCCGAAAATGCATTCCTTGGTGATTTTGAATTTGATGATGAGAAACCTTCTTCAATAGTTTTATTTCCTGTAAGCTGAATGAGTTCAAAACATCTTGGAGCACCAGGTTACTCTGCTTCATTTCAAATTCGTTCAGAGAATTTAGAGCAAGCATTTATCAGTGGCTTTTCACCATGCGACAAAGGCAATGAAGAAATCGCAATTGCTTTTCGTCCTGACTTTTTTGTTGAGTATGTCCGTAATCTTGAAACACTTCATGCTTTCGGAGAATCACAACAGGACTTTGCAATACTTGAAGAAGTAACAAGGACTGAAGTTGTTCCTAACACTGAAATGGTTCAACAAGTTAGTGCCCCACGACAAGAAGTTGTGCGGACAATTAGCAAGAAGCAACGAGACAATAGTTTTCGTGCAAGAGTTTTAAGAGCATACAATTACAAGTGTGCATTTAGCGGTATTCAACTCCGACTTGTTGATGCAGCACACATTGTTCCCGTAAGTTACGAAACTTCAACAGATGAAACGAGTAACGGAATTGCTTTGTCAGCAATCCACCACAAGGCATACGACAAAGGACTAATTACTTTCAACGAGAAGTATCAAATTATTTTCAAGGAAAGTGAAGCGAGTAAATTGAAAGAACTAAATCTTCACGGAGGACTTGAAAAATTTATTGCGGACTTGCGACCAATCATTGATGTTCCGCCTGCAAGAACTGACAGACCGAATGTTACCTATGTGACAACTGCAAATCAACTAAGAGGGTGGGTTTTATCTTAGAAGATGAAGAATTTCCGGCATTGGCTAGCGAAAGCATCATTAAGTCATCCAAACTAGAAGAATTGCATTATTTCCTCTTCTTCCCCGCCCATCTCCTACCTTTGCGCCCCGAAATTATTAAGCTAAAATGAGTTTAAAACAAGAAATCGCACGGCGCAAGACCTTCGGCATCATCTCCCACCCCGATGCCGGTAAGACCACCCTCACCGAGAAGCTGTTGCTGTTCGGTGGCGCCATCCAGACTGCCGGGGCCGTCAAGTCCAACAAAATCAAGAAGACAACCGTCTCCGACTTCATGGAAATCGAGAAGCAGCGGGGCATCTCCGTGGCCACCTCGGTCATGGCTTTTGAGTATAAAGATTTGAAAATCAACATCCTCGACACCCCCGGCCACCAAGACTTCGCCGAGGACACCTACCGCACCCTCACCGCCGTGGACAGCGCCATCGTGGTCATCGACGTGGCGAAGGGCGTGGAAACGCAGACCGAAAAACTCGTCAACGTCTGCCGGATGCGCAACACGCCCATCATCGTTTTCATCAACAAACTCGACCGGGAGGGCAAGGACGCCATTGACCTCCTCGACGAGGTGGAGCAAAAACTGGGGCTGCGGGTCTGCCCGCTCAGTTGGCCCGTGGGCATGGGCGGCACCTTCAAGGGCGTGTACAGTTTGTATGAAAAAAACCTCGTGCTCTTCCGTCCCCATGCAAAACAGGAGGAAGAGGACGTGGTGGAAATCAACGACCTGACCGACCCGGCGCTCGAAAAGCATATCGGCGAGCGGGCGGCCAACACGCTGCGGGAGGAGGTTCACATGGTGCAGGAAGTGTACCCGGTTTTCGATGAAAAAGCCTACCAGCGGGGCGAGTTATCGCCGGTGTTTTTCGGCAGCGCCGTGAACAATTTTGGGGTGCGGGAAATGCTCGACTGCTTCGTGAAGATAGCCCCGACGCCGCTGCCCCGCGACACGGAGGAGCGCCGGGTGTTGCCGGAGGAGGAAAAATTCAGTGGCTTTGTTTTTAAAATCCACGCCAACATCGACCCCCGCCACCGCGACCGCATTGCGTTCCTGCGGGTGTGTGCGGGCATGTTCGAGCGCAACAAAAACTACCTGCACGTGCGGAACGCCCGCCAGATGCGCTTCGCCAACCCGACGAGTTTCATGGCCTCGAAAAAGGAAGTCATCGACGAGGCATACCCCGGCGACGTGGTGGGCTTGTACGACAGCGGCAATTTCAAAATCGGCGACACGCTGACTGACGGCGAGGTGCTTCACTTCAAGGGCATTCCGCACTTCTCCCCGGAGCAGTTTCGCTACGTGGAGAATGCCGACCCACTCAAATCGAAACAGTTGGCCAAGGGCCTCGACCAACTGATGGACGAGGGCGTGGCGCAGCTTTTTACGAAAGAAATCAATGGTCGGAAAATCATCGGCACGGTGGGAGCACTGCAATTCGAGGTCATCCAGTACCGCCTCCAGCACGAGTACGGGGCCTCCTGCGCCTACGAACCTGTGAACCTTTTCAAGGCTTGCTGGGTGACTTGCGACAACGAAGCGGCGTTCAGGGAGTTCCGCTCCCGCCGCTCGAAGGACCTGGCGAAGGACAAGGGCGGCCAACTTGTCTTCCTCGCCGAAAGCGCCTGGGCACTCAAAATGGCGCAGGAGGCGCACCCGGAGGTGGTGTTTCGGTTTACGAGCGAGGAGTAGGGCGACCTTGCGGTCGCCCATTCCGGCAAAAAAAAGCGCAATGACCTGACCTGGTCGCTGCGCTTTTTTTGTTTGTAATTGCTGCCAACTACAATCAGAATTCCAGCCGGAGATTGTAGCGGTACAGGTAGATGAGGAGAAGCATGAAAAGCACGAAGTAGATGATGAACCACATCATGAACTTGCCTTTTTTGCCTTCATTTTCAATATGGTCTGACATGATTTTATTTTTTTGATGAATTGTTTTGATTGAACGGGGCAAAAGTAAGCCGGAGCATTGGGTTTTCCAAAGGTGATTTTCATGCTCAAATCCTTTCAAGTTCACGTCATTTTTATCCTTGGGTCAAAAACAAAATCTTCCGTGCGGAGCAGCCTAAATTTTTGAAAGTCAGGGTGTTGTAGATTAATCAAAAAATTCAGTTCCTGCGGCACAATGGCTGAAGGCACAGACAAAACAGCACTTTTCATACTATCTATCCACGCATCACCAAGCTGCTGGGTGAGGTGGTGCGATTCAAACTCATGCCAACCGTCGGGTAGGTCGGGTTCAATGATTTTTTCGATGTAAAGTTTATCTGGCACTTCGATCACCATCGTTTTGAACAATTGGTTCAGACCCTCGCCACTTCGGTGAACCACGTTTTCGAGACATGCCAGCGCCCGCGTTCCGGCGGTGTACACCACGAACCTGCCCCGGCTGTTCCAGCGGGCAGCCTGGCCAGAGGCGGCCAGTGATTTCGACCATTTTTCCAAAACGATTCGGTAAACGAGCATGTGCGGGTAGGTTAGGCAGTAGCGCCAAATTCGATGCGGTACAACTCGTCCATGATGAGGTCAATGCCCGTGGACATGCTCAACAACTCAAGCGGCACCTGCCCGCCAATGCCATACGCCGGTTCCTTTAGCCAACTGTTGAACTCGTCGCGGTTGCCAAAGATTTCGATGCCTTTTTTGTAAAGCGCCTCCAGCTTGAGCACCGCTTCCCCCTCCCTCGGCGAGAGTGGTTTGGATTCTTGCACGTAGCGCTGCACGGTCTTCAAAGAAAGGCCCAAAAACTGCGTGGCGAGCCATTCCCTGTTCAGCCCGGTAAAGTCTGCAAGGCCGAAAAAGCGGCTGCTACTCACCCCATTGCGGCTGCTTTGCACGATGTACGCCGGGTGGTACGCCACGTCGTTTGCCAGGTTGGCAGTAAGGGATTCTTCTGGTATTTTGTATGCCCGGGGCTTTTTGGATACCGCTTTTTCGTTGCTAATTTGCTTTGCCATGTTGTCTGATTTTTATCGGAATTTTGTCCCACAAACTTAGTCATTTTTCTTGTAACTCAAAACCTTTTTTTGAATTGCTCTGATTTTTTTCAAAAAATAAACCTAATTAATTGATTATCAATATCTTGTACTTTTGCCTTCAAACTTTTTACTTTTGCCTTCCAATTCACCGCACCCGGCACAAGCCATTCCAGACACAATATCTTGAGCGACACAGACCACAAATCCGTTGAACTGGCCCGTCTTTTTTACCGGGAGCTTGCCAAAATCCACGGCAACGACGACTGGGCACCCGCCGCCAAAGCCGATGCCCTCGCCCGCCTGCTCGAACTGCTCTACCTCGAAGTGACGAAGGCTGAAAACATCCAGTTCACCACGCTGTTCGCCCGCATCGCCTTCGCTTGCCACAAGTTTCAGGTGGAGAAAAAAATGCAGTACTGGATACATTTTTTTCGGAAAAAAATCCGCTCGCTGGTGCCGGACACAGAGGCTCCTAACGTGTACGCACTCGGCTTGAAAGCTGTGGCAGGGAGCATCGAGGGGTTGTTCGGCGAAGCTGCGCCAGAGGAAGTGCAGGCATTTTTACCCAAAAAAATCCCCTACGCCTACACGGAAGTGCGGGTGAAAGAATTTCGAAAAACTGCCCGTGTCATCGCCTTGAGCGACGACGAGGAAAACGACCTGCTGCTGGCCCAGGATGAAGAAAACCCCTCGCAACTCATTCATATTCAATACAATATCGCCGAGCGAAACGAACCGTTCAACCCCACCATCCGGCAAATCAGGCAGACGTTCGGCTTCCCTGTCACCCTCAGTTTGACCGATGTGGAGGTCGTTGATAGTTCGGCAGTTCGACAATTGGCAGTCCGTCAATCGTCAATCGTCCACAGTCCACCGTCCACCATCTACCGTCCAAGGGCCATCGTGGTGGAACCGGACTACCTGCTCGACGTATCCACCGTGGCCGGTTGCTTCCAGGGCAACAGCGCCGAGCCGGTGGTGTACCTGTTGCAAAAATTCCTCCCGGTAGCACAGACACAGGCGATGATTTTGGGGAACATCGCCAACTTTTTCCTCGACGAACTGATGCACGATGCCGGTGCAAGTTTCAAGGAAACTTTCCCCAAAGTCTTCAAGACCAGCCCGTTGACGTTCTCGCTACTGACCGATGCCGATATCCGGGAGATTTACGAAAAGTCGCAGCGCCATTGGCTGACCCTGCAAGCGATGGTGCGGCAGGAGATGCGGAAGTTCGACATCGAGCCGAAGGAGTGCTACCTCGAACCCAGTTTTTACGATGAAAAACATGGGCTGCAAGGCCGCCTCGACGTTTTTTACAAAAAGGAAAACCGCAGCGCCATCATCGAACTCAAGAGCGGCCAGCCGTTCATGCCCAACCGCTACGGCATCGGGGCCAGCCACTTCATTCAGACATTGTTGTACGACCTGATGGTGCGTTCCGTGTTCGGCGAAGAAGTGGAACCGGCCAGCTACATCCTGTACAGTGGCTTGGAAACCAACCAGTTACGTTACGCACCACCCGTGAAGGCCGAGCAAAACGAGGCGCTGCAAGTGCGCAACCAACTCGTGTCCATCGACCGTCGGCTGGCGGCCATTCGGGGCGACGACTTGGCGCAGGTGCCGCTCCTCGAACGCACGGCCACCGCCCGTTTCCCCCATATCAAAGGCTACCTCAGTCAGTCCATCGGTCGTTTTGAAAAAACCTACCATGCCCTCGGCGACCTGGAGCGGCGCTACTTCAACGCTTTCACCGGCCTGATAGCAAGGGAGCACCAGTTGGCAAAAACCGGCATCCATGGCGTGGACAAGGCCAACGGCCTCGCCGCCCTCTGGCTCGACACGACGGAGGAAAAAGAGGCGGGCTTTGAAATCGTTAAATCCCTGATTATCAAGGAGAATCGGGCCAACGAGGACGAACCCATCATCGTTTTTGAAAAAACAGCAGCCACGAACCCCCTCGCCAATTTCCGGGTGGGCGACATCGCCGTGCTCTATCCCGGAGACAATAGACGGGAGACTTTAGACATTAGACGAGGAACGGGAGACGGAGAGATGCCGTCTAATATCTATGGTCTATCATCTAATGTCTTAAAAACGCAAATTTTCAAAGTCACCATCCTCTCCGTCACGCCGGAGACGGTGACGGTCCGGTTGCGGTATCGGCAGTTCAACCTATTGATATTCAGCGAGTTCGAGCAGTGGAACCTCGAACACGACCAGATGGACATGAGCTTCAACGGGATGTACCAGGGGCTGTTCCGCTGGGCGGAGAGCAGCGAGCGGAAGCGGGCGCTGCTGTTGGCCACCTTGCCACCGGAACGGCCTCACGACCACTCGCCAAAATTGGCTGTGGATGCTCCGCAACTGACCGGCGAGCAGCACCGGATTCTGCAAAAAATGCTCACGGCACCCGATTACTTCCTGCT
>JACRAN010000285.1 GCA_016234735.1 Bacteroidota bacterium | reverse complement strand
TGGCGACGGCGACCTCGACATCGCTGTATCGGAATATGATTTTGTCAATACGCCATCCCTCGGAAGTCTTTATTGGTTGGAAAACGGAGGCAGTGGCGACACCTGGACCAAACACCCGCTCAAACCAGGCAGCCACTGGTACAGCAGCATCGCCGACATGGATGGCGACGGTGACCTCGATATTACTGGCTCCTGGGAAGGCATTTTCTGGTTAGAAAACCAATTGCCCGCCACTGACTGGACGCTCCATCAGGTGGTCAGTTCAACTGCTAATGCACACTTCGTTGGCGTTTGCGACGACCTGGACGGCGACGGCGATGCGGATATTGCCTCTGCTCCCTCGGAAACCAATGGTGGGCTGGTTTATTATGCAAACCCCGGCTGGCAGGAAGTGAATATCAACCCGACCGGTGTGAATCTGTACATCGGACCCACCGGCGACATAGATGGCGATGGCGACACAGACATCGCCTATGGCGGTGCTGGCTACCTGCCCCAGGGCCTGGGCTGGGCAGAAAACCAAAATAACGGCGCTACTTGGGTCATACACGACATTACACCGCACGATTTAATCCAACGGATACCCACAGGGCTGGAAGACATTGACGGCGATGGGGATGTGGACATTGTTTCCCTGACATTCGATGTGAATCTGAGTATAGGTTCAGTCTTTTGGGCTGCGAATCCAGAGCTTTCGGGCACTTCCATGCCGTATGGCCAGGAACCATCGCTTTGCATTTCCCCAAATCCGGCAGGCGATGTGGTGAAGTTGCAGGTGGAATCAGCGCCAGGAGCGCTTTTTCATGTTGAAATTTTCGACCTGAACGGCAGGCTGGTGAAAGGTTTTGAAATTAGTGGTGGTACGACGGCTGGGGTGGATTTGGCGGGTTTGAGCGCCGGGAGCTATGTAGTGAAGGTTTTCAATGAAAATGGGATGGTGGTGAAACGGTTAGTTAAGATTTGACCCCGGTTTGGCAGGTGAAACGAGTCTCAATGATAAATATGAAAGCTACCCCACAATTTATTTTCCACCCTTTTTCCATATCTCTTAAACTCCAAAACAATGATCAACACAACCCTCTTGGAAAACGAAACAAAGGAACTTGATGTCCTGGAAACCAAAATCAAGCGGTTCTGTCCCTACTTAGAAGTGAACGGAGTTGCGCAAACCGCCGAAGGTGCCAAGGTTCTCTTTGAAAATAAGGCCCCCGACCTGGTTTTCATTAATCCGGGCACCCCCCTGGATTTGTCTGACATTCAGAACGGGAAAACAGAACAGGGTATGGAACTTATCTTCGTCTCAGATTCCTTTGCCCATACCCTTGATGCCAGCCATTCCCATGCAGCAGGTTATCTGTTCCGGCCGATAAATAATGATGCCCTTGTTCATGCGGCCGAAAGGGCAAGAGAACACATTGCCTTGAAGAAAGAACACGAAAGGAGGGAGGAATTGTTGGAGAAGCTGCTAAAAGAAAAAAAAGCGAGCGAACTGATAGGCATCCCCACCATGGAAGGTTACGAGTTTGTTTCTGCCAATGAAATCATCCGTTGCGAAGGACTGCAAAAATGCACTCGGGTCGTAACGACTACCAAAACGGACATCATCAGTTCCTACAATATTGGCGAGTTCATAAAACTATTGGAGCCGTACCATTTTTTCTCGCCCCACAAATCGCATCTAATCAACCTTGCCTACATCAGAAGGTACCTACGGGAAGGCACCATCGTGCTGAAGGACAAAACCACCATCCCGGTTTCCAAAAGAAGGAAGTGCGAGTTCCTGGACCAGGTCGTCCACCTGTAACTGCTGAATGTTAATTCTCGATTTTGCCCGTTAAATGAATCAAGTGGGCGATTGGTCGGATTGTGCTTGGCTGGTTTATGAGGTTCACTTAGTTTTGGATTGTATCTTAATAACTGGAAAAATATGGTTTAACGATTGAGGCTCGTTAGTTTTTAGCTTTAAAACTTAGGATTTTATTAAATTGTGTGCAAATGAACACCTATGATCGGCTTTTGGGTATCATTATAATCAAAGGTGGAAGACGAAAAGCCTTGAATAGAGTAGTCAATATTTTTTATACTATTAACATCAGTTAATCAAAATTTTTCTCATGAAAACAACCATTTTGTTTCTATTTGCTTATATATTCAGTACTTTGTGTCTTTCACAAAACCATGTGATGAAGATTCAAATTCAAGGAAAAGATATGCAATCTCCTCTTGTGTCAACGTGGGATAAAGGAGTCGTCATTACAAAACTCGATGCAATTTACTTGCTTGATCAACTTTGGAGGAAATGTAGCCAAGCACAAAAAAAAGAGAGGGATCAAGCAATTAATAATGTGATTAGGTTTATACAAAATGCCCCGGCCAATGGCATTATTAGTAGTAGTAATTGGAGTAAAAGTTTCCAAAATCAAAACAGGAATGTAAATGATTCAAGAATTGATATTGAAATTTATAGAGGTGCTGCTTTTTCGGATGATAGACATATTGTCTACATCAGAATTGAAGGATCTGACTTGACTTATCAAAGGGAATGGAAATGGGATGAAAAATATATTGTTGGAAAAAACGGGGCAGTTTACGAATTGAACCGTCTTTGGAATTCTTTAGACACACAGCAAAAACAGATAAGATCTGATGCTTATAACCAAGCAATATATTTTATCAATTCAGCTCCAATTAATGGATATATTGGTGAAAATAAAGTTGTTGAATTTAAAAATTCAAATGCTTCAAAAGGAGAATTAATTAGGATTAGAATCGATAAAGGAGCTGCTTTTAGTCTTTGACTTACAAGTATCAGCATTCAAACTGAAAGATTTTCATAATAGTCTGCCCTGCTGGCGCAATGTCTTCCTCCGTTCCGCCGGGTTTGCAACCAGCCTTCTGTGCCGAAGCATC
Organism: Bacteroidota bacterium; assembly: GCA_016234735.1. Lineage (GTDB taxonomy): Bacteria > Bacteroidota > Bacteroidia > Chitinophagales > Saprospiraceae > UBA6168. The sequence goes on along the minus strand of JACRAN010000285.1, from coordinate 11,790 downwards.
AAAGCTTTTCTCCTATGGAAATCCCGCCGGGACAGGTTTTTTTGCAATTGGCACATCTGCGACTTTTCATCAGCCTGTATCCTGTCCTCCGCTGGAACAATCCTCCTGACTTGTTCCCTATATCGCTTCGCCTCCACAACACCAAGCGGATTTCATCCCAAACTACATGGAATATGTGTTTCAAAGAACTTCCTTTTCACTCAACCTTTTAAAAATAACTCATGCCCTTCTGCCTATCCTGCATCAATCAAGTCCTTTCCCGGCTCGCCAACACCGACGACCCACTAAAAGGCGACGCCCTTATCGGCTTCAAGCAAACCGTATTCGGAGCAGTCCCAAGAACCGCCCATGACAAATTGGGAGAGGTAGTGAGCGTAAAGGATTTCGGCGCCAAAGGCGACGGGCAGACGGATGATGCGGCAGCCATTCAGGCAGCAGTCAACAGTTTTTGCGGACGAGGAGGAGCAGTTTTTTTCCCAGCCGGAAATATACATCGTGACTGCCGGGATTCTGATTAGCGATTTGCGGGTGAGACTTTACGGGGTGGGCCGGTATGCTACCATGATTACTTTCAACCCTTCTTATGACTATCAAACGCTGTTCAGGTTCGACAGGGGAGCGGCCGGCGTTTCCTGGCAATGTGCAATCCGGGACATGGCATTGGTCAGCAGCGAAGATACGGGGCTGACCAAAACCGCCATCGAGCTGAAAGACACGAGCAATATGATGGTCAAAGACCTCATCATCGGACCCTGGACGGGAAAAGGCAACAGCATCGGCTTGCTGGTCCGGGGCCGAGAGGCAGGGCATATCAACAACCTGCATATCCGTGCCGACCGCCCGCTGGTCATTGACAAAAATGACCAAAACCCCGACAACGATATTGACCATTTCAACTTCAGCGATTTGTATTTGCTGGTCACCCAAGGGGTGTCCCAACCCTGTATTTTCATTGCCGATGGCCTTGATTTGCAGCATGTCACTTTTGGTGGGTTTCAAGCCTGGGTAGCTGGCACCTTTGGGTTGTACTGGCATGATACGACTACCACTGCTGTCAGTTTTGCCTTATCCATCAGCAATGTCCGGACGGAGCAACTCACTGGCGCTGGTCATTATTCCATTTACATCCACCGCAATGCCCTGTTGGATAGTTTACTCATCGAAAACATGATGGCCGACCGTTTCCAGAACGGTTTTTATTTCCGGAGAATCCAGCGGGTCACGCTTCGGCATGTCACACACGGCAGCGACCAGCACATCGGTATCAAAATCGAAGACCCCAATCCAGAACAGGTGGTAAATGATGCGCAGGTGATTGATGGGGTGGAAGAACTGGTACTTGACCAGGTCAGCATCGGAAGTGGAGAAGCGCCAATTGTCGAGATGCCCACAATGGTTGAAAAGATTGGCTTCAATCGCCTCAACAGCAATTCCAAGGTTTCGGATACGGCCTATTATGCCAGGATAAAACCGAGCGCCATGGGTTCCCATGCCATGCGTTTTTTCGGAGAAACGAAAGTATGGAGTCATAGCGGGACGCTGGGAAATGGCGAGGAACTCAACTTGCCTGCCGCCAATAATTTTGGGCGAAAAGTCTCCATGGTTTGGGTGGCGGCTTCCGGTTCCAATGGGTCGGTCACCGAAGGTGGGCAAGCGATGGATGCCGCAAATAGTGCCGTTCGGTTGTCGGGGACAACTAATTTTGATGTGGTCAACTTTGACCCTATCAACCCTATCCCTGTAGAAGTAGGAAAACTGGCTGTGTTTCATGATGCTAATACCACAGTCATCAACAAACTGGGTCAGCCGGTTGATTTGGTGGTTTTCGTGACGTGGACTTGAAGGTTAGGAACGATAAAAAAATTGTTCGCCTGAAATTTCGAACTTATTCCTTCATCGTTCCTAAAAAGAAATTCAAATTGGGTTAATTGGGAGCATGATGCTGGCGTCCCTTTTGTTTGGCAGCGTTCGCCTGTTCAAGGACTGATTTGAGAGGTGGCAAGCCATGCCTGTCCTCAATTGGATAAAAACTCCAAAGGCATTTTTCAGTGCACAACCCTCACGGGCACCCCACCCGTGCTTTTTTCTTTTTTCAATGCCCGGAAAAATTTAACTTTGACACACGACTTGTACGGCTCGTTTTTTTCAAAACCAAATGCGCTGAACAATGCTTGCCAAGACTCCCCTCATTGAGCGCCGGGGCTCTTCCGGGCGGTTGTGTGCTTTCCTATGCAAAGTCATCGGGTGTGCGATTTTTGATAAATTTTGCCAGCCTGGAAGTTCCCTGACCAACCAATCTTTCCTTGCCATTTTTCTCCTTTTTGCCTCCCTGCTTTGCACGCCGCCGGCAACGATGTGCCAGGAACAAACCCTGCGTTTTGAAACTTATGGCGTTGAAAATGGCCTCCCCAATGAGCAAATCCTCGACATCCTGGAGGACAGCTTTGGTTTCATCTGGTTGGCGACCATAGATGGTTTGGTCAAGTTCGACGGGTATGATTTCAAGGGATACCGCCATGTCCCTGGGGATAATTCCTCCCTTGCATCCTCCATTGTCCATCAATTATTGGAAGACAGCGAGGGGAACATTTGGGTCGTGACAGAAGGAGAACTGAGCCTGTACCACCGGGAGACCGACAATTTTGAACTGCTTTTGTCTGCTGGCGATTTAGGCCCTTCGGGCAATGCTGCCCAGGTGGTATTTGAAGATAAAGACCATACGATTTGGGCCGGCACGGCTAATGGACTTTTTAGGTTCAATCAACAGGATTGTTCACTCCTGCCGGTGGCAAGCCCGGAAGGAGTGGTGGAAAATATCAATATCCGGTGCATCGTGCAGGACTCCAAAGGTCGCATTTGGGTAGGTGGGGATCATGGCCTGCAAAAACTGGATACTCACAAAAATAGCATCGAGGCTGGCTTTTTGAATTCGAAAAACCTGAGCAATTCAACCAGGGTACAATATATCAAAGATATTGAGGAAGATAAAAATGGCTGCCTTTGGCTTGCTACAAGTGCCGGTGCGAAAATATGGGACCCGGACGAAAAGCGATTATTGCCCGTACCACAGCCGGATTCCTTAGCCAACCAAGGCGTGTATGACATTTTGATTGACCGGAATCAAAACATTTGGCTGGCGTTCCAGTACAAAGGGCTGGCATTTATTGACCATAAAAATCATCAAACCCGTCTTTTTCAACACTCGCCTTATATGGCAAACGGCCTTGCAAACGACCAGTTGTATTCTTTGATGCAGGACAGGGCGGACAACCTGTGGATTGGAACGACGCTCGGTTGCCAAAAAATCAAACTCTCATCGGTCAAATTCCCGGTGTACCAGGTCAGGCCCGGCATGGAAGCCAATGAAAACAACATATACCGGGTCCATCAGGACAAAAAGGGCCGCATTTGGACGACGACTTTAAACGGCAAATTGTTTTATGCGCCTGTTTTGGGCACAAACCCGCAAGCATTATTTCCCGGCAACGGGCCCAAAGTCCAGGCTTTAAGTTTTTATTATTCAGGCTCCGACAACATGGTTTGGGCAATACATGCAGGAAATGGCGTGTATGCTTTTAATGAATCAAAATGGGCATGGCAAAGAATGGATTTGGGCGACACGATAAACACGCAGCTCAATACGGTTTTGTTCGAGGACGTCCACGACCCCGGCATTTTGTGGATAGGCAATGCTTTGGGGCTTTGCCAAATGAACAGACGAACTAATCAACGGCAATGGTTTAATCCCAAAGAAGACATTCCGTCCGTCACCCCGTTTGTCCACAACATGGTGCAGTTGCCCGACGGGAATATATTGGTCAATGCGGGGGAATTCTCCACAGGTACTTTGGCATTGTTCGACCCGGTTTCAAAGCGGTTCAGGCCCCTGATTTTCTCTAAAGACGACCCGGCGCGGCCAGCTATCATCAGTGTCCGAAATTTTGCTTTGACCAAGAAATACGGCGTATGGATGGCGACCCCAACCGGGTTGGTCAATTACAATGTTGAAACCGGAAACTGCCGCACACTGACCTCGAAAGACGGCTTGCCCACCACCAGCGTCATGGCAGCCCTCAGCGATGAAAAAGACAATATTTGGGTGGCTTTCGACGGGTGGTTGTCCAAATACATGCCGACGAAGGATTCCATTATTTCGTTTGACGTCCGGGCAGAAATGCCGGGGTTTTATTCCGGCTCTTTTTCAAAAGGTCCAGACGGGCGCTTGTTTTTTGGAGGGTCGTCGGGCTTCATGGCGTTCCATCCCGATTCCGTCCGGTTCGACACGACCCCACCTCATGTGGTCCTTACCGGTTTCAAGGTGCTGAACCAGCCCCGGCACTTCGGAACATCCCCTGAATTAATCCGGCATATCACGCTGTTCCATCGTGACAATATTTTTTCTTTCAAATTTACGGCGTTGGACTTCATTGATTCAAAAAACATCCGCTACAAATACAAGCTGGAAGGTTTTAATAAAGAATGGATAGACGCCGGCCCTGAAAGGACTGCAACTTATACCAACCTCGATGCTGACAGCTATACTTTCCGGGTCATTGCCTGCAATGGGGACGGTGTTTGGAACGAAAAAGGATTGACTGTCAAACTGACCATCACCCCTCCTCTTTGGGCCACCTGGTGGGCAAAAATATTGTACGTACTGGCAGCCGGCAGCCTGCTCTACGGCATCTGGCGCTACGAGCTAAAACGCAAACTCGAACACGCCGAAACCCTCCGCCTCCAGGAACTCGACGCCGTCAAGACCAACCTCTACACCAACATCACCCACGAGTTCCGCACCCCGCTCACCGTCATTTCCGGGATGGCCGGCCAGATAGAACAAAACCCCCAAGAATGGCTGGGTAAAGGAGTGGAAATGATAAAACGCAACAGCAACAACCTGCTCTTGCTGGTCAACCAAATGCTCGACCTGCGCAAATTGGAGTCGGGCAATATGTCTGTAAACATGGTGCAAGCCGACGTAGTGGCTTACCTGAAATACCTGCTCGAATCGTTCCATTCGCAGGCCAGTGCGAAAAATCTCACCCTTCGGTTTGAAACAGAGCACCCCGGGATATGGATGGACTACGACCCCGAAAAGCTGCGGGAGGTTGTTGCCAACCTCGTTTCAAACGCTATCAAGTTTACCCCCAGTGGCGGAGAACTGACACTGCGGGTAGATTTGACAAATTTTCAAAATTTGTCAAATCTCAACCTACAGGTCAAAGACACCGGCATCGGCATCCCGCCTGAAAAACTGCCCCACATCTTCGACCGGTTTTATCAGGTGGATCCCGATAGCTATCGGGAAGGCGCCCGCCGGGCCGAAGGTACCGGCATCGGGCTGACCTTGACGAAGGAATTGGTGAAATTACTGGGCGGCAGTATTTCCGTGGAAAGCCAACCGGGAGAGGGGACAACGTTTAAAGTTGTGCTGCCCGTGAGCAGGAAAGCGGCTTTTGAGGTAATGCCCCCTTCGGGCAGCTTCCTCGAGGCAACACCTGCCTCCCCACCCGCTGTTCCCGCCCTCGAAGGCATCACCCCGGCTCCGACAGGTTTCCCTTTGAACATACGAGGGGTCAGGGGTGGCCTGCCCCTCGTACTCATTATCGAAGACAACGCCGATGTGGTGCAGTACCTCTCGGCCTGTCTGGAACAAGATTACTCCCTGGCAGTTGCCCGAAACGGGAAGGAGGGCATTGACAAAGCCATCGAGTGCGTACCCGACCTCATCATCTCCGACGTGATGATGCCGGAGAAGGACGGCTTTGAAGTTTGCCGAACCCTGAAATCAGATGAGCGCACCAGCCACATCCCCGTCGTCATGCTCACAGCCAAGGCGGACATCGCTTCCAAAATCGAAGGCTTGGAAAGCGGTGCCGACGCTTATTTGGCGAAGCCGTTCAACAAACAAGAACTGCTCGTCAGGATGCGGAAATTGATGGATATTCGGCAAAAGTTGCGGCAGCATTACCTCGCGTTTGTGACCACCACAAATGGTTCTGACAAGCTGCCAGAGGGAATCGGGATACCACCGGAAAATACTTTCTTGCAAAAGGTCAAGGCGGTGGTGGAGCAGCATTTGGACGACGTGGGATTCGACTTGGCGCAGTTCAGCCGGGCAGTTGCCATGAGCATGAGCCAACTGAACCGCAAGATGGTTGCACTGACGGGGCTTTCGCCCAACAGGTTTGTCCGGCACTTGCGTTTGACCAAAGCCAAGGCCCTCCTGTTGGCAACGGATGAGCACGTTAGTGCTATCGCCTACAATGTCGGCTTCGACGACCCGGACTATTTTGCCAGGATTTTTAAACAGGAATTTGGGCTAACTCCGACGGCATACAGAGAATGCAAGGGCAAGCATATCGATATTGATGGAACCAGGATGAAATGAGGTGACACGGGTACCTCAATGGAGATTTTGTGCCCCCACCGGCTCGAACCTCGCCGTGAAATGCCGCAAAAACGGCGGCTCGTACGTGATTTTGAAACCGCCTGCCCGCTCCTGACCGTCGAGCAACGCCTCGAAGGTTTCAATCACGTAGTCAATATGGCTTTGCGTGTACACCCGCCTCGGAATGGCGAGCCGCACCAGTTCCATCGGGGCGGGTATCAGCTTGCCCTGTTCGTCGTATTTGCCAAACATCACCGAGCCGATTTCGCAACTGCGGATGCCGCCTTTCAAATACAATTGGCACACCAGCGCCTGCCCCGGAAACTGCTCCGGCGGAATGTGCGGGTAAAACGACTTGGCATCCACGTACACCGCATGGCCGCCGATGGGCCGGATGACGGGAATGCCGAGGTTGTAGAGCGCATTGCCCAGATAGGCGGTGCTTTTGATGCGGTAGTCGAGGTAATCCGGCCCGAAAACCTCCTCCAGCCCCAGCGCAATCGCCTCCATATCCCGCCCCGACAGGCCGCCGTAGGTCGAGTAGCCTTCGGTGATGATGAGCACAGTGCGGCACTGGATGGCGAGGTCGAGGTCTTTCAGCGCCAGGAAGCCGCCCATGTTCACGAGGGCATCTTTTTTGGCGCTCATGATGCAGCCGTCGGCGAGCGAAAACATTTCCTGCGCAATCGCCCGGTACGTTTTGTCCGAAAAACCTGCTTCCCGGTGTTGGATGAACCAGGCATTTTCCGCAATCCGGCAGGCGTCGAGGATGAACAGGATGCCGTATTTTTTGCAGATGGCGGCGACTTCCCTCGCATTGGCCATGCTCACGGGCTGCCCGCCGCCGCTGTTGTTCGTCACGGTGAGGATGACGGCGGCGACGTTTTCCGGGCGGTGTTTTTCGATGTTTTCGACCAGCTTCGCAACGTCTAAGTTGCCTTTGAACGGGTGGGAAACCTCGGTTTCCCTGCCCTCCGGTGCTGGCAGGTCAACCGCCGTGGCACCGCTGAACTCGATATTCGCCCGTGTCGTGTCGAAGTGGGTATTGCTGAAAAACACCTTGCCCTTGCCGCCGATGCGGCTGTACAGCAGGTGCTCCGCCGCCCGTCCCTGGTGCGTCGGCAGGACGTAGGGGCAGCCCGTCAGGTCTTTGATGGCAGCCTCCATGCGCAGCCAACTCGATGCCCCTGCGTAGCTTTCGTCGCCCTGCATGATGCCCGCCCATTGGTTCGAACTCATGGCGGAGGTACCGCTGTCGGTGAGCAGGTCAATGATGACCTCGTTGGAATGAAGCAGGAAGGGGTTGTACTGGGCTTGTTTTAAAAAAACTTCCCGCTCCGCTTCTGTCGTCATTTTGATGTGTTCGACGACCTTGATGCGGAAGGGTTCGATGATTGTTTTGTGTTGCATGATTGTCTATTTGAGCATTTGTCTGTTTGTAGGAATCCCCGTGAATGTTGCGGCAGTCGCCGTCATAGCCTGCGAGCGTGTGCGCCATTTCGAAGGCGAAGGATTTCGTGACCCGTATGTTTCGGTGCGGTTGCATCGGTTTTATTTAGGAATGAAAAGTGCTGATGGTTTGAAAAACGTCCACAAAAAAGACAAATTGGGCAGAACTGGCAATGATTTTTGTTACCGCTAAAAAGTTGCGCAGAAAACTTTTCTTTCGCTGTCGTGCAATTTTTCCTTTTGCAGGGCCGGTCCGGAGAGCAGGCAGCCTCAACGAAGCTACGGGCGTATTCCTTGATTTTCCAGGAAAAAAAATACGATAAGGAAACATTCTTATTTTAGCTGACGTTTTAAGACAAAAAAGACTTAAATTGGCGCCATGAAAAACATTTATTCATCCTTTCTCTCCATTCTTTTCGCCTTCACGGCCATATTGTTTCTGACAACCTGCAAAAAGGAGTCTCAGAACGGGTTTGTCCACCTGCATTTCAACCATGCCGTCGGCACGGAGGAACTTGTGCTGAACAACGCCTGGTACCCATGCGCCGCCGGGCACCTTTTTAGTGTAGTGAGGCTGAAATACTACACCTCGAACTTTTCCATGCACCGCTCCGACGGAACGGCGTTCCAAGTCAACGAGGCACATTACCGGGACGCCGAAACCCCGGAAACCGAAAGTTTCACCTTGAAGGACGTGCCAAACGGCGAATATACCGGCCTCTCTTTCATCCTTGGGCTGGACGAAGCGGCAAACGTGGACGGTGGGCTGCCCAATACCACCACCAACATCAACATGGAATGGCCCCTGCCGGGCGACCAGGGCTATCACTACATGAAACTGGAGGGAAAATATGATTCCCTAAGCACAGGAGTTTTGAGAAACTTCAACCTCCATACAGGGGCTACCGGCGGCAACCAAAACTACGTGGAAATCTCGCTGCTTTTCCACCACCCCATGCGCCTGAATGGCGACACTTGGAACATCTCCCTTGCTATGGACCTGGAAGAATGGCTGGAGCATCCTCATGTTTACGATTTCGATGCCTTTGAACCTACGATTATGGGCAATCAAGATGCCCAGCAGGCGCTCAAGGAAAATGGAGCGGACGTCTTTTCGGTGACTTCGGTGGAGCGAGAGTAAGGCATGAGAATGCTCTTGACGGTTTGCTATTTCAAATGACCGAAACCCGGTTTTTTAAACTTAATAAAATGAAACCAGCACTCTTTTACCTCATTTTTTTTGGGATTTTGTCAGGGCTTTTGGGCTGCAAAAAAGACCACGTCGAAAATGTTCCGCCCGGTCAGGATTGGACCTATGACCCCACGCCCTTTGAAATTAAAGCGCCTGCCTCTTTTCCAATCCTCAACATTCCCGTCGGCAACCCAACGACCGTGGAAGGTGTGAAACTGGGAAGGATGCTTTATTACGACCCGGTACTGCACTCCGACAGCTTGAGGGCTTGCGCAAGCTGCCACTCCCAGGAAAGGTCGTTCACCTCTGACCCTCCGGTGCTGCCGCATGTTAACCTGGCGTGGAATACTTCTTTTCTGTGGAACGGGAAAGTGGAAGGGGCCTTGGAAGACATCATGCTGTTCGAGGTAAAAGAGTTTTTCAAAACTGACCTCGAAAAGCTCCAAAACCACCAGGATTACCCAAAGCTGTTTTATGAAGCGTTTGGTGCCCGAACCATCACGCACGAGTTGTGTGCAAAGGCACTCTCCCAATTTCAACGCACGCTGATTTCCGGCAAATCAAAGTATGACCGTGTGCTTGAAGGCACCAATTGGGTGTTCCTGACCGATGAAGAATTAAACGGCTTCGATATCTTTTTCACCGAAAAGGGCGATTGCTTCCACTGTCACGGCGGCATTTTGTTCACCGACAACTCCTTTCACAACAATGCCTTGGATGCCTCCCCGGAACCCGCCCGGAGCGCCATCACCTCCAACCCTGCCGATGTTGGAAAGTTCAAATCCCCCACTTTGCGGAACATCGAACTAACCGGGCCCTACATGCATGACGGCCGTTACGAAACCCTCGAAGAAGTCGTTGATTTTTACAGCGAAGGATTGAAAACCTCGGAAACTGTAGACCCGCTCATGAAAAGCCTTCACCTTGGCGGCAAGCACCTGACGACGCAGGAAAAAAGTGATTTGATTGCCTTCCTGAAATCTTTGACGGACACTGCTTTCATCGCCGATACTGCCCTCGCCAGCCCCTTCCATTGATGTGGAAGGCAGGCCATGCGGGAAAGCTTACACACAGCAGGGGCGCATCTCTCCAATCGGAATTTCAAGGTCGAATTTCCCGTAAAATTGTTGCATGTACGTCTCGCATTTCCCCGTCTCCGCGATAATGGTTTTGTGTTTCATAAAAAAGATAGACTTTCAAACTGCCTGGCTAAACAGGCTGCCCTGGGGTTGCTTTTGCCAATAACGGGCATCGAGCGCCATGCAGATGTTCCGCAGGAACGGGCGTCCGGCTTCGGTCACTTTCAGGTGAAAAGGTTTGATTTCGATTAGCCCGTCGTCCTGCAATTCCGCCAACCTTTCCAGCCCTTCGTACAGTGCAACGCATTGCAGATCGGCTGGTTCCCAGGAGGTTTCAAAACGGCACATCAGGTTGAGGATGTGCTGCCGCAAAACCTGGTCTTCCGTCGTGAGCAGGTGCCCTTTGGAAATGGGGAAATGCCCCTCTGCGATACGCTGGCGGTACGGCCCGATTTCCTTTTCATTTTGGACAAAAGCATCCCAGGAGTCGCTGATGGAGGAAGCGCCGAGGGCAATGGAGAGGCGGGTGTAGTGGGGCGTGTAGCCCATGAAATTCCGGTGGAGCGAGCCGTCGTCCATCGCCCGGCGGAGGCTGTCGGTGGGCAGGGCGAAGTGGTCAAGCCCGATTTCCCGGTAGCCCGTCGCTTCCAGCAGGTGCCGCCCCGTTTCGTACAGCGCCCGTTTTTCCTGCCCGGTGGGGAGGTCGGCTTCCGAGTAGGCGCGCTGGCTCGGCTTGATCCAGGGCACGTGGGCGTAGCTGTAAAATGCGAGTCGGTCGGGGCGCAGTTGGCTTATTTTCTCCATGTTGGTGACAATGTGCTGCGTGGTTTGCAGCGGCAGGCCGAAGATGAGGTCGTAGTTCAGGCTCGTGTATCCCAAGGCCCTCGCCTGCTGCGTCACCCGTTCCACATCCTCGCAGGTTTGCAGGCGGTTGATGATGCGCAGGATGTCGTTGTCGAAATCCTGCACGCCGATGCTGAGGCGACGGAAGCCCAGCCGGTGCAGCGTTTCCAGGTGTTCGGGGCTGGTACTTGCGGGGTGCGCCTCGAAGCCAAACTCGTGCTCCGGCACCACGTCGGCTTTGTCAAAAATACCAGTCAAAAGTTGTTCGAGATGCGCCGGGCTGAAAAATGTTGGCGTACCGCCGCCGAGGTGGATTTCCCGCAGCATGGGCTTGCCCGGCAGCACGTCGAGGTACATCTGCCATTCTTTCAGCACGGAGGCGATGTAAGGTTCTTCCACCTGGTGGTTGCGGGTGATGCGCTTGTTGCAGCCGCAGTAGGTACAGAGCCGCTCGCAGTATGGCAGGTGGATGTACAGGCTCACCATCGGGCTGGCTTCAAAAGCGGTTTGGATTTTTTTTACCCAAACTTCCTCGTCCGGCGGCCCGGTTTGCCAATATGGAACGGTGGGGTAGCTCGTGTAGCGGGGGGCCGGGACGTCGTACTTCTGCAAAAGCGGGGTATCCATGTGAAAGGTATTTGGCACAAAGGAAACAATTGCCGCCCCGACCCCGGTAAACAAAAGTCAGTAGTGGGCTTGATAAAAATCATGGACAGGCTCACTTTTTTTCGTCCTCGCTGCACCATTCAGCGGCGGAGGTCGCTGTCTCGGAGAGTTTCACCTGGAACAACTCCACATGCGGCGGCAGGCTGCTCCGTATTCTTTCCACGATATAC
>JACRAN010000284.1 GCA_016234735.1 Bacteroidota bacterium | reverse complement strand
CAGTTGGGTCAACGACCTGAACAAAGACCCTCGCTGGCGCTCAGTCGGCGGCATGGGCACGGCAGTGGTGCAAAAAAATCAGGAAGGCTTTGTTCGTAAAGCTTGGCAGCAAATCGGCGACGTGCTGGAACTGAACCGAAAAATCCAGTACACCCAATTGGCGATGTGGGTGACGCAAATGGTGTACGACAAGCACATCAAAGCCAACGTCCCGGAGCGCATTTTTCAAATCACCGCCCCGGTTCACGCCAAGGTAAAAGGCAGTCCCTTCACCATAAAACACTATACAAAAAACAGCCGCCTGACCCCGGTGGTCACCTCCGGGGGATTTCGAAAAATCACCCGACCGAACAGCCTGATGGCCAAGCGCCTAATGCCCGAAGGCGACCGGGGCAACCTCGTCGCCCAACTTATTCAGCAGTGGAACGAGGGCAAAATCGCCGCCGCGCCGCCGCTCGTTTTGCCGAAGGAAACGCCGACGTTGGGCACGGTGTCGGATGGTTTGAAACCCACCCCACCGTCCCCAGTTCCGCAATCGTTTTTGGCAAAATTTGCCTTGTGGTTACTCCTAATATTTCTGGCGATTTTGCTGGGGCTGATGTACTGGTTCGACTCATTATTGTTCGGCGTCTTTTGCTTTTTGCTCGGTGCTGTGGCGATTTTCATGTACTATTTGTTCACAAAAACGCTGCCCTCCCCGGTTCCTGGGCCAACACCGCCGGGGCCGGTGCCACCTGGCAATCCGACACCAGAGCAAGCCAAGGAATTGGAGAAAATTGCCGAAAACTTTACTCCCGAAAACATGACCCCGGAAGCGGTGAAAGAGATTCCGATTCGAAAGACTTTCGACTTGCAACCGCAGGGCGTCGAGCCGCCGACTGTCTCAACGCCCGTGCCACTCAACCCGGATGGAACGCCTCCCAACCCCGCCGCCGAAGCGCCTGTGGCCAAGGAATTCAGGGAGGCGATGGAGGAGTTTCACGGGGAAATTCAAGTGGTGCCACCGCCCCTGCCACCCCGCCCGGCGCTCGATTTTGGCAACGCCTATTCGAAGGTGATGACGGCGATTTCGCCGGGGGTCGCCATTCCGAAACGGGTGGTTCCCCAGTTGCAGGTCGGTGGGTTTGCCTATGCCGATTATGTGCGGCAGTACCACGACCATGCGTCATTTTCGCCGCTTGGTCCACCTGCGGATTTGCCGGTGCCACCGCCCGTTTTTGAGGTGGAGCGCATCGTGGAGGTGATGGCTTACCCGCATTTCAAGCAGCCGATGTACGAGCCGCTGCGGGATATTTCCACTGAATTGTTTGTCCCAAACCTCAACCTGATTCCGCCGAACACCCTCTCGCTGATGGTCACCAACCAGCCCTTCATCGAGTCGTACATGGTCGGCCTGAACCACGAATTTTCGAGGGAACTGCTCTGGCGGGAGTACCCGACTGACCAGCGGGGCAGCTATTTCCGGCAGTTTTGGAACGTGGACGGCTACATCAACAAGGAGAATTTGCCAGCCAAGGAATTGGAGGAAAAACTGAAGGACATCCCCGAAATCCACCGCTGGGGGAGCCGTAGCCAGCTTGGTGCCCACAACCACCGAGAGGCGGGCGGGGACAAGGAACAACTCGTGCTGGTCATCCGGGGCGACCTGTTGAAGCGCTACCCGAACACCATCGTGTACGCCATGAGGTCCAAGTGGGACGACAGCGGCGAGTTGGCACACCAAAACGAGCTTGTTCTTTTTGATGAAACGGGCGAGAACCTCGCCCTGAACAACCCGAATATCATTTATCCGCTCTACAAGGCGGAGGTGAAACCTGATATCACGTTCCTCGGCTTCGACCTGACCATCGAGGAGGCGAAGGGGCACGACGACCTCGCCGAAACTACCGAAGCACGATTGAACATCCCCGCAAACCAACTTGGCTGGTTCTTCGTCATCAAGGAAGTGCCGGGCGAGCCACGGTTCGGCTTGGACGAGGAGTTGCCGAACATTGCCAGTGAGTTCAAGTGGGACAACATGTCCTGGAAGAATTTGGGGGATGCCGTCTCGCTGATTGATGCCAGTGGAGCATTTGTCACGAACCCACCGGGCACCAATCCGCACAACATCAACTGGAACAGCAACTCGGCAGACTTGGCCTACATTCTTTACCAGAAACCAGTGCTGGTGGGGGTTCATGCCAGGGAAATGTTGAAGAATTTAGCAGCAGAATGAAAGCCCCAACGGGGGTAGTTACATCAAAGCAAGGCGAGGAATTCTTCGGCGGAAAGGACTTTTATTTTAGGGAACGGATGGGTTTTCAAAACATTGAAATGCCTGTCGTTGGTAACGAGGAAATCGGCGTTGCCTGCAAAAGCGCAGTCAACGAACTTGTCGTCGTCAGGGTCTTCGGCAATCAGGTTCCAGTTGAAATATTTGTTCAGGTAGGTGACATTCGGAAGATTGTCCAGGGTGTCGAGTACGAAGTTTGCGATTTCCGGCGAAAGATCGCCCCCGATGATTTCTTCGTATTCGGCCAAAATATCGGACGTTGTGACCAATTCGTAATCCCCGTTTCGAAGGCTTTGCCAAATCGGGTAAAACTTGGAACGCCTCGAAATGGCGACAGTAATGACGTTTGTATCCAAAACGATGCGCATCAGGCAGTCTTCTGGGATGAAGGAATTCGGCGATGCTGGTTGAGGATTTTCTCCTCTGTCAGTCCTTTTTTATCCCAGACCTGGTCGGCAAGGTCGGAGGCTTTGTCAGCTAAATATTGACCGATGAGCCGTTTGATTTGGAGCAAATCCTCTTCCGATATTGGGCGGGAGTAAAGTTTGAGCAATTCCAATTGAAGATTGGTGAAAGGCTGTTTCAAGACTTTTGCTGTCATGGCTATTTTTTTAGCAAATTAAGGGGCTTTTGACAAGAATGCAAAAGCCATTCAAAAGGTTCTTTGGCGCAACATCAATAAACAACGCCTTCAATCCCTGATTCCATAAGGCTTCAACCATTATAAAATGAGCGATTTAAAAGACATACAACAGCAATTGCGGTCGCTCCGCAGTGACCGGGACGGCACGGAAACCATCCTTCGGCGCAACCAGCAGCAGGCGCAAAAACTGGACAAGCAGATTGAACAACTGCAACGGCAGGGCGACAACCCCAACGCCCAGGGCATGCTCGACGAGTTGAGGCAGCAACGGGAAAGCCTCGATGCCGACATCGCCGGAAGCCGCAGGGCCTGGCTGGATGTCAAGGCGGACAGCCACCGACTTGCAACCCAACTGCTGGTGGAACAGCCCTGGCAACTGGTGGAGCAACTGCCCGACAACCTGCCGTTCCTGTTGATGCCCGTGAAAGTGGAGACCAAATTTGCCAAAAACGCCAGCGGCGGCAACGAGTTGTGGGTGCGTTTTTTCCCGGACGCCGTTGCCGTGACGAGCCACGAGGAGGAGTTGATGGACTCGGAGCAGGAGGCTGGTCAGAAATACTGGACCAGCATCTGGGAGACCATGCGACAGCCTACCTCGGTGGAGGATTTCCAAAACGCCAAACGTAGCGCTTGGAACGCCCTGGCCAGTCGTTTCAACCCGCACCGCAGCTTGTGGATTGCAAGGAAAACCAGGCCTTTCAACTGGGATGAAGACTTCCTGGCCGACATTGTGGAACTGGAATTCCCGCCCCTGGAAACCAAAGCCTCCGGCTGGACGCTCGCCCCCCGCACCAAAGTCATGCCCGACCGTTTCGTCGTGACGACCCTCCAAAAACAAGGCGACAATTTTGTGCAGGCGCTGCCGCCCGCTGTTGGTGCCATCGTGCCCGACACGCTGATACTCGGTCCCGACCCTGCACAGTTGGAGGGCGAATTCGGGCGTGACCCCGTGACGGGCGAACTCAAACTCGACCCCGGCATGGCGTGGCTCTCCGATTTTGACAAAGCCGTGGAGGTGGGCATGGCCGTGCGCATCCCGCTGCCCGATCCTTGGCACCGGACAGGTTTCGACCGAGTGGTGGTGCTGGGACTGCGACTTTCTTCCGATGATTTCGAATCCAAGCAACTGGTCGAGGATTTGCTGAACGACCACCGCTACACTGGCGGTATTGCTTTTCTGCCGCAAGGCACGGCGACCAACAACAGCGAGGACGTTCCCTCCGGCTTCAACAGCTTTGACCCTTCCAACGAAAAAAGCTTTCAGGCACTTGAAAACCCGGCCAACGCCAACAACTGGCGGTTAACGCACCAACACGATTTGAAGCAGGACGGGCAACGGTTTGCGGAAGCACTCGGCATCGAATACGAGGCGGTTGCGCCTATCGAAAATGCCGCCACATCGGACGTAACGGAAGCGATTGCGATGAACACGGCGCTCTACCCAGCCACGCTCGGCGATTTTTTGAAGGACATGGTGGGCGAGGCATTTGACGACAACACGAGGGGTCAATTGCAAGATTTTTTTCAGTCAAATGTCACTGGGCGGGGCCAGGTTCCGGCCTTCCGGGTGGGCAGCCAGCCCTACGGCGTATTGGTGACGAGCGACCTTGGCCATTGGCAATGGAGCCAAGGCGAGCATATCCGGCAGGCCAAATTTTACGATGGCCTTCTGCTGCACATCCGCAACCTGTCTGGCTTTTGGCGGCAAGCGGCTGCCTCCGTCAAACATGCGGGCGACGGCAACGAGCCTTTCCAGCGGCTGCTCGAAATCCTCAGCCTGGAAGCCACCTCGGCGGAATATTTTTCCAGAAAAGCGGGCGTGGACGAGTACGTTTGGAACTACTACAACTACCAGGGCTTTGCCTGGCTTTTTTTCAGAAACACCTGGGAGGACATGAAAGCCAAGAAGGCGGCACAGTTGGCCGCCGTTGGCTTGGGCGGGTTCAACGACCTGCAAATCAACCAGTTGAGTTTTTTGCGGGAACGTGAAAAACTCTACGGCCCCGTCGTGGACGGCGACCCGGACGTGCCGCTTTCGGAAACGGAAGGCATTCGCCCGTATTTCAAAAATGCGGACACGGGCGTCCGCCTGAATTACATCCACTGGCTGCTGAATTCCTCCAAGCACATGATTGAGCGGGAGCAGTTCGTCAACGAACTCGACAAGGGCGTTTCGCCGCCGAGGGCGCTGTTGTACATGCTGCTGCGGCAAGCTTTTTTGAACGAATTGACCACTACCGGAAAACGTTGGCTCCTGGCGGAAAAACTCGTCGAAGCCGTGCCCAACAACCCTCGGCTGCTCAACATGAACGGCGAGAAGCATATCTCGAACCGGGACTTGCTCAACGTGACCGTGCCACAAAGCGGCGGTGTGGCCCTCGGCGAGGAGATTTTGTTCAAGCTCCGCTCGCCCATCGGCGACGATTTTCACCCCAGTTTTTCGCAAATGCTGCAATATCGGAGGGCGGTGGAAAAGCTGACTAATCTTCCAACTGCCCGCCTCGAACGCCTATTTGCGGAGCATGTGGACCTGTGCAGCTACCGCATGGATGCTTGGATAACAGGCATTTTCCAGGATCGCCTCAACACCCAGCGCTTCCGAATCAGGGATATGGAGGAAGGGCTTCCGAGTTTCAACCGGGGCACCTACCTCGGCGCTTACGGTTGGGTGGAAGACCTGCGCCCACGCTCCGCACCACCCACACCTGTACGGCCTTCTACTTTTCCCGAAGAATTCCAGTCGCCGCAAAAACCGCCCGTGGTGACAGACCCGGCCAACGGTGGCTACGTCCTCGCCCCCTCGATGAGCCATGCCGTGACTGCCGCGGTGCTGCGCAACGCCTACCTCAGCCACGCCAACCGGACCAACAATTCGCCGTTTTCAGTGAACCTGTCGAGCCACCGGGTGCGCACCGCCCTCAGCCTGCTGGAAGGCATGCGCAACGGCCAGAACCTCGCCGCCCTGCTCGGCTACCAGCTTGAACGGGGGCTGCACGACAACGCCGAGGGGCTTGAACTCGACGAATACATTTACGCCCTGCGGGACAAGTTCCCGTTCGTTTCCGGCAAACTATCGGAAAAACCGGACGGTACGCCCGCCGAAGCGGTGGAGGCCAACAACGTCGTGAACGGGTACGACCTGCTGCATTTCGTCAGGGGAAAAACGTACCCCTACGGCTTGCCCGTGCAGCCTGCCAATCCGAACGGGCTGCCTGCCGCTGGAACGGCGAAGGCGACAGCGGTGGTCAAAGAAATTGACCGCCTCGCCGCATCCCTCGATGCCGTGGGCGACCTCGCCCTGACGGAGAGCGTGTACCAGGTGGTGCAGGGCAATTACGAGCGGGCGGGCGGCATGGTTCAGGCCATTTCCGAAGGGAAAACACCGCCAGAACCCGACTTCGTGAAGACGCCCCGCAATGGCAAAAACATCACCCACCGGGTGGCCGTCACGTTCAGGCCGGGGGCTGGCGCCGATGCTGCGGGTTGGGACCAGGTCACCGTGCGCTCGACTGCCAACGCCCCCGTCAACGACTGGCTTCGGCAAAT
The DNA here is from genome assembly GCA_016234735.1 of Bacteroidota bacterium. GTDB lineage: Bacteria > Bacteroidota > Bacteroidia > Chitinophagales > Saprospiraceae > UBA6168. Next base: position 8,300 of record JACRAN010000284.1, on the reverse strand, counting down.
GCTGCCGACCCGTGCCAGCGTGGCGTTTGAAATTGAAAAGGCGGGTGGCGTGAAGGAAGAAAAAACGCTGGCGCAAACCTTTGATTTACAGCCGATTGACCTCGTGCTGATGGCGGGGAACCACCTCGGCGACCAGTCCTCGGAACTGGAACGCTACCTGATTCACCGGATAAAAATTCAGGAGAATTTGGCAGAGGGCAACGTGCTGAAACTCGATTTCAAAAAAACCACTGCTGGGAAATTGCCGCTCCACCACCTTCAACCGCTGCTGCGTTCGCTGCGGCGGGTCATCACGGAAGCGAGGCCGCTGCACGCCCAGGATTTGATGACGGGCATCGAAGGGCAGAAGGCGCAGCCGGACAATCCGAGGGGATATTTTGCCGATTTGGAGGCGTTCCGCTTGCGGGTTCAAGCGATTGCTGACCAACTGAAAGGCCAGACCAACGAGGCCGGAACGGGGCTGGCGAATTTTCACAAAACACAAATCGAAGCGCAATATCAAGCGTACTTGGACGACCCAGACCATGTCATCGAGGCAGCTTGGGAAGCACGATTGGACAATATCCGTCAGCGATTGCTGCCGCTGGTGGCACTGGCCTTGCCGGAATCGCTGCCGGGTTCGGTCAGCGGTTTTGACCGGACGCCGCTCGAATCGCTGGTCGGGCAGGTGCAGGCCGTTTTGAAAATTTTGCAAAAAAGGTTGAAGGAAGTCGAGGACGGCAAGCTGCTGGATGCCGTGGTCTTCGACCCAAATTGGAAGCCCACCGAGCGGGCGAACGCCATTGACACCGCCATTTCAAACTACGGCCAGGCAGCGAAAATACTGCTCAACCAGAGCTTCGTGGCGCTGCCATTTTTCAGCACCCACAATGCTGGAGAGTTGCAAGCTTGTTTGTCGCAAAACATCGAGCCGGACGAGCTGGAAGTGGAAACCTGGCTGCAGGGCATCGGCAAGGTGCGGGAAAAAATGGGCAACCTGACGGCCCTCGCCACCACCCACGATTTGTTGTTGGACGGCAGTTTCGAGCTGTCGCCGATTCAGTTGCCGTTCAACGCCGCTGGCCGCTGGATCGGGAAGGAATTCGGGGAGGATTTTGAACTGCGGAACGACACCGCTTCCATCATGCTGCACAGCGCCGAGCCGTTTCAGCCAGCCGCCAACTGCTGCGGGATGGTGCTGGACGACTGGACGGAACTGGTGCCGGAACGGGAGGTGAACGCTGGCATCAGCTTCCACTTCAACCGCCCGAACGCCATGCCGCCACAGGCGCTGCTGCTTGCGGTGCCGCCGCAAATCAAGGGGCATTGGACTTGGGACGACCTCATCGCCATCCTGAACGACACCCTCGACCGCTCGAAAATGCGGGCCGTGGATCCAAACCAATTGCTGGCAGGGCCGACGTTCCAAACATTGCCGACCGTGCTGACGGAGTTTACGGATTTCAATTTCAGGACAATTTGGGCAAACAACGTCCTCGTGCGGGCAGGGATTGACCCTGAGTTTGTTGGGACAGCGTGAGGGTTTTGAATTTGTTTGAGTTGGAAAATGTATTTTTGGAAAAAAATTTATTCATGATGGTTTATCAGTTAGAATTGCTGCATCCGGATGCAGAGACGTTGCTTGAGAGCCTCGTCAAGCTAAAGCTAATCCGTTTGCATAAGGTCGAGCCGTCCAAGGAGGCTTTTTGGGCGGTGGTAGCCCAACTCAGGTCTCAAAGAGCAGAGGAAGAACTTTCCGAAGAAGAAATTCAACGGGAAGTGGAAGCCGTCAGAACCGCCCGATATGAACGAAAAACTCAAAGTCATCATTGACACCAATTTATGGCTTAATTTCTTGATTACGAGCCGATTAGTTGACCTTGACCCTTTCTTCAAAGATGAACGAATCCTGTTGGTTTTCAGCCAGGAATTGTTGGAAGAATTCGATGAAGTCGCAAGACGCCCCAAGTTCAGGAGATATTTCAGCGAAGCTCAAATTGATGCCTTGCTGACCCAATTCGAGGTTTATGGCACCTTGATTTTGGTAGCTTCCGAGGTGCAGGTTTGTCGTGACCCAAAGGATAATTTCTTGCTCGCACTTGCTCAGGATTGTCAGGCAAATTTCTTAGTGACCAAAGATGACGACTTGTTGATTCTCGGCAGTTTTGGAAAAACTCAAATTGTGGATTATTTCGGATTAATTCGGGCGTTGGAAGGAACTGCCTGAGTTTGCCCCGAAAAATCCCTTTCAGAAATAAATGAAAATACTTCGTTCATGGGCTTCTTCGACGATATTTCTATTCAAATTGCAGAGGTGTTTCGCCCGAAACCCCGCCCCCTCATCCGGGGCTGGAACAGGTTGGAGGGCAACCCCAGAAAGGACGATTTCAGCCGCAGCCTCCGGGCGGAGGTGCGTGACCCGCTGTGGTTCTTGAGCCGCCAGTGGCAGTTTGGCGAATTTGGCGGCGAAGATGCTGGCTCGCCCATCAGCGCCGACGTGCTGACGAAGCACTGCTTCCTCAACCGCTACGCCCTCGACCGGTCGGCTGCTTCGGGCTACTCCGATGCATTGCCGCTGGAAGCACACGTGGAGCGGGAACCAGTGCCCGGCGACTTGGGAACGCAACTGCTGATGTCCCGCTACTTGTTGAAATTGCTGAAAAAAAACCTGACACCCGACGAACAGAAGGCCGCCAAAAGCTGGCTGCGCACGGAATACGCCGTGGTGGTGAACCTGGAAACACTGCTGCACCGGGAGTCGGAGCAAATGCACGACTTGGCGACGAACCGGACCTTCGATGGGTTTGAAGTGGGACAGGACGCAGCGGCGGGCAGTTTCGACGGCAAAGTGGACGTCGCCGTGCTGGATGCCAACGTGAAAACGGAGTTGAAAACAGCGGGTGGAAAGCTGGCCGAGTATTTCAAAACCCTGTTCAGCCAGCCCGAAAACCCTGCCGATGATGCCTGGAAACCGCCGTATTTGGAGTACCAATTTACTGCCGCAACGGAAGACGGAGCCAACCAAAAAACCGTTCTCTTCGCCGAGCAATACGCCCAGGGGAGTTTGGATTGGTATTCGTTTGACATTGACAATCAAGCAAATGCGACGCTGAACGACCAAGCTGGAGCTACCATTCCGGCTCCGAAGGAGGTGAAAACAAGGCTATCGTTCATCCCCGCTCCGGTGTCTTTTGGCGGGATGCCGCTGCCCCGCTACTGGGAGATGGAAAATTACAAAACCGAGTTCGCCGACGTGACCGCCAACACCACCGACGTGGCCAAATTGCTGCTCACCGAGTTTGCCCTGATTTACTCAAACGACTGGTGCATCGTGCCCTTCAACCTTGAGGTTGGGACGATGACGGATGTGCTGGGCATCGTGGTGACCGATGTTTTTGGGGAACGGCTGCTGGTGCGGGCAGCAGGGCAGGGCACGGACGAAGATTGGCAGCGCTGGACGCTTTTCAACCTGCACACCACCACCGAAGGCGACCTGAGCGACCACCGCCTGTTCATCCCTCCGACGGTGGACAAGCTGATGGAAAGCCCGCCGCTCGAAAAGGTCAACTTCCTGCGGGACGAGATGGCCAACATGGTCTGGGCCGTGGAATCCATCCTGCCCTCGGCAATGGGCGAGGGCATCAGCGGGCACGAAACCGCAGCCCGATTGCGGGAAGAGGAGCATCCCGTACCGCCCGTTTTCCATGACACCGATGCGAAAATCCGTTACGTGCTGGGCACGGAAGTACCCTACAACTGGATACCGTTCGCCCCGGTTCACAACCCCGGCAGCAACCGCCAAATCCGCTTGCAACGAGCGAAGATGCCGGGCGTGAAGCGTTTCAAGGGGGAGATTCTAGACCAACCTGCACCGTTTTTTATTCACGAGGAGGAGGTGCCAAGGTCGGGCGCATTGGTGACCCGCAGCTACCAACGCACCCGCTGGTACGGTGGCAAAACGTTCGTCTGGATCGGGAAACGGAAGCTGACGGGCAAGGGCGAAGGGTCGAGCGGGTTGGAATTTGACCAGGTGCGGGAGGTGTAGGGTCGGGGTTGCTCCAATTTGGAGGTTGAAGTACCTTCCCATTCAACGAGGAACGCTGGATAAACCAACAAAAAAGGACTCACGCCAAACCCGGCGTAAGTCCTTGATTATCAATGAGCGGGAAATGGGATTCGAACCCACGGCCCTCAGCTTGGGAAGCTGATGCTCTACCAACTGAGCTACTCCCGCAAAGTATTAAGAGAGGTGAGAAGTGAGACGGTGAGAAAGTGGGATTTTTACATTCAAACCACTTTCTCAAAACAACTCACGTCTCCATATAAATGAACGACGAGGTAAAAGTAAAATGCCGGGGCGAAAAGTTCACCGGGCAGCGGAAAATATTTTCGGTAACACGAGGTCAGCCAAAGTACCGCATCAGGTAGGAAATGATGCTGTTGACATTTTCCCGGGCGTAAGTGGCCATCACCTTGTCGGCAAAGTAGTCGTCAGAATCAGAGGAGAGGCTCATGGTGGAGAGGAAAATCACGTTGCTCACCAGCGTGATGAACATCAGTCGGCGCTCGGAGTACGGGATTTCATACTTCCTGAAATGCGCCATCAGGTGCCTGCAAATGTAAATCGACATTGCCCGGATGTTGTCGGCCTGCATCTGTTCGGTCGGGATGTTGTTGGAAGAGATGTAGGAACTGTAATACTGCTTCAGGCTGCGGTGGGCGAGTTTCAGGGCGAGGTTGTAGCGCCCTGCGACGATGGCACCGTCGATGCGGACCAGCGCCTTGTTCAACTTTTCTGAATTCCAGTGAATAATCATGCGAAGAATGTCAATTTGGTTTGTCGGTAAAAACTGCGCCAAAGTTTACGGTGAACGGCAGACGACAGTAGGTTGACGGACGGCGCTGCCGGTTTTACAGCAAACTGTGTTCTACTAACGCATGGGGAGTCAAAAAGGCGGCACACAGAGTCCTGATTTTCAAAAAAATTTCAAAAACACCACCGTCTTCCATCCACCGTCTTCCGTCCACCGTCAATCGTCAAATCCACCGTCTTGTTTCTTGCGAGTAATCGACGTACCCCTGCCCGTGCGTTTTTTCCAAAAAAGCCTCTTCCAGCCGTACCTGGATTTGCAGCACCGCCCACGACAATGCCAGTATCAACAGCGTCGCCGCATTTGGCAGCACCAGGAACAGCCCCAGCATCGTCAGCAGCATCCCCAGGAAAATCGGGTTGCGGGAGTGGCCGAACAAGCCGGAAACCACCAGCGCCGTTTCGTTTTTTTCGTCGATGCCGATGCGCCACGATTGCCGCATCTGCGCCTGCGCCACCACGATGAGCAGCAGCGACCCGTGCAGCAGCAGCAGCCCGGCCCACCGGATGCCTGGTTGCTCCAGGTACTCCGCAGGCAGCAGAAACTTGTCCCAACGCTCCGCAAAAGCATGGAGGGAAACCGTCGCCAACACCAGCGCCGTCAGCAGTTTGAACACTTTGCCGATGAACCCGTAGGCCGAATCGTCGCGGGGCACCACGAACGGGTTGATGCCCGTCCGCTTCCACACCCGCCAGCTTGGCAGCAGGAACGTGACGGCGAAGTAGGCCAGACAGAAAAAAAGCAGGTAGTATTTCATACAAAAATTGTTTGAGAAACAAGGCTTTGGAAGGTATTTTAATCAAATTTACCCTTAAAATTCATAACAACGCCGCCCAACGGTACGACCCACCGGGGGCTGTAATTTTTTTCAAAAAAAAGCACTGCCCGGCGCAACCCCACAGCCCGCTTGCGCACTTCTACCTAAAAATAATGCAGCAGTTTGACCCACGACACGGATGATAAAAAACTGATTGAAGCCTGCCTGCGGGGCGACAGCGAATCGCAGGCAGCGCTTTACCACCGCTACAAGGCGGTGCTCTTCGGGGTCTGCCTACGCTATGCCGCCGACCGTGAGGAGGCACGTGACTGGCTACAGGATGGGTTCGTGAAAATCTTCGACGACCTGCACCAGTACCAGCCCACTGCACCGCTCGGCGCCTGGATGCGGCGGGTGGTGGTCAACACGGCGCTGATGCACTTGCGGCAGCGTCGCCTGTTTTTCAAAAACCTGGAAATGGAGGACACCTCGCACCTCTCCGACGAGCCAGAAGCCGCCCCCTTCAACGAAGACCTGGCGAAAACACTGCTCAGGATGGTGCAACAACTCCCCGATGGCTACCGCACCGTGTTCAACCTCCATGTGCTCGATGGCTACACCCACCTGGAAATCGCCGGGCTGCTCGGCATCGGCGAGGGTGCATCAAAGTCGCAGCTTTCGAGGGCGAAGGCGATGCTCCGGGCTTTGTTAAAAAAAAGCATAACTACTTGATTTACAATGAATAACGAGATAAATAACGACCCATTGGAGGAGTTTTTCCAGCGCCACCTCGACGGGTATGCGGAAAACCCGCCAGCGGAGGCTCTGGCCAACATCCGGCAGCGGATGGCTCCGCGGCGCAGCAAGAACTGGCAGCGCCTGGCCTGGGTGGGGCTGCTCGTTTTTGCCGGTTCGGCCCTGGGCGGTGCTGCTTTTTGGGCAAACAGGCAGTCGCAGCGCATTGCTGCCCTGGAACGGCAACTGGCGGCCAGCAAAACACTCCACGACCAAAAGGAAGTTGCGACGACTCCTGCACCGATAACCGGTGTGTCGGATTCCCTTTTTTCAAGCAACGGAAGTCCTGGTACGCCGGTTGAACCAAGCTCGCCGGAGCGGACTGGTGACCATTTTTTTACCCAAAAAAAACAAGTGCCAAGGGCAAAAACGGATGGCAAGGCCAGTAGCGGTGAGCAATCAGATTTTTTATCAAAAAGCATTGACAATCAGCAATTTACAAACGACGAAAGCCCAACGCAAACCACCGTCATCGAACTAGAAAGCGAAGTCCCACGGCTTGCTTCGTTGGACTTGTTAGCCCACTCCGGCCTCAGATTTTTGCCCAAAAAAAATGCCCCACTGGCAGCTACCAAAGTAACGGAAATGCCGCCCACCCGCCACTTTGCCGGGGAGGTTTACGCTGGCTATGCCCTCTGGCACGGTGCCAATGGCCTTGGCGAAGGTACTCGCTGGCAGACGGGCGTGTTGGCCACGTTGGTGGACCGGGCACGGTGGTCGTTCTCGCTGGGTGTCGAATATGGGCAATATGCGCTGGAAAGTTCCAGTGAAACCTCGGTTGCTTGGGACGAATCGAACTTGTCCACCGGCCCGCAAGGCAACCTGACGGCCCATTACACCTACATCAACAGGTGGAACTTCGGGGAGAACCTGCTCGCTGCCACCGTGCAGTACCTGCCCCAAAACGATAGCCTCGACCTGCTCGCCGAGGACTTTCTGAACCTCAGCACCACTGCCCGAACAAAAGCGGAATTGCTGACGATGCCCTTCATCCTCCGTCTTAACCTGGGCAAGGGGCGGCTGCATTGGCACCTCAAGGGTGGGCTGGGCGTCACGAACGTGCTGAACCAACGGACGACCGTGGAGGCAGCGGTTTCAGCGGTGCGGCGACCAGGGCGATACCAGGTGGTTTCAGCCGAAGTGGAGAAGGAATTCAGGTCATTGGAGAGTGTTTTTTTCCAGGGCTATGCCGGGTGTGGGGTCAGTTGGCAGTTGGACAGGCAACATTCCCTGCTGCTGGAGTCGGTCAGCTCGTTTGCGCTGACGCCAATTTTTGATGATGCCGGGCAGGAAACAAAACCGTGGGCGCTGGGGCTGCAGGTGGGGGTGAGGCGGGGGTTGTAACAGCCTGCCAAACAGGTTTGAGCGTAAATAATTGGCAATTTTCACCATCTTAAAAATATTGGACATGAAGCAATTAATCTATGCTGTATCTGTGCTGATGCTACTTGCAGGATGCGGGAAGGACGATGAGGGCGAAAAAACCGCCGTCACTCTCCTCGAAATACAGGTGGGCGCCAATTATTTCAACGAGCCCGACGAAACGGGTTATGTTTTTGTGTCAAAACCGGACGGCAGCTTGCTCGATTATAAGGCGCTGGCAAACAACACCACGGTGGTTTTGGAAACAAACGAACCCGATGTTTCGAGTTTTACAGCCACCATTCTGGCAAATAGAAATAGCATAGAATACAATGGCTTGAACCTACAAAGCTACCTTGAGGTGGTGACGGGAAGTGCTTGGACGCTTGACAAGCCGTTGCCCTCCAATGCTCCTTCTGGTTCGGCAAAGGTGGTGATTGAAAATACGGGAGGCATTTCCCCTTCACCATTCTATATTTCGGGAAGCAATTCGCAGGGCTATTCGGTTGATTATTCAAATGGCAACCTATCGGTTG
>JACRAN010000283.1 GCA_016234735.1 Bacteroidota bacterium | reverse complement strand
TTTGGTTTTTGACCGTTCGGAAACCTGACGTGTCTGGCAATTTCTCCGCAAACCTGACAACCGCCACTGCAAACCGCTTCAAACGTTCCTGCAATTCCTTCTTGTCCATGATTCAATTTTGGTTTTAGGCTTGGGATTTCAATTTGGGGTGGCATTCTCCGAAATCCGAAATCCCAAATCCGAAATCGTTCAGTGCAGCTTCGAACCGATTAATTTCAAAAACTCCATCCTCGTTTCCTGATGCTCGAACTGGCCCCGGAAGGCGGAGGTCGTCGTCACGGAATTCTGTTTTTGTACGCCCCGCATCATCATGCACAGGTGCATCGCCTCGACGACGACGGCCACGCCCTGCGGCTGGAGCGTGTTCTGGATGGCGTTCAGGATGTCGAGCGTCAGGCGCTCCTGCACTTGCAGGCGGCGGGCGAACACATCCACCACCCTGGGGATTTTGCTCAACCCGACGATGTAGCCGTTGGGGATGTAGGCGATGTGCGCCTTGCCCAAAAACGGCAGCATGTGGTGCTCGCAAAGAGAGTAAATTTCGATGTCTTTGACAAGCACCATTTCGCTGTACGCCTCCTTGAACATGGCCGAGCGCAGGATTTCCTCGGCATCCATGCCGTAGCCGGAGGTGAGGAACTGCATGGCTTTGGCCGCCCGTTCGGGGGTTTTGAGCAGGCCGTCCCGGAAGGAATCCTCGCCGAGACCGTCGATGATGGAGCGGTAATTTTCAGTGAGCATCTCGGTTATTTCGCTGTTGTAGGTTTCTTCTTTGATGTAGGACATTTCGAGTGTTTTAAACATTTTTTGGCCGGTTTAAAGTGGAAAGGTACGTTTTACGATAAACAGGAACAGCGATTCCTCGTTTTTGTTGTCGGTTTTCCGGTCGGGAAACTTCATATTTGGCCATGCAAATAAATTTCAACGGCCAGCTTGTTTCAGAGCGGGAAGCGGTGCTTCCCGCCACCAACCGGGCGTTCCGCTACGGCGACGGACTCTTCGAGAGCATCCGGGTTTTTGAGGGTAAAATGCCGTTTTTCGGGCGGCACTGGCAGCGGCTCTCTGCCGGGATGCAGGTGCTGAAAATGGAAATCCCACCGCATTTCACAGCCGTTTTTTTGCAAAAAGAAATTTCAAAACTCACGGAAAACCGGGGCAACTGGCGCATCCGTCTGGCCGTCTGGCGCTCCGGCGGCGGACTGTACATGCCCGTCTCCAACCTGCCGGAATTCCTCATCGAAACCACCCCCCTGCCCTCCCACCGCTTCGAGTGGAACGAACCTGGCCTGTCCATCGGCATCTACGATGAAGCCCAATTGTCGACATCCCCCAATCCTTCAACCCTTCAATCCCCCAATCCTTCAACCCTTCAATCCTTCAAAACCTCGAATGCCCTTCCTTTCGTGCTGGCCGCCATTTTCCGCCTGGAAAAAAAATGGGACGACTGCCTGCTTCTCAACACTGCCGGTCGGGTGGCTTGTGGCAACAGCAGCAATGTTTTTTTGGTGAAAAACGGTGGCATCGTTACCCCTCCACTGACGGAAGGTTGCGTGGCAGGCACGATGCGCTCGGTGGTGTTGGACGTGGCCAATCAACTGAAAATCAATGCCGTAGAGACAACCGTTTCCATCGACGACCTGCATGATGCCGATGAAATCTTCCTGACGAACGCCATTTCCGGCATCCGGTGGGTGCGGAGTCTGGAGGGTTCGGGGAAAAATTTCGGAGCGAAATTCGGAGCGCTTTTTTTGAAAAATATCAATAATTTCACCCATCACTAATTCAGCCAAAGCAATGAAAAACGAACCTGCCGCCACGATGGCCACGATGACTCCCACGATGCTGCCGGACAACGCCCACAAGGACATTCCCGGCAACCCTTCCACCGCTACTTCGAGCGTGGAGAAACTCAACGACCGCTCCAACGGCCAGCCGTTGCGGGTGCTGTCGGAGGAGGATTGGGCGTTTTGGAAACAGAACGGCTACGTGGTGGTGAAGGGTGCAGTGCCGGTGGAACAGGCCCGGCGCACCGCCGACTTCCTCTGGGAATTCGAGGAAAAAGACCCCGCCGACCCCGCCACCTGGTACACCCCGCCCCGTGCCGAGATGCAGATGAAGGAACTGACCAACACCGGCATGGTGGAGGTGTACAACCACCAACATCTGTGGAACAACCGCCAGTGGCCCCGTGTGTACGATGCCTTCGTGGACGTGTGGGGCACGGAAAAACTCTGGGCCACCATCGACCGGGCGAACCTCAACCTGCCGATGCGCCCCGGCCACGAGTACAAGGGCTTCATCCACTGGGACTACGACCCGGAGACCCGCCCCGTGAACGTGCAGGGGGTGCTTGCCCTCGCCGACCAGACGGACGAGAACATGGGCGGCTTCCAGTGCATCCCCGAACTCTACCGCAGCTACGATACCTGGAAACTGACGCAGCCCTCTGACCGTGACCACTTCAAACCCGACACCACCGGCTTCGACTTAGTGAAGGTGAAGATGGAGGCGGGCGACCTGCTCATTTTCAACAGCCTGCTGGCGCACGGCATCCGCCCGAACCGCTCAGAAAACAAGGTGCGCATGGCCCAGTACATCTCGATGATGCCCGCCCAGAAGGACAACGAGCCGCTCCGTCAGTGGCGCATCCGCTCCTGGCGGGAGCGCATCGCCCCGGAGGGATACGCCTTCCCCGGCGACCCCCGGAAATGGGAGCAGACGAGGTACGAGGCGGCGGTGCTGACGGAGTTGGGAAGGAAGTTGCTGGGAGCGGAGCGATGGGATGAGGGGTGAGAGGTGAGGGATAAGGGATGAAGCTATATGAGCCTTCTCGCAAATCTTCTTGAGCGGGGCTTGTGGCAATGGGAAATTGCAAACTGTCGGTTTCAAACGAGCAGGTATCGAGTGCAGACGACCTTGTGTGCGTATCAAATGGGCGTGTGTGGGTTCAAATTCCCTTCTATCAATTGCAGAAGAGCTTCTATCATCTGAGCAACCAAATTTGGTATCCTATCGACCAGTGCTTATTTCCTTGCAACTTCCAATGGCTCTTGTCGAATCAGGGGGCAATCAACTAAACCTTTTAAACCACAAAAAACAAAACGGGCTTGCAGCCTTCGCTGTAAACCCATTTTGAAAAAGAGATAGAGCGTACTTCTATGAGACTTCGTTATCCTTCTATGGTAACAGGCCCAGTACCAGCACGGAGATGGACAGCGTTGCATTCGCATCCACGCTCAGGTCGTTCAGGTCAAGGCCGATGTTGGTCAGGAGGTCCAATTCCAGTTCCCCTTTGATTTCCATTTTCCCATCGTTGTCTTTGTCTTCGTAGGCGAAGAAGTGTACCTCATAGTCGCCTTCTTCGAGGAACGCCAGCGTGTATTCGCCCTGTGCGTTCACCGTCGAGCTCGTCACGGCGTTTTTGAACTCCAACTGGCTCTCGCCCTGTGCCTGCATTTCCGTTTGCTTATTAAAAGTCCCCTTCGTATAGGCGTACACGATGATTTTATCGCCACCGAAGCCCAGGTTGTCGGCACAGGTGCCGTTCACTTTTCCGGTGTTGACCTTCGCCACAAACCGGACGGCGCTGCGCAATTCACTATCGCTCACGAAATCATACTGGTCGCCGGCCTGCGGGGCATCTTCGTAGCGGATGGCCTTCCGCAGGTCGAAGTCGAGCACGACGTTGGTGGTGCCGTTCTCCGCCACGTCAAAGCTGCCGGCATTG
>JACRAN010000282.1 GCA_016234735.1 Bacteroidota bacterium | reverse complement strand
CGTCCACGACGATGCCCACGACCAGCGCATCGCCCGATTCGTGGCGCTGGATGGCCCGGCTGAATTCGATGTCGTAAATGAAGTTGGATTTAAAAAATGCGGGGGTCAGCATCAGTACAATGACGTTGGCTTCCGAGAGGTGACGCAGGATTTCATCGTTCCAGTCGTCGTTGGGCAGGATGTATCGGTCGTCCCAGACTTTCCATTTTCCGTTGCGTTCCATTGGACTAATCATTTCCCGGAATTCATCTTTCAGGGCTTCGTTTTTGTGTGCATAGGAAATAAAAATCCGGGGATGGTCGGTGTAGTCAATGCCTTGCAGGATTTGTTTGGCTGGTATCTTTTTACGTCTGCCATTCCGGCAAGTCATATCGTCATTATGACGGGCATTATCTTCCAATTCTTTGAACTCGAACATCGTCGCACCTGGTTTGTCGGCACAGTCGGGGCAGGGGCAGGCCGCCAGTTCCTCGTATTTCAAGCCCTTGAACCGCTGGTGGATGTCGAACAGCACCTTGCGTATCTCGGAGAGGCGGCGTTGGCGCTCCGGCCCGACGACCTTGATATTGATTTGCCTCGAAAACGCCTGTTCTGTCAACTCGGCCAGCGTACCTTCTTCCCATGCGAGCGTGACGCCCGTGCGCCAGACGTGCGGCGAGCGAATATGCCGACTCAGGCGGGCAATCAGGCTCGTGAGCATCCCGGCGGGCATGAACGTGTATTCGAACCGGACATGAATGGCATGGCGGCTGGGGAAGTCCGGCAGGCGGTTTTCTTCGAGCGGCAAGAGCTGCGGAGCGATATACTCGTCCCGACTGCCCTCCACTGGATAGCAGAGGTCGAATTGCTGCATCAGCTTGAGCAATTGCAAACTATGCTCCCGAAAACGGGCATCGTGCCGCCAGCAATCCGCCAGCGTTTTTTCAGTGAAACGCCCATCTTTGCTCAAAATGCTTTCCGTGTCGAATGCCTTGTAAATAGCATCAATGCACCATTGCGGCTGCAGGATGACGAGGTTTTCCAAGCCGAACACATCCGGGAAATAGAGCAGCACACCGAGGTTGTGCAGCGTCTGCGCCAGGATACGCATGGAGTCCTCGTCGGTGATGCCCTTCGATTGGCAGACTTCCTGAAACTTCGTGTAAGTGATGCGCTCGTCCGTCAATTTGCCGAGTGCCTCCCTCGCCTGCACCCACAAGGCCGGATAGGGCCTACCTAAGACTTCCAGGTTTGTGAAATGGCTTTCCACAGTGCCTTTCATCCGCTCGAAAACCCCGAAGTCTTTGTCCGCAAAATCCACGTCGAGCGGCTGTTGCACCACGCTGGGAAAGGCGGCGAAAAGCTCTTCGCCCGGCACGATTTGGCGAGGGCTTTTGTCCTTGGCATTGAATACCATCAAAATAGGGCAGCCATCGCCCGCCCGCAGTCGTACGATATTGAGCCAATAGTAAAAATCCGTGTCGTTCTTGCGGTTGTCGTTGAGCAGTACGTATAGCGTGTCGGGGGTCAGGAAAAACTGGTGCGTGGCATGGTAAAGCTCCTGCCCGCCGAAGTCCCATAGATAGGCGGTGAGGCCTTTGGCAGCGCCCTTCACCTCGCCCCGGAATGGATAGGATGTGACGTGAATGCCCTCCGTGCGCTTGTCCGCTGGGTTGGGCACGGGGTGCGCCGGGTTGAGCAGTTTTTGGATGAGGGTCGTCTTACCGCTCTCACCCGCCCCGACTACGACGATTTTGGCTTCGTAGAGTTTTTCCTCGCCTTGTTTGGCTTTGTCGGCGAAGTATTTTAGGATGGCTTCGTTGCCTTGTTCGACGATTTCGATGGGTGGGTTGGTGAGGGGGCAGTCTCGGAAGTTGAATTCGTTTTCAGTAGTATCATCATTTAGGGTAATTTTTATTCCTTTTTCAATGAAAGGTAAGATTGGGGATAGGTCGCTTATTTGAGTTTCATAACCAGCTAGTCTTTTCAAATTCAGCAACCCAGAAATAAACGACAAGTCACTCGCTCGGTTGCGGTGGAAGAAAAGGTCTTGCAAACTCAATAACCCAGAAAAGGGTGAAAAATCACTCACCAGAATTGAGGAGCAGTAGATTCCTTTCAAATTCAATAGCTCGGAAAGGGGTGATATGTCATTCACTGAATTGCCATGAAAATAAAGTTTTTCCAAATTCAATAGCTTAGAAAGAGGCGACAAATCATTTACTTCCGTATGAGAACATTCAAGTATTTTCAAATTCAGTAGTCCTGTAAGGGCAGACAAATCTCTGACATTCGATGAGCGGCATTTAATTTCTCGCAAATTCACCAGCCCCGAGATGGGCGACAAGTCGTTCACCTGCGTTTCAGTGCAGTAAAGTAATTGCAAATTCACCAGCGCAGAGACGGGCGACAAGTCGCTCACCTGCGTAACGTTAAAGTTAAGCTCTCTTAAATTCACCAATCCGGAAATGGGCGACAAGTCGCTCAGTACTTTATTCTCACCAATATCCAAACTTTCTAACCACACACACTCACTCAACTCTGGCGGAAGACTAGTAAGGTTACAATTTCTCAGATTGAGTTCCTTTGCTTTGGTCTTTCTATTTTCTGCGATGCGCTCTAGGGCTTTTTCTGACATAGCTATTCGTTTTGAATGGAAAAGAAAGCGGAAAGGTAAGGAAATGATTGTCTGAATCACGGATTTGACGGATTAGGAGATTACACGGATTTATGACGTACTCCGTCCGTGGAATCCTAAAATCCGTTCAATCAGCGGTTCAGACAATTTTGGAGACACGGATTTAGCGAGGCGGTCATCTGTCCGTGGAATCCTGAAATCCAGCTAATCCAGGCAGCCTTTGTTTTACGGGTTTCCCGCTCCTGATTCGCAGAATTTGCTAATTTTACCCTCGAACAAAAACCTGACAAAGATGAACAGACTTCTCCTCGCACTGGCTGTGTGTCTATTCACTCTCGCACTGCCCGCACAGGTCGTGATCAATGAAATCTGTGCTTCCAACCTGAACGGGCTGACCGATGGGGACGGCGACCGGGAAGATTGGTTCGAGTTGTACAACAGCGGCGCCATTGCCGTGAACCTGAGCGGGTGGTTTTTAAGCGATGACCCTACTGTTCCCCAAAAATGGGTAGTACCGAACGGACAGACCATCGGTGCGGGCGCTTACCGCACGATATTTTGCTCCGGCAAGGACAAAATTGACGGTACTTTTCTCCACACCAATTTCAAAATAACCCAAACAGATAGCGAATCGGTGGTATTGACCATGCCGAACGGCACGACTTCCGATAGTTACACTTTTGGTATTCCGAACCAAAGGAACCACAGCTATGGTCGCTCGCCGAATGGAGGCCCGGCCTGGAAAATTTTCACTTTTCAAACAGCGGGTGCTGACAATAATGCTATTGCTTATTCTGCATACGCTCCCGACGTTCTGGCCAGCCAGGATGCCGGTTTTTATGCAGGCAGCATCCTGGTGAGCTTAAGCACCGACCCTGGTTTTGCGATCCGGTACACCACCAACGGCAACGAACCCACTGTCACTTCGACCCTCTACTCTGGGCCGCTGAATATCACTGCGACCACGGTTTTGAAAGCCCGTGCTTACAGTTCGGATCCGCTGATACTGCCGGGTTTTGTAACCGCCAATACCTATTTTATCAATGTAAACCATACGGTTCCGGTCGTTTCCATTGCGGGGGATTTTGTACTCAATTTGCTGAACGGCACACAAACTCCCCGTTACGGCTCATTCGAATATTTTGAAAACAACTTGCTGGAAACCGAGGGGTACGGCGAACTCAATAAACACGGCAACGATTCCTGGTCTTATCCCCAGCGTGGAATTGATTGGATTACCCGCGATCAGATGGGCTATACCGATGAGTTGAAGCACCAGTTTTTTGAAGAACGAACCCGCAAGAAGTTCCAGCGCCTCATCCTTAAAGCGGCGGCCAACGACAATTATCCAACTTCCGGTGGTGCCCATATCCGGGATTCTTATGTCCATACCCTCGCCCTGCACGGCGGGCTGAATGTGGATGTCCGGACGCACCTATCCTGTGTGCTGTACGTCAATGGCCAATATTGGGGGGTGTATGACATGCGGGAAAAAGTGGACGATGCCGATTTTACCAAGTATTACTACGATCAGGACGAATTCGATATTGATTATATCAAAACCTGGGGACCTACCTGGGAGGAATATGGTTCCTGGACGGATTGGTACACCCTCAAATCCTTTATTTTGGGTAACAATATGGCCAATGCTGCCAATTATGCCTTTGTTCAGCAGCAATTGGACTTCCTGAGCCTGATCGATTATATCATCATCAACCAACACAGCGTTTGCAAGGACTGGCTCAACTGGAATACCTCCTGGTGGCGTGGCCGCAACCCTGATGGCGGTGCGAAACGCTGGCGTTATACCCTTTGGGATATGGATGCCACTTTCGGGCATTATATCAATTACACCGGCATCCCGAATATCGGCCCTGATGCCGACCCCTGTGATATAGAGCAGTTACCCAACTACGGTGATCCAGAGGATCACATCGATATTTTCATGGCGCTATACAACAATCCAAACTTCAAGGCATTGTATATCAACCGTTACGCCGATTTGCTCAATACCTCGCTGTCCTGCGCGTACATGAACGCACTGTTGGATTCCATGACCAACACCATCGCTCCTGAAATGGCTCAACATTGCACGAAATGGGGCGGAACGGTCAACCAATGGAATCTAAATGTCGATGCCATACACGATTTTATCAATACCCGTTGTCAGGTGCTGGCACCAAGCATCGTAGATTGTTATGACGTGACCGGGCCGTTCGGGTTGACGGTTAACATTTCACCCGCCGCATCGCCCAACCAGGTCATGGTAAATACCATCACCCCGACGACTTATCCATTTGTCGGACAATACTTTGGAGGAGTCAATATGGACCTCGTGGCCAAACCTGCTCCCGGCTGGCAATTTGACCATTGGGAAGTCAGTGGCAATACGTTCGGCCCCGATCAGTATGCATCCGCCATTACTATGGCTTTCCAAACCTCCGGCGTGGTAACGGCTTTTTTTGTGCCCATCGGGCCTTGTACGCCGCCGACCGGAGTTACCGTTTCCAGCACGTCGGTTACTCCCATAATGGATTGGACGTATCAGTCTGTGGCAAGCAGTTACCTGATTCAATACCGAAAAGTGGGAGACCCTGTATGGACGATAATTACCACCACCGGAAACACCTGGAATTTTAATACACTGCCCGGCTGCACCCAATATGAAGGGCAAATCCAATCTATCTGCCCGTTAGGCAACAGTGCATTTGTAGATTTTGCATTCTCGACACCGGATCAATTACTGGGGTTCGCCCTTGGCGATGCCGTTCTTTGCAATGCTGTCAGCACAGTGCTTGATGCCACGGTACCTGGTGCCACCTATCAATGGAACGACGGCAGCAGCGCCCCGACACTCAGCGTAACCACTCCCGGTAACTATTGGGTGACGCTCCAATTGAATGGCTGTACCTCGACAGATACGGCACAGGTGTCGCTGGTCGATGCGACTGCCGCCATCCAGGCTGTACTATGCCCGGGCGAAACGTTCGTGTTTGGCGGTGAAACGTTCGATGCTCAAAATCCCGACGGGCAGGTGATTTTCCCCAATATGGCGACCAGCGGTTGCGACAGTGTCGTCCAGGTCAGCCTACAATTTCTGGCCCCAAGTCAAAGCCAGGTTTTTATGACAAATTGCAACCCTGGGGCGGTCGGTGTGGACACCGTGTTGCTGACCAATGCGGCGGGCTGCGATAGTTTGGTCATCACCACCACCACGCTTGCGCCGTCTAATCAGACTTTTTTGACGGACTTTTCCTGCAACCCCGCTTTCGTGGGCACGGACACCGTGCTGCTGGCCAACCAGTTCGGCTGCGACAGTCTGGTCATCACCAACACGTCGTTCGACGCCAGCGCCATTTCCATCACGCCGCTTTTCGTGCAAAACTGCGACCCTGCGGCGGTCGGGGTGGACACCGTGTTGCTCACCAATGTGATGGGCTGCGATAGTTTGGTCATCACCACGACCACGCTTGCGCCGTCTAATCAGACGTTTTTGACGGACTTTTCCTGCAACCCCGCTTTCCTGGGCACTGACACCGTGCTGCTGACCAACCAGTTCGGCTGCGACAGTTTGGTCATCACCAACACGTCGTTCGACGCCAGCGCCATTTCCATCACGCCGCTTTTCGTGCAAAACTGCGACCCTGCGGCAGTCGGGGTGGACACCGTATTGCTGACCAGCGTTGCGGGCTGCGACAGCCTCGTCATCACCACGACCACGCTTGCGCCGTCTAATCAGACGTTTTTGACGGCTCTTTCGTGTGACCCCAATTTAGTGGGCATGGACAGCTTGGTATTGTCCAACCAGTTCGGCTGCGATAGTTTGGTCATCACCAGCGTTGGTTTTGCGGGCCTTGACTTCGAGGCTTCGGTTCAGGACGTACTTTGTTTTGGTGAAACGAATGGACGCATCGAGGTGGATACGGTCTTCTCTGATTTTTTGCCCGTCAAGCTGGTATTGGAAAACCTGAGCGACCAATTCTACATCGGCAATCCACTTCAATGGGAAGACCTGTCTGCCGGTATTTATTCGCTGTTGGCGTACAACCCATTGGGTTGTATGACAAGCCAGACACTCGAAATTGCCGAAGCCAACGAGCTTTACCTCGATTTGGGGCAAGGGCCGCTCCTTGTACATTTAGGCGACCGTATTTGGGCGAACCCGCAAACGAATTTTCAGATTGTAACCGCCGAATGGTCGCCATCGAGTGGCGTGCATTGCCCAAGTTGCCCGGCCACCTTCATTTCCGCCCCGGAAACGGCTGCCTACACGCTGACTGCATTCGACGAAAATGGCTGCTCGACCAGTGCTTCGATAACGGTGCAGGTGGACCAAGGCGTACGGGTATATGTACCCAATGCCCTTCGTCCGGGCAGTGGCGGGCCGAATTCAGACTTTATCATTTTTGGAGGGCCGGAGGTTGAACGGATACGGTCGTTGCAATTGTTCGACCGCTGGGGCAACAAACTTTTCGAACAAAAAGACTTGGCACCCAATGTCCCAAGCACGTGGGACGGCACTTTTCGTGGAAAATTGATTCAAACGGGCGTCCTGGTGTGGATGGCTACAGTAGAAACCATAGACGGCCGGGTGGTGAATCTGAGCGGAGATATAACCGTGCTGCGATAGATAGCTGGTGCTGGACTCCGCCCGAAATGCACCTTGTTTCATTTGCCCAACCTCGCATAAATCCAATATTTCAACCCCCACCAAAGAAAACCTGATGGCTGATGGTATGCGGAGTCCGGTTTCAGCCATCAGGTACAGCATCCGACGCCAGTGATGTCCGGCGGGCATTCCCTTATTTTATCAACCGAATCGTAAACGGGTATTTAAAAAATTTACCCTCGTTGGCTTTGATGGTGGCCAGGATTACCAATACGAAGGCAGCAATGCCGACCGCAATCATCAAAAAAAAGCCAATGACCACCAACATCAAAATAAAGGAAGCAAAAAGGTAGATGGCCACCGTAATTTGAAAATTCAACGACTCCATCGCGTGTTTTTTCACGTAGGCCGACTCGTCTTTTTTGACTAAGTAAATCACCAGCGGGGCGATAAAACCGGCCACCAGGGTGAGAATGTGCGAGAGAAGGGCCATTGTTTTTTCGTCCTGCGTTGGGATGTAGTCATCCTCGAAATGGTCTAAGGTTTCCATGATTTCAACTTTTTTTAATTGGTGAAGCCCGGGCAACTTTGGCCATGCCAAACCAGCCCGGGGAAATAATGCGAAAAAAAAGACTTCCTGCCGATAAATCAAAGAAAATAGACGGTTCGGTTATAATTTTATTGAAAATCAGGGCAGAACTTGCCCGGTACTTGCCCGAAACCTTGCGGCTTGACACTTGTTTGACAAGCATAGCTTTGAATAGATAGCCAGCCGTGCTACTTTTGCTAAAATTTGTTGTGCCATGAAGAAAATTTATATCGTCGCCGTCGTCATGATTGCCGTTGCCATCGCCCTGCTGACGAATGCTTCCAACGAAATCAGCACCTACTCCAACTTCGAGGTAGCTCGTACGTCGGGCAAAGAGGTGAAAATCGCCGGGCATCTGGCAAAGGACAAGGAGATGCACTACGACCCTGCGAAAGACCCCAATTACTTCAGCTTTGTCATCCGGGACGACAAGGGAGAGGAGCGAAAAGTGGTGCTACGTGCCGCCAAGCCGAAGGACTTCGAAATGTCGGAGCAAATCGTTGTGACCGGCAAGATGAAGGGCGAAGATTTTTACGCCAGCGATGTGCTGCTGAAATGCCCGTCGAAGTACAAGGACGAAGAAGTTTACATCAAATCGGAGAAGGGCTGAGAGTGGTGAATGATGAACGATAAACGATGAACGAGACACGATGCTTTGACTTCATGCCTATCATTTGAATTGCCCCTCAAACGCCCAATCCCTCAAACCCTCAAACCTCGACAATGCAAGAAATTCAATACCTCGGCGAGCATTTGCTCTACAAGCAAATCGGCCATTTTTCCCTTGTTTTCGGATTTGTGATGAGCTTGCTGGGCGCAGTGGGCTATTTTTTCGCTACGCAAAACAGGAACCAACCGACCTTCACTTCCTGGCGGAACATTGGCCGCACAGGCTTCATCTTGCATGGCCTGAGCGTGTTTGCCATCATGGGGACCATTTTCGCAGCGATGGTCAGCAAGCGCTTCGAGTACCAGTACGTGTGGCAGCACGTGTCGGAAAACCTGCCGTTCCAGTACATTTTTTCGGCATTTTGGGAAGGACAGGAAGGCAGCTTCCTGCTTTGGATGTTCTGGCATGCGGTGCTGGGCGGCATCCTGCTGGTTCGGGCGAAGAAGTGGGAGTCCCCGGTACTATCGGTGATTTCATTGGTGCAGGCTTTCATTTTCACCATGATCCTGGGGATTTACTTCTCCGACGAATTCAAAATCGGCAGCAACCCGCTCCTGCTGCTGCGGGACACGATGGACCTGCCCCTGTTCAACAATGCCGAATACGTCAAACTCATCAAAGGAAACGGCCTCAACCCGCTGCTCCAAAACTACTGGATGACCATCCACCCACCGACGCTGTTCCTCGGCTTTGCCTCGACGGTGGTGCCGTTTGCGTTTGCCATCGCAGGCCTGTGGACGAGGGAACACAAGGAATGGTTGCGCCCGGCGTTGCCCTGGGCACTGTTCTGCGGGGCCATTTTGGGAACCGGCATCCTGATGGGTGGGGCCTGGGCATACGAGGCGCTCAGTTTTGGCGGCTACTGGGCCTGGGACCCCGTGGAAAACATGTCGCTCGTCCCCTGGATTACCCTGGTGGCAGGCATCCACACGCACCTCGTTGCCCGCAACACGGGGTACTCCATCAAAAGCGCCTACTTTTTTTACCTCATCAGCTTCCTCCTGGTTTTGTACTCGACCTTCCTCACCCGGAGCGGGATTTTGGGCGACACCTCCGTCCATGCCTTCACGGAAATGGGACTGGAGTCGCAGTTGTTGCTGTTCATTTTCACTTTTTTAATTGTGAGTGCGGTGCTGATGGCCAGGCGGAACAAAGAAATCCCTGGCCCAAAAGAGGAAGAAACGCTGCCCTCGAAGGAGTTCTGGATGTTCATTGGCTCGCTGGTGCTGTTTTTTTCAGCCGCAATCATCACGGCATCCACCTCGCTGCCGGTGGTGAACAAACTTGTGGAAATTTTTAAGCCGGGCTTTGAAGGCTACACCATCCACGATCAGGTGGCGCACCACAACAAATACCAGCTCTGGATAGCCGTTTTCATTGGCCTGCTCACGGGTGCGGCGCAGTTTTTACGCTACAAAGAATTCAACTGGGCCGCACAGCGCAAAAAATTCGGAAGACACGTTGCCATTGCTGCCAGTGCGTCCCTCGTGCTGACCTTCGCTTCCAGTTTTTGGATTGAAATGGGCGGGTGGTACTTCTGGCTGCTGATGT
>JACRAN010000281.1 GCA_016234735.1 Bacteroidota bacterium | reverse complement strand
TCGAAAAGCGCCGGGACGACTTCGACATCATCATCACCACCGAAGTGCTGGCGGAGGGCGTCAACCTGCACCGCTCCGACACCATCCTGAACTACGACATCCCCTGGAACTCCACCCGCCTCATGCAGCGCATCGGCAGGGTCAACCGCATTGGCACCACGGCAGAGAAAATCCATATCTACAATTTTTACCCGACCGAGCAGACCGAAAACGAAATCGAGTTGCACAAAAAAGCCCTGCTCAAGCTACAGGCTTTCCACTCCGCCCTGGGCGAAGACAGCCAGATTTACAGCAGCGAAGAAGAGTTCGGTACCTTCGGCTTGTTTGAAAAAGTGGAGGACGACGAGCGGGACGAGAGCCTGCGCCTGCTGCTCGAACTGCGGGCTTTCAAGGAAAACAACCGGGACTGGTTCCGCAAAATCGAAAAAATGCCCCTGCGTTCCCGCTGTGGCCGGGCAACCCCCCCTTCAGGGGGGGCAGGGGGGGTGGGCGACACCATCGTTTTCCTCAAAAACAGCCGCCGGGATGCCTTCTTCCGGGTGGATGAAAAAAAGAACGTGGAAGAAATTTCCTTCCTCGATACCGTGCGCTGTTTTCGGGCAACCGCTGATGAAAAAGGTTTGCCGCTGCCAGAGGGCCACCACGAGCAGGTGAATGCCGCCAAAAAGCTGTTCAAGAACTTGCAGGTGGGCGAGCGGGCAGCCGAAAAACAAGCCTCCAAATTCGGGCCCAACGAAAAAAACGCCTTGTCCTACCTCGATGCCTTCACCCGGCTCACCGCCTGGAGCGAAGACGATCTGCAACTCATCCACCAGGCGCAGGTCGCCATCAAGAATGCCATCTTTCAAAAGCTGCCGAGGGAACTGAATCAATTGCGAAAAAATGCCGAAAAGTCGAAGCTCAAGCCAGCGGTGATTGCCGACAAAATCATCGAAATACTGAAAACCTATCCGCTGCTCGAACCCCGTGCAGAGCAGGAGGAAATTGCTGGTGATTTGAATGTCAAGGCGGATGAACCGAATATTATTATTTCGGAGAGTTTTATTTGATACCAATGAAATTACAACCAAACCATAGCGACCAAACCTATCAGGAATTGATAAACAGGGTAGGCGATTTGCTGAACCACGGACGGCAGGCAGCCTACCAGACTGTCAATTCTATACTGCTAAAAACCTATTGGGAAATCGGTAGGCATATCGTGGAATACGAGCAACATGGTAGCGAAAAAGCCGAATATGGCTCCTACCTGCTGGACAGATTATCGAACGACCTGTCGAAGGCTTATGGTAAAGGCTTTAGCAGAAGCAACCTCATTTATATTCGCAAACTTTACATGAATTATCCAATTGGTCAGACACTGTCTGACCAATTGAACTGGTCGCATTACTGCGAGTTATTGGCCATTGAAGACGAATTGGAAAGGAGTTTTTACGAAAAACAAACAATCCGTGAACGCTGGTCGGTCAGAGAACTAAAACGCCAAAAGAAATCTGCCCTCTTCCTTCGGCTTGCCCTCTCCAAAGACAAAGCTGGCATTCTTCAATTGGCAAAAGAAGGTCAGGTGGTTGAAAAACCCGCCGACCTCATCCGGGAACCCTACATCCTCGAATTCCTGAAAATCCCGGAACCGTACCACCTCAGCGAAACCGAACTGGAAAAACGCCTGATTGAGCACTTACAACATTTCCTGCTCGAACTGGGCAAAGGTTTCGCTTTCATCGGAAGGCAATACCGCATCACCCTCGGCAACCGGCACCATTATGTGGACCTGGTGTTCTACCACCGCATCTTGAAATGCTTCGTATTGATTGACCTGAAAACGGAAGAAGCCGCTTATGCAGACGTCGGGCAGATGAACATGTACCTGGGCTATTTTGAAAAGGAAGAAAATACAACGGGCGACAACCCTCCCATCGGCATCGTACTGGCACGTGAAAAGGATGATATCTTAATCAGCTACGCCCTGCACGGCATCACTTCCCAGTTGTTCATCTCCAAGTATCAGGTCTATTTGCCCAATGAAGCGGAACTGAGGGCAGAGGTGGAGCGGATATATTTTGAGGAATAACAAACCACCACCCATTCATCAATGAACAAAACCGACCTCCAAACCCTCCTCACCGCCCGCTACCAACGGGACAACTGGAAAGCCCTCCTGCTCGGCGTCTTTCACGACAATGGCGCAAAAGTCACTTTCGACGAAAACCCAGTGGAAGTGCTCCTCTCCACCAAAGCCGCCGAATACCGAACCACCAACCTCTTCCGCATTGGCGACCTGCAACTCGCCGACGGCAAAACCATCGCCCTCTTCGAGGCAGAGGTGCAGAACACGAGGATTGCGAAGAACCGGGTGGGGCTGAGGAATCTCGTCGCCAAGGAAATAGTCCCCTATTTCCAGGACGGGGCGTTTGCGGTTTTTCACAGCAAGGACGAGCGGGAATGGCGGTTTTCCTTCATCACCAAATACGAGGAATGGGACACCCAGACCGGGCTGCTGCAAAAAGTGGAGACCGCCCCCAAACGCTACACCTACCTCTGCGGCTCGCCGCACGAGACCTTCCGCACCGCCATCGGGCGCTTGCTGAAATTGCAGGAAAGCCCGAAAACACTGCAAGACATCTTCGATGCCTTCTCCGTCGCCAAGCTTTCCAAGGAGTTTTTTGACGAATACAAAAAGCGCTACGAGGGCTTTTGCGCCTACCTCTACGCCGCCGCCGACCCTCGGAAAACCGTGTTCGGGCTGACGGGCGGGGAAGATGAGCCTACCCGTTTGCGCAAGGAAAAAGCCATCCGGGACTTCGTGAAGAAAATGCTGGGACGCCTCGTTTTCCTCCATTTTGTCCAAAAAAAAGGCTGGATGGGCGTGCCCGCCGACAGCGCCGAAGGCGACTGGTCGGGCGGCGACGCCAACTTCCTCCAGCGGCTGTTCCTCGAAGCCCCGCAACCCCAGCATTTCCACAGCCAAATCCTCGAACGGCTGTTTTACCAAACCCTGAACACCCGCCGACCCGCCGACCGCTTCGAGGCGCCCTGGGGCAAGGTGAAAGTGCCCTACCTCAACGGCGGGCTGTACGACAACGACTTCCCCAAAGGCAACGGCGTGGACTTCCCGCCGGAAAAATTCGCCGACCTCTTCCAGTTTTTCAACCAGTACAATTTCACCATTGACGAAAACCGGGGCGACGAGCATGAGGTCGGCATTGACCCCGAAATGCTGGGCCATATCTTCGAGAACCTGCTGGAAGACAACAAGGACAAGGGCGCCTACTACACCCCCAAGGAGGTCGTACACTACATGTGCCGGGAGAGCCTGCTGCAATACCTGAAAACGCAAACCCCCGATGCCCCGCCCGGCTTCATGGAGGAGCTCGTGCGCCAGAAAACCCTCGACGACCGGGGCTGGCTGCTCCGGCTGCGCAGCGGCAGCACCAACGGCGAGCGCCTCGAAGCCCTGCTCGACGCCGTGAAAATCTGCGACCCCGCCATCGGCTCCGGCGCTTTCCCGATGGGCATGTTGCACGAGATTTTTGACCTGAAACTGCTGCTCGACGCCACCCTCAACCCCGCCAAGACCAAGCAGCAAATCATCCAGCACTCCATCTACGGCGTGGACATTGACCGGGGCGCCGTGGACATCGCCCGCCTGCGCTTCTGGCTCTCCCTCGTGGTGGACGAAGACCAGCCGCAGCCACTGCCCAACCTCGACTACAAAATCATGCAGGGAAACAGCCTGCTCGAAAGCTACAACGGCATCCCCCTCGACAAAATCGTGGCGGACGAGCGCATGGGCATCCGCCTCATCGGGCAGGGCGACCTCTTCCTCGCCCCGCAAATCGCCATCAACTTCGAGGGCGAGGAAACCCTCGAAGACCTGGAGCGCCAGTATTTCGACGCCGACGACCCCGCCAAAAAATCACGCTGCAAAAAGAAGATTGACGAAAAAGTGCTGCACCACCTCGACAAAAGCCTCGAAGGCAAGGCCAACGAGTTTTTCATCCACATCGAACAGGCAAAAGCCAACCGGGACAAGCTGGTGCAGGGGCTGCAAGGGGCGCAGCTCGAAAAAGCCGCCACCTCCGCCGCCTACCGCAAGGCGCAGCAGCAGGTGGACCAGCTCATCGGCGGGCTGGACCGGCTCGAAGCCAGCCGCTCGCAACTGCACGAGGAATACTGCAAGGACGAGCGCAATTTCTTCCTCTGGCACCTGTACTTCAAGCCCGTGTTCGAGCAGGGCGGCTTCGACATCGCCATCGGCAACCCGCCCTACGTCCAAATCCAAAAGCTGCCCGCCGCCGCCAAGGCCGCCCTCGAAGCCGAGGGCTTCGACACCTTCGCCAAGACCGCCGACCTCTACTGCCTGTTTTACGAAAAAGCCCTGCGAATACTGCGCCCCGGCGGCGTGCTGGCGTTCATCACCTCCAACTCCTGGCTGAAAACGCAGTACGGCGAGCCTCTCCGCCACCACTTCACCACCCAGGCCGACCCGCTGGCGCTGCTCAATTTCGAGGACACCCAAATCTTCAAGGCCGCCATCGTGGAGACCAATATCCTGCTGGCGCAAAAAGGCGATTTCCACGACCACCTGCGGGCGGTGGCGCTGGGCAAGGACTACCTGCCAGGGCAGCCCCTCGCCGCCTACCTCGACGAAAAAGGGACGACCGTTTCCGGCCTGAGCGGGGAGGCCTGGCATATCGGGGATGCGAAAACGGTGGCGCTGAAGGCGAAACTGGAAGGGGAATGGAAGCGGCTGAAGGACTGGGACGTGACGATTAATTTTGGGATAAAAACGGGTTTTAATAAAGCATTTATTCTTTCTGACGACGACCTAAAAAAGCTTCCAATCAATGACAGTAAATTAATCAAGCCCATTTTACGAGGACGGGATATAGAA
Source organism: Bacteroidota bacterium (assembly GCA_016234735.1). Taxonomy (GTDB): domain Bacteria; phylum Bacteroidota; class Bacteroidia; order Chitinophagales; family Saprospiraceae; genus UBA6168. Next base: position 1,261 of record JACRAN010000281.1, on the reverse strand, counting down.
AAATATGGCATCCACGACCAGCAACATTGGCTGCTTTTCACCTCCAACGGCTACCTGTTTTCAAAAGAGGAGCAAAAATATTCGGTGTATAAAAAAGACAATGAAACCTACTTCAAAAAAGGCGGGCAGGAGTTCAAAGTTTTTCGGGAAGAGCCTCGCTCCAAAAACAGCAAGCGGTTCAACCGGGTGATTGTTGCAGAAGATTACCCTGATTTGGTGCCGCATTTTGAAAAATATGAAGCCGAAATGCGAAACAGGGAAGACCAAGGAGACCACTGGACAAACCTGCGAAATTGTGATTATGGGTTTGCTTTTGAGTTGCCGAAAATAATGTGGGGTGAAATCTCAGACGAACCAAAATTCACTTATGACGAACAGGGCTATTTTATGAACAATACCATGTTTTTCATGGTAGGTAAAAAATTGAAATTCCTTCTGGCGATATTCAATTCAAAAGTCGGGGAATGGTATTTCAATGAAATTTCAACCACATCCGGCATGGGAACAAATCGGTGGTTTAAATACAAAATTGAACTCCTCCCCATCGCCGCCGCCAGCGAAGCAGCGGAGGAGCAGATAACGGCGCTGGTGGACAACATCCTCGGCGGCAAAAAAGCGGGGCATGACACGGCGGCGCTGGAAGCGGCGGTGGACGTGCTGGTGTTCAAGCTGTACGGGCTGGGGTACGAGGAGGCAGCGGCCATAGCGCCGGGGCTGGATGCGGGGCTGTGGGAGGAGGTGGGGCTTGGTTCTTCGTGATTGCGCTTAACTGACAGGGCTATTTTTTCATCTAAAAAAACCGCCCCCCGATAGAATAACCTGACCCCTTGTTTTACCGAAAACCCTACCTTGCCCGCCGCAATCAAAAACGCACAGCGAAAAAAAATGGACATCCTGCGACTTGAAAACGTGGTCAAAACTTACGGCAACTTCACCGCCGTTGACCACGTGACGTTCGACATTCCGAAGGGCGTGGTCTTCGGGATGTTGGGGCCGAACGGGGCCGGAAAAACCTCCCTCATCCGCATCATCACCTCCATCACGAAGGCCGACAGCGGCCACATCTGGCTCGACGGCCAGCCGCTCAACAGCCGCCACCCGGAGCAAATCGGCTATATGCCGGAGGAGCGGGGCCTGTACAAAAAAATGAAAGTCGGGGAGCAACTGACCTACCTGGCCCGGCTGAAGGGCCTCACGGCTGCACAAACCAAGCAGGAACTTCGCCACTGGTTCGAGCGCTTCGACATCATGGACTGGTGGG
>JACRAN010000275.1 GCA_016234735.1 Bacteroidota bacterium | reverse complement strand
TTCGGAGCAGCGTGTCCGTGTCGCACACCGACCGGGTGCTGTGTATCGGCTCCTGCTTTGCGGAGCAGATCGGCGGTCGGCTGGAGCGGCTGAAATTCCCCGTCCTGACCAATCCGAACGGCATTGTTTTCAACCCGGTTTCCATCGGGCAGTCGTTGGAGCGCCTCGCGTCCGGCGGGCCGTTCAGCGAAGCGGATTTGTTTGAAAACCAAGGGCTTTGGCACAGTTTCGACCACCACGGGCGGTTTTCACATCCCGACAAAACAGCGGCACTGGAAGGCATAAACCGCTCATTTTCAAGGGCTAAGGATTTTTTGACCACCTGCAACCGCCTCGTGGTCACGCTCGGCACGGCGCATGTTTTCATTTTAAAAAAATCAGGGGAAATCGTTGCCAACTGTCACAAAGTACCCGGTGAGGCGTTCGAGCGGGGGCGGCTCCCTGTGGCGGAGGTGGTGGGTTCGTTGGTTGGCGTTTTTGAAAAACTGAAGGCGAACCTGCCCGCGCTCGAAATCATCGCCACTGTCAGTCCCGTCCGCCACCTGCGGGACGGACTGGTGGAGAACCAGCGGAGCAAGGCCGCCCTGCTGCTGGCACTGGACGAAATTTGCCGGCGGCTCCCGTTCGTCCACTACTTCCCGGCCTACGAAATCCTGCTCGACGACCTCCGTGACTACCGCTTCTACGATGCCGACCTGAGCCATCCCAACCAGTTGGCAACGGACTACATCTGGCAATACTTCGAGGGGGCTTTTTTGGAGGAGAAAACAAGTGGGCTTTGCCGCAGGATCGAGCAACTCAGAGCGGCCCTGGAACACCGTCCTTTTCATCCACAATCCACGGAGCATCAGGTTTTTGTAAAAAAGCAACTGGAAGCCGTCGAGCAACTGGAGGCCGCATTTCCGTTTTTGGATTTCGGACAGGAGCGGCGGCAACTCGGCGGTTTTTGATTTTTAATTTCACCAGAAAAACCAGACAATCAGGAGATTACGAATTGGCGGGTGCAACCTTCGGATTCCGCTGACCGCCACTTTTTACTTTAACCTTTTTACTTTTTCCTTAAACCATGTCCATCAAAGTTTTAGTCATCAGCAATTACCGGGAGACAAATTCTGTACGACCGGAGGCGGAGCTTTTCATCGGGCTGAAAAAGGAGGGCGTTGAGGTAGAAATCATGACGTTCGGCAATGCGGTTTACGCCGAAAAATTCAGGGAGGCGGGCATCCGGGTCATCGATTTTCACCCGCAAAAGAAGTTCGAACGCACCGAAGTACAACGAATCCGGGCAGAACTCACCGCCGGGCGGCACGACATCCTGCACTTGTTCAACAGCCAGGCCATCATCAACGGCATCCGGGCGGCGAAGGGGCTGCCGGTGAAGGTGGTGCTGTACCGAGGCTACACCGGCAACGTCCACTGGTACGACCCCTCGGCCTATTTCAAGTACCTGCACCCGCGAGTGGATTGCGTGATGTGCGCTGCCACCGCAACAGCAGAACAGCTTCAACGGCAGCTTTTCTTCAATAAAAACAAGGCCGTGATTATTTGCAAAGGACACGACCTGGCTTGGTACGAGGGCATAGAACCACTCGGCCAAGAGGAGTGGCCAGACATACCGGCGAAGGCTTTCCGAGTGGTTTGTGTGGCCAACAACCGGCCGGTGAAAGGCATCCGTTACTTGCTGGAAGCTACTTGGTACCTGCCGATGGAATTTCCGGTGCATTTGATTTTGGTGGGTAAAAACATGGACGCCGGACCATGTCGGTCGTTGCTGGACGGCAGCCCTAATCGTGACAAAATCCACCTGACTGGCTACAGGACGGACGTGCTGAACATCGTTGCTGCATCCAATGTGCTCGTATTGGCTTCCGTCAAAGCCGAAGCCAACACGAAGGCCGTCATCGAGGCCATGTCGCTCGGCGTTACGCCGGTCATCACGGCCATCCCCGGCAACCGAGAGTTGGTCGTCCATGAAAAAAACGGGCTGGTGGTGCCTCCGAAAAATCCCGCCGCCATTGCCGCCGCCATCCTGCAACTTTACCACGACCGGGAGAGGTGCAGCGCATTTGGGCAGGCGGCCACGGCGCATATCGAAACCAACTTCAACCTCCGGGACACGGTTTCCCGCGCAAAAAAACTCTACGAGGAATTGGTCGAAAAAAATTCAGTGGTTTGAAAACGCAACAATGCTTGCTGGGAAGCCCGATCGGGTGGTTTTTTTACAAATTTTTTCTTCAAAAACAATAATCAAAAGTGGCGGATAGTTAAATAGCTGTTCAATTTTGACAACACTTTTAACTAACCAATCTCATTTGAATGGAACAATACTATACACAACTTGACTTGGTTCGCTTCATCTACAAAGAAACCTCCGCTACCGAAAACGTCGGCATCTGCGAGGCCCTGAATGAAGACCCCCTGCTGCGGGAAGAATATGAGGAACTGTACGGCAGTTACCTCAAAATACCCAAAGCGAAATTCAGCCCCAGGCCAACGGCCCTCCAAAACATACTGAGCTACAGTGAGCAGACTGCACTGAATCCGATGCACTAAACTACTGTGGCAACATGCAGAAAGCCCTTCGGCCCCCTCCGACTGAAGGGCTTTTCTGTTGGGTGCCCTACCGGACAAGCAGTTGGAAAGTTTCTCAATTTCCAATTTCCCAATTTCCACCATAAAGCCTACCTTTCGTGCCGCTTTCCTGCACTAAACTTACTGGAAGTGAACGGTTTTAACCGTGCGAACGGGCTGTCGTCGCACTCCCTTCAAATAATTTTTTGTTTTCTTTTTCAAAAAAAATTTGTTTCAATAAACAATTGTTTTAAATTTGCATTATTTTTAAAACAATTTTTATAAAATTCAAACCAGGATACATGTTTCAGGACAAAGAATCGAAGTTAAAAGCGCTGAATCTCGCCATCGACCGGATTGACAAAACTTATGGCAAGGGCACGGTCATGCGGCTTGGAGATAAACAAGTACTCGATGTGGAGACTATTTCGTCCGGCTCCCTCGGGTTGGACATCGCATTGGGAGTTGGGGGGTTCCCGAGGGGCCGCATCATTGAAATTTACGGCCCGGAGTCTTCCGGTAAAACCACCCTCGCCATCCATGCCATTGCCGAATGTCAAAAAGCGGGGGGCATCGCTGCTTTCGTGGATGCGGAGCATGCGTTCGACCGCAGCTATGCCGAGGGATTGGGCGTGGACATCGACAACCTGCTCATTTCGCAGCCCGACAACGGCGAACAGGCGCTCGAAATCACAGAGAACCTCATCCGTTCCGGTGCCATTGACATCATCGTCATCGACTCGGTGGCGGCACTCGTGCCCCGCAGTGAGATTGAAGGTGAAATGGGCGATTCCAAGATGGGCCTTCAGGCCCGCCTCATGTCGCAGGCCATGCGGAAACTGACGGGAGCTATTGGCCGCACAGGTTGCACCTGCGTTTTCATCAACCAATTGCGGGAAAAAATCGGTGTGATGTTCGGCAACCCTGAAACGACAACCGGCGGTAACGCCCTCAAATTTTACGCTTCCATTCGCCTCGACATCCGCCGCAACGGACAGGCCATCAAGGACAAGGAAGGCAATGTGGTGGGCAACCACGTGAAGGTAAAAGTGGTGAAAAACAAAGTGGCACCACCTTTCCGCACCGCCGAATTCGACATCATGTTCGGTCAGGGCATCTCCAAAGCCGGTGAAGTAGTGGACATGGGCGTTGACTTTGGCATCATCGTGAAGAGCGGTGCCTGGTACAGCTACGACGGTGCGAAAATTGCACAGGGCCGGGATTCAGCGAAGCAGTTCCTGCTCGACAACCCGGAAGTGACAAAGGAAATCGAGATGAAAATCAAAGAAAAAATAGCCTCGAGCCAAGTCAAAATTTCCGCCACCACTTCCGGCGACGACGATGGCTTCGACGAAGATTAATCATTGGTATCTCAAGCAAAACTTTGGCCGGGCGTTTCAACTACGTCCGGCCATTTTTTTTTGACGGCACCCGTCAGCCCTGCAAGTACACCACGTACTTTTCTTTGAAATATTCCTCCTCGAAAAAACCGGAGATGGGGTAGGTTTCGGTGTACTCTCCTTTGGGCAGGGCTTTCATTTCTGCCCGGATGTTCCCGCCTTTGAGGGCAATGAGGCCATTGGGCATCGGATGCGATTCCTTTGTTTTGAGCAGGCGCTGCGACCAAAGCCGCAACTGGTTGATTTCAGCCACCGCCCTCGTCACCACAAAATCGTACCTCACATTTTTCAGTTCCTCGACCCGAACCTGCTGTGCTTTCGCATTTTTCAACCCCAAAGACTGAATGACATCCTGCACGACATTGATTTTTTTCAGGGTGCCGTCGATGAGGTGGAAGCGGGCATTGGGCATGAGAATCGCCAACGGTACACCAGGAAACCCTCCGCCAGTGCCAATGTCCAGAATGTCAGCCCCATCGTTGAATTTCAACACCTTCGCAATGGCCAGCGAGTGCAACACGTGGCGCTCGTACAGGTTGCCAATATCCTGACGGGAAATGAGGTTCACCTTGGCGTTCCAATCTTGATACAGCTCTTCGAGCGCCTCAAAATGCCGTTGCTGCTCGTCGCTGAGGTCAGGGAAATATTTGCGGATGATTTGCATGGTGAAAATTCAATGCTGCAAAAAACACAAGAAATTGATTAGTTTTCGCAAATTTTTCAAACCAACTCAAATCTTTCAACTATGAATTTACTGTACACACTCATCGTTGGAGCCGTTTCCGGCTGGCTGGCCGGGCAACTGTTCCGGGGCTACGGTTTCGGGATTATTGGCAACATCATCATCGGCATCGTCGGCAGTTTCATCGGGTATTGGCTGTTTGGCAAGCTCGGCGTTTCGCTGGGGAGCGGCACCATCAGCACCATCCTGACATCTGCAGTCGGGGCCATCGTGCTGCTGTTTGTAGTCGGGCTGTTCAAAAAAAAGTAGTCTGATTTTTCCATGCGGATAGCCGTCAACACACGCTTTTTGCTAAAAAACAGACTGGAAGGCATTGGCCTGTTTGCCCATGAAGTCCTTCGGCGGTTGGTGACGCAACACCCGGAACATGAGTTCGTTTTTTTCTTTGACCGACCCTTCGACCCGGATTTTGTTTTTGGAAAAAATGTCACCCCCATTGTGCTTTTTCCGCCTGCCCGGCACCCGTTTTTGTTCATCTGGTGGTTTGAATGGTCGGTGGCGAGGGCCTTGAAAAAGTATAGGGCCGATGTTTTTCTCTCCCCTGACAACTTTCTGTCGCTGCGCACGGAGGTGAAAACCGTCCTCGTCACGCACGACCTTGCCCATGTGCATTTCCCGGAGCAGTTGCCATTTTTTCAAAGAAAATACTACCGTTTTTTTGCACCGAAATTCAACCGAAGAGCGAACGGAATTGTGACAGTGAGCGAGTTCACTAAAAATGATATCGTGGCGCAGTACGACGTTCCGCCCGATAAAATTTCAGTAGCCTGCAATGGCTGCCGGGAGATTTTTCAACCTTTGGAAACGCCTGAAAAACAGGCAGTTAGGGATAAATTTACCGAAGGAAAGCCCTATTTCTACTACATCGGCGCGGTGCATCCGAGGAAAAACGTACACCGGCTCATCGCTGCATTCGACCAATTCAAAACCACGACAGGAGCGCCCCACCAACTGCTCATCGCAGGCCGGTTTGCATGGCAGGCCGGCGAGGTGCGTGACGCTTTTCGGGCGGCAAAACATCAACCGGACATCCGGTTTTTGGGTTATGTAAACGACGACGATGCGGCCTGTTTGATGGGTGCCACTTTCGCCTGCACTTATGTTTCGCTGTTCGAGGGGTTTGGGGTGCCGGTGCTGGAGGCGATGCATTGCGAAGTGCCGGTAATCACATCTAACGTATCTTCGTTGCCGGAAGTGGCAGGGGATGCAGCCCTGCTCGTGGACCCGACTTCGGTGCCGGAAATTGCGGAAGCTATGCGCCGACTTTGGCAGGACGAGCATCTTTGCCAAAAATTAGTGACAAACGGCAGGCTTCAACGTCAGCGCTCCAGTTGGCAAAAAGCTGCTGACGTTGTTTATGACAGTTTGCTGGATTGCCGCAGTGCAGCCAGCATAAAAACCAGTACACATGGGACTTTTTAGTTTTTACAAACCACTTAAACCGGTGGGCTTCACCTATCGTCCCCGGTTTTACGATGAGAAAAAAGAAGAATTCCAAGAGCGGATAAAAAAAGTGCAGGGGTTGACGAGTGGTGACCCGGAGATGGTGAAAAACCGAATCAGGCAGGGGTTCTTGCAAAAAAATTATTACACCTCCGACCAGGCATTCAGAAGAAAGCGGATGGTGAGGCAATCCAATAGGAGGCTCCTGCTGATTATTATGATTTTGATACTACTCGCATTGTGGGTGATTGAAATATATTTGCCCCGCATAGCACATCTTTTTTGACTAAAAGAAGACCCAAAAGAAATGGCTGACATCATTCAGCTGCTGCCGGATTCTATTGCCAATCAAATTGCCGCAGGCGAAGTCGTGCAGCGGCCAGCCTCTGTTGTGAAGGAATTGATGGAGAACGCCGTCGATGCCGGTGCCACGAGTGTCAAACTGGTGGTGAAAGATGCGGGAAAGGCGCTGATCCAAGTCATTGACAACGGCTGCGGCATGTCGGAGACCGATGCCCGGATGAGCTTCGAGCGCCACGCCACCTCCAAAATCAGGGAGGCGAAAGACCTGTTCGCCATCCGAACGATGGGGTTCCGGGGCGAGGCGATGGCCTCCATCGCCGCAGTGGCGCAGGTGGAAATGCGAACCCGCCTCCACAAAAACGAACTCGGCACCCGCATCGCCATCGAAGCCTCGAAACTGACCGCCCAGGAGCCTTGCCAATGCACCACCGGGACGAATATTTCGGTCAAAAACCTTTTCTTCAACGTGCCTGCCCGCCGCAATTTCCTGAAATCCAACCCAATAGAAATGCGGCATATCCTTGACGAGTTCCAGCGGATTGCCCTGGCGAACGAAGATGTTTTTTTCTCGCTGCACAACAACGGCACCGAAGTTTTCCACCTGCCTGCGGCCAATTTGCGCCAGCGGATCGTGGGCATTTTTGGCACTAATTTCAACCCGAAATTAGTGCCGGTGAAGGAGGAAACCGACGTGATGAGCATTAGCGGTTTCATCGGGAAACCTGAATTTGCCAGGAAAACGAGGGGCGAGCAACTGTTTTTTGTCAACCACCGCTTCATCAAAACCGGCTACCTGCACCACGCCGTGATGACGGCCTACGAGGAACTTTTGCCGAAGGAAACTTTCCCGTTTTACGTGATTTTTATGGAAATGGACCCTTCGAGGATAGACATCAACGTGCATCCGACGAAGCAGGAAATCAAGTTCGACGACGAGCGGCTGGTGTACAACTACCTGCGGGTGGCGGTGCGCCATGCGTTGGGGCAGTACAGCATCATGCCGGAATTGGACTTCGAGCAGGAGACGAGTTTTTCGGCTTCGCAAAATTTCGGGCTGCCGTTCAGCATCTCCTCGCAAGCGGATTTTGAAAAGGAAATGTCGCAGACAGGCAGGCAGGCGGGGGGAGAAACGGTGGAAAGTTTTGATAGCCGGGCCAACTCCAACTCCCGTGACGAATCGAACCTGCGGAACTGGCAACAACTTTTTGAGGGCTTAGGCGAAATGGAAGAAGCGGAAAGTTCGGAAATGGCCGATGAAGGGGGAGCCATCACGATTGAAAGTAACTGGTCAGCGCCCGGCGAAATGGACGATTCGGGCAATTCGTTTTCCAAAAACCAGAAGGAGCCTTACCAAATCCAGTCTTCTTTCATCGTCAGCCACATCAAGTCGGGCTTCCTGCTCATCGACCAGCAGGCGGCGCACGAGCGTATTCTCTACGAGCGCTACCTGGAAATACTTGATAACCGGCAGGTTTTAACGCAAAAAGAACTTTTCCCGAAAACCATCCACCTGCCAACGGCGGATGCCGCCATTTTTCAGGATATTTTACCGACCATCAACCTGTTGGGCTTCGACATTCAGGAGTTTGGCAAGGATACCTTCATCATTCACGGGATACCCGCCGACCTCAGCGCCGGGCAAAACGAGGTGAAACTCATCGAAACGCTGCTCGACCAATACAAAAACAACATCGAACTCAGCCTCGACATGCGGGAAAACCTCGCCCGCTCGATGGCCCGAAGTGCCGCCACCAAACGGGGCACCTCCCTCACTGTCCTTGAAATGCAGGAACTCATCGACCAGCTTTTCGCTTGTGCCATGCCTTTCAAAAGCCCGATCGGGCGCAATTGTTTCCTGACTTTTGACCTGGAAGAATTGGAGGAGAGGTTTAAAAACGGTTGACGGCAGACGATAGACGGTTGACGGTTTTTCTATTTCTCCGTCCACCGTCTATCGTCCACCGTTAACCGTTATTTTTTCATTTTCCACTCGGCAATGGACTCCGTGTTCATGCGCTCGTAATCCTTGTTACCGGCTTCGACCGCCATCGATTTCGATTTTTCGGCGGTGGCAATAGCATCGGAATATTTGCCCATGGCGGCAAGCACGAGTGCCTCCTGGCGGAGTTTCCAGAATTTGGCGTCCATTTCATTGGACTTGTGGAGCCAGTCGTAGGCTTGTTTCATGTCTTTGCCAGCCTCGAAGTAGTAGCGGCCGGCAGCGTAGTAGTCATCGGCAGAGGGGCCGTTCATCACTTTTTGGATGGAAGCCGAAACGACCTCGTCGGTGGTCAGTTGGATGCTGAACGACACCCAGGTTTTCTCCCAGCCAATGCCCATTGTCAAGCCATCGTTTTTCAGGTCGCCGAGGTCGATCATGAACGATTCGATGGTGAAACCCACGGCCTCCGGTTTTGCTTTGAAGCGAACGGCTTCTTTGGCAGCGTCCCATTTTTCGGGAAGCCCCCAGTTTTCGGTGTCGGTGTAAAAAATGATGTCCCAGTCCGACTGGTTCGGCACCGTGTAGAGCGAGTAGGAGCCAGCCTTCAGGTCTTTGCCTGCGATTTTCACGGGTGCGCTGAAGGTTACGATGGTGTTTTTGTTGGCACCTGTGCGCCACATTTCACCGAAGGGAACCAGGCCACCGAAGACGGTACGGCCCTTCACGCTTGGGCGGCTGTACTCAACGGTGATGTCGGTGAGGCCCACCGTTTGCGTCACCTTGCAGCCTGGGCTGGGTTGCGGCGTTTTGATTTGGGCAGTGGCCATGCTGAAAAAGCCAACTGCTACGAAGGTTGCGAGTGTCAGGAATACCTTTCTCATCTGATTAGATTTTGATTTTAAAATTAAGTTCAAAAAATTTGATAGCGGTGAAGATACCGTTTTCGATGTCATAACCTGTTTTAGCGGGCACTACCTTAACATTTTGGTAAGGTTTGCGGTTTTGAAATGTGGAAAAAGAATCGCCCCAAAGCTCGCCGCCCTACTCGGCTGCCCACCTAATTTTTCTACCTTTGCCCTGCTCAGTTTGCAGTTCGACAGTGGGCAGTTTGGAGTCGGGG
>JACRAN010000280.1 GCA_016234735.1 Bacteroidota bacterium | reverse complement strand
GGGTTGTGCTGATGGAGGAACAGTTTCAACCGGCAGCAGTTAGTGGGGAATTGTTCGTGGGGGATGCCCCTGCTGGTGTATTCCTGGTGGAAATCAGGCTGTCCGGGCACCAGGTGGTCAGAAAACTTGTGGTGGGGCGATGAATGCTTGCTGGTTCCGACTTATAGTTTGAAAACTTTCCGCTCGTCTCGATGCCGACCTGTCGGCACAGGCTCTCCGGTCAATGGCGGCCATTGGAGGCTCCCGATAGCTATCAGGAGAATTGTGAAGCCGTTGTAGTGCGGCATACGCACGTCAAAGACGTGTGCTGATAGTGGTGTCCGGTCTGGCCCCGATAGCTATCGGGAAGAACCAGCGGATTTTTTTACCGGAACCAGCGGATTTGTTTTTACCTTTAAAAACTATCTTTGCAAGTGTGTAGTCTGTGACTGCCCCATTCTGAAACTCACTTGAACCTTCCAATCTAAACCACAGTTTTATGAAACTTTACTTCCTGCGGTTCTTCTTGCAAATATTGGCAGTGCTTTGCGCCAATACCCTGCTTTCACAAAAAACACTCCTGAACGCCAGCATAACGACCAACGATGGTGTAACGCTCCACGGCAAAATTGATTATGGAGGATGGTGGAAGCCGCTTGAAAAAATAAAATTTGGGCAAGATGACAGAACCTTGGCCAACTATGGAATAAATGACCTGCAAGCTATTTCCATCACACAACAGGATGGCTCACAAGAGCGCTATCTTCGCAGGGTAGTCAACCTGGAGGTATCACCACAGAAGTCAGATTTGCTTACCAAGGACAAAGGACCTGTATTTATGCTAGACACTGCTTGGCTGCTCCTCCTCTACCAGGGGAAGTACAATCTTTTCTCTTATCGGGACAACAGTGATAAATGGCATTACTTCATTGAGGAAAAAGGAAAGGAACCTATTGAACTTTTCAAAAAGCTATATTTAAAAGAGAAAAAAGGCAAAATGACTATTGAGGTGGTGCCTTATTACAAGATTTATCTTGACCCCCTTATTATTTCATGCAACAAAGCCCACCTCAAGCTGCTCGATGGCAAGTTGACAAGGCAAAACCTCATGGCCGTATTGGAATTGTACCATGAATGTGAAAACATAACGCCGGATTATGTCTGGCAGCCGGAAAAATTGCCCGTTGAGGTCATGCTTGCTGCCGGGACTCATTTGACGACCCTCGATGATAGCCGGGGAAACGTTTATCCCTTGATGTTTTTGAGGGAGGCAAAATGGGACAACCCACTGGGCTGGCATGGTGGACTTGGGATTAATTTGCCCGTGCCAGGCACTAAAAAGCATATTTCCATTTACAACGAATTACTCGCCAGTCGTTTTGAGATGACCGGGAAAAAGGAATTTCTTTTAAATTCTGGTGTGATTTACGAAGTACATGACTACCACATAGCCCAAACCTCTTTGATGATGAACAACTTGGTAGGTTATACTTTCTTTACTAAAAAGTTCAACCTAAACCTGCAAGCGGGTAGCAGTTTTAACCATGTGTTTAAAACCAGCCATTATTTCAAGGATGATTTTTCAGGTGTCGTGAACTATGAAGGCGATTTGTTTGAGGAAACTATTTTCAATAACAATATTGCCTTCGTAGGTGGTATTCAATTGGCCCGAAACCGTTTAGGCTTGGCTGTCAGGTACCACCACAAGCTTCGCCTTTCAGACCGATTAAAAACGGAGACTTTTACGGTCACTGCTTCTTATCGGCTGTTTAAGTTTACCCGGTAAAATTGAGGAACCACAAAGCAGGAAGCGACCGGGCAACATCAAGCTACCCGGTCGTTTTTTTTTTGCAAGAAATTCAGGCACTCCATAATTTTTTCACCCTACTTGGGCAAAAAATGCACTTTTTTTCCACACACCCCCTCTTTTTTGATGCCGATGCTTTGAGAAAATGATTTCGCTCCTACCTTTGCCCCTATTTTTTAAACCAAAATAAATTTCATCATGGCAACCATCCGTTTTCAAGCACTCCAGGAAACCCTGAACCGCAAACCTGTCGCCGTCACCGAACCGAGCCTGCGGCGATCGGAGTTGTACGCTTCCAATGTTTTCACCACCAGCACGGCCAAGCACTACATGCCGAAGGAGGCATACAACGCCGTGGTGGATGCCATCACGCATGGCAAAAAGATTGACCGGAAGGTGGCAGACCAGGTCGCATCGGGCATGAAGGCATGGGCGATTTCAAAAGGCGCTACGCACTACACCCACTGGTTCCAGCCGCTGACAGGCACTACGGCCGAGAAGCACGATGCCTTCTTCGAGCCGGTCGGCGACGGGGCGGCCATCGACAAGTTCGACGGGGGGCAGTTGGTGCAGCAGGAGCCAGACGCTTCGAGCTTCCCCAGCGGCGGCATCCGCAACACTTTTGAGGCACGTGGCTACACCGCCTGGGACCCCACCAGCCCGGCCTTCGTGATGGGCACCACGCTGTGCATCCCGACGGTGTTCGTGTCGTACACCGGCGAGGCGCTCGACAACAAGACGCCACTGCTGCGGGCGCTGCAATCCATCGACCAGGCGGCGACGGAGGTGGCTCGTTATTTTGACAAAAACGTGAACAAAGTCATCTGCACGCTGGGCTGGGAGCAGGAGTATTTCCTCGTCGATTCGGCGCTGGCGGCATCGAGGCCGGACTTGCAGATGGCAGGCCGGTTGCTGCTGGGCCACGAGGCTGCCAAAGGCCAGCAGTTGGAAGACCACTACTTCGGCTCCATTCCCGACCGGGCGCTTGCGTTCATGCGGGAGCTTGAAATCGAGTGCATCTCGCTGTCCATCCCCGTGAAAACCAGGCACAACGAGGTGGCGCCCAACCAGTTTGAAATTGCGCCGCTGTACGAGGAGGCCAACCTCGCCGTTGACCACAACTCCCTGCTGATGGACGTGATGAGCAAGGTGGCGGCCCGACACAATTTGAAGGTGCTGCTGCACGAGAAGCCGTTCGCAGGCATCAACGGCTCCGGCAAGCACAACAACTGGTCGATGGGCACCGACACGGGCGTGAACCTGCTCAGTCCCGGCAAGACGCCGAAGAGCAACCTGATGTTCCTCTCGTTTTTCATCAGCACCATCAAAGCGGTACACGACTACGCCGACCTGCTGCGGGCCTCCATCGCTTCCGCCAACAACGACCACCGCCTCGGTGCCAACGAAGCGCCCCCGGCCATCATCTCCGTGTTCATCGGCCAGCAACTGACGGCCGTGCTGGACGAACTGGAGCGGGTGACGGACGGCAATCTTTCGCCGGAGGAAAAAACGGAATTGAAACTGAACGTGGTGGGCAAAATTCCTGAGATTTTGCTCGACAATACCGACCGCAACCGCACCTCGCCGTTTGCCTTCACGGGCAACAAGTTCGAGTTCCGGGCGGTGGGTTCCTCGGCCAACTGCGCCAAGCCGATGATGGTACTCAGCACCATCGTTGCGCAACAGTTGCGGGAGTTCAAGGCCGAGGTGGATGCCCTGATTGAGAAGAAAAAAATGAAGAAGGACGACGCCATTTTCAATGTGCTGCGGGAGTACGTGAAGGCATCGAAGAAAATCCGCTTCGAGGGCGACGGTTACAGCGACGACTGGGTGGAGGAGGCCAAAAAGCGGGGCCTCAACAACTTCAAAACCACGCCCGAAGCCCTGAAAGTGCAGGTGTCGAAACAGGCGATTGATTTGTACGCCGCCCATGCTGTGATGAACAAGGTGGAAATCGAGGCCCGCTACGAAATCGAACTGGAGGAGTACATCAAGCGGGTGCAAATCGAAGGCCGCATCCTCGGCGACATCGCCACCAACCACGTCATCCCGACGGCGATTGCCTACCAGAACACGTTGATTGCAAACGTGCGGGGATTGAAGGAAATCTTCGAGAAGGACTACACGAAATACGCTGCGCAACAAATCGACCTGGTGAAATCCATTTCCGGGCATATCGGCTCCATCATTTCCGACGTGGATGCGATGATTGAGGAGCGTAAAAAAGCCAATGTGATTGACCATGCAGACAAAAAAGCCGACGCTTACTGCAACAAGGTCAAGCCGTACTTCGACAAAATCCGCTACCACTGCGACAAGCTGGAACTGATGGTGGACGACGAACTCTGGCCGCTGACGAAGTACCGGGAGTTGTTGTTTACTCGGTAAAATTGGGCTTGATAGGACACGGATTTAACGGATGGGACACGGATTTGAACGGTTTTGTTTTTATAAAAAATCAATTCAAATCCGTGTCCCATCCGTTAAATCCGTGTCCTATCCTGTCTCATTTATTTGACAAAAAATCGGCCAATCCACTTTCTCCCGACTTGCTGTACGACGACATGGTGCAGCCCGCTACCGTACCCACTGACTTCCAACTGCCGGTAATTTTCCCCTGAAAAAATACACCTGCCAAGCCCGTCAAAAACCTCGACGGTAAAATCCGCATTGGATTCCGGCCCATCAATTTGAACCAAATCGCCCACTGGGTTCGGGTAGAGGACGAGTGGCTCCATTTCATTTTTTTGAGTGAAAGTTCCACTCGGTTCACAAGCCAAGTCGTTGATTTTCAACCAAATATCGTTGGCGAAGGCAGCGGGCACCTCGCTGTCGGAGCCGGGCGCATTGCCCATCCGCACCATCACCAGCCCGGTGGAGGGGGAGACGTTGACGTACTGGCCGTTTTTGCCGAGTGCCGCCACCACGTCGGGCGGGGCGGCGGGGAAGAGCGACAGCGGGAACACGATTTGCAGGCCGGGCAGCATGAACGAGGGCTTGCCGTTCAGCCACCAGAGGTAGCCGTAGGATTGGTTGAGGCCCTGTGAAGTGTTCAGCATTTGCTGAACGTAATCGGGGTCGGTGAGCACGGGCGTGGTGTTCCAGGTGCCGCCATTTTGAATCAAAATGCCGAACCGGGCCATGCTGCGGGCTTTGCTGAACAAAATATTGTTGTAGCCTGAAGGCAGCCAGATGCCGCTGATGCCGGTTTTCTGGCTGATTTTCTGTGAAAAATATTGGTTGAAATTCTGCCCTGTCGCATTTTCAATCACCCCGTCAAGCAGGGTGTACGGCGCGTTGTGGTAAGCCCAACGCGTACCAGCGTCGGCGAGGTATTGCAGGCAGGTGTCGAGGGTGCAGTAGTTATCGGGCACTCCGTCGTCGAGGCCGGTAGTCATCGTGAGTTGGTGGCGGACGGTGATGAGGTCTTCCTTGTCGGGCGGGCAGGCCGTCCAGCCGGTGCCGAGGTAGTCGCTGGTGCGGTCGTCGATGTCGAGCAGGCCGTCCTGCTGCGCAATGCCGACGAGGCAGGCCGTCATGCTCTTGCCTGCCGAGGCCCAGTACCAGGCGCTGTCCTGCGTGAAGGTGCCGAAGTATTTTTCGAGCACGATGCGGCCATCTTTCAGCAGCAAAAATGCCTTGGAATTGTTCGTTTCGAGCAGGTCGTAGAGGTCTTCGATTTTATCGGGGCACCAGCCCAGCGAGTCGGGCGAAAGCGTCTCCCAGGTGTTGCCCGTGAGGGGCGGGAAGTAGAGCGATTGGGCGTGGGTTTTTCCGAAGGAAAGCAGGAGGAGGAAAGCGGGTACGAGTATTTTCATGCTGAGATTTTTCTCAAAGACGATTTTGGACAGGTTTGGTTTAACACAATCTTAGGGTTTTTAGAAAATTCTGAAAATCAAGGTGTTAAATGATATTAAGCCAGTTGGCAGGCAGCGTTTATGGATGTATTTTCACCAAAAATCCAGCTTATGAAAAACTTCATCTCCATCTTTCTTCTATCCTTTTTGGCCACCCATCTTCAAGCCCAAATCTTTGTGGATGGGGTACAACTCGACAGTACGAATTCCGGTGCTTATCTTGAATTTTCAAAGAGGGGCTTTACGTCTTCAGTTTTCATTGAGGTAGACTATGGACAGGTCAAAAAAGTGTCAGGCAGGCACGACAACCTCGGACTGACGGACAAAAACGGCGAGGCAATCAAATTTGAGGGTATGGTGGAAGCACTAAATTACTTTGACAAAAATGGTTGGGAATTGGTAAGTACTTGGTACCAGGAAGAATTTAAAATCAATAAGTACATACTGCACAGAAAGAAAACTCATTGAACCGTTCATCATTCACCGTTCATCGTTCATAGTTACCCCAGTGCATCCTGCGCCACCATCCACTCCGACATGGCGGCTTCGAGGTCGGCCTTGGCTTTGGTGTACTCGTTCAGCACCTTCTGGCTGTCGGGTTTTTGGTAAAAATCGGGCAGTGCCATGCGGCTCTCGATGTCCGAGATTTTGGCCTCCAATTGCTCCACTTTTTTTTCGGCATTGGTCACGGCACGTTGCAGGTTTTTGCGCTCCTCGTGGTTGAGTTCTTTGGCGTGGCCGTTCGTGGCAACGGCATTTTTCGTGGCCAATTCCACCTGCCGCATGTCGTCGAGCTTGCGTTTTTCGAGGAAATAGTTCACGTCGCCGAGGTAGGTGTGCAGTTTTTTGTCACGGAATTCCACGGTCGTGTCGGTCAGCCCGGCGAGGAAATCCCGGTCGTGGGAGACGACGAGCAAGGTGCCGGAGAAGTCCGTCAGTGAGACTTTCAGCACCTCTTTCGAGAGCATGTCGAGGTGGTTGGTCGGCTCGTCGAGCACCAGCAGGTTGATGGGGCGCAGCAGCAGGCAGGCCATCGCCAGCCTCGCCCGCTCGCCACCGGACAGCACGGACACTTTCTTGTCCTGGTCTTCGCCGCTGAACAGGAAGGAGCCGAGGATGTTGCGCAGGCGGGTGCGCATCTCCGGCGGCGAGTGCAGTTCCATCGTTTCGAGTAGCGTGATTTTCGGGTCGAGCGCCTCGGCCTGGTTCTGGGCGTAGTAGCCGATGTGGACGTTGTGCCCGATTTTCACCTCGCCGGACGTGGGTTGCAGGTGGTTGACAATCAGCTTGGCGAGGGTGGTTTTCCCCTGCCCGTTTTGCCCGACGAAGGCGATGCGGTCGCCCCGTTCGATTTGCAAATCCACCTGGTTCAGCACGTTCAGATGGCCGTAACTCTTGCTCAGGTTTTTCACATCCGCCACCACCTGCCCGCTGCGGGGCGGCACCGGGAAGCGGATGTTCATCGTGGCAGTGTCCACGTCTTCCAGTTCGATGCGGTCGATTTTGTCGAGCTTTTTCTGCATGGATTGCGCCAGCGAAGTCTTGGTAGCCTTGGCCATGAAGCGGCTGATGGTGCGCTCCATTTGGTCGATGACCTTCTGCTGGTTGTTCATGGCGGCGGACATTTTTTCCCGCCGTTCGGCCCGCATTTCCACGTACTTCGAGTAGTTGGCCTTGTACTCGTAGAGTTTGCCCAGCTCGATTTCGATGGTGCGCTTCGTCACGTTGTCGAGGAAGGTTTTGTCGTGCGAAATGACGATGGTCGAACCTTCGTAGGTCTGCAAAAACTCCTCCAGCCAGATGATGCTCTCGATGTCGAGGTGGTTGGTCGGCTCGTCGAGCAGCAGGTAATCGGGGCGCTGGAGCAGCATTTTCGCCAATTCGATACGCATCTGCCAGCCGCCGCTGAACTCGTCCGTCAGCCGTTGGAAGTCGCTGTTTTTGAAGCCCAGGCCCTTCAGGATTTTCTCTGCCTCGGCCTCCATGTTCGTGCCGCCGATGATGTGGAAGCGGTGGTCGAGGTCGGACATTTCGTTCAGCAAATTCATGTAGCTGTCGCTCTCGTAGTCTGTCCGGTGCGTGAGTTCTTCGTGGATTTCGGCGAGGCGGTTTTCCACGAATTTGGCTTCGTCGAAGGCCGTCATGGTTTCTTCCATCACGGTTTTTCCCTTCGGAATGTTCATCTCCTGGTGCAGGAACCCCAGCGTGGAAGCGGTGGGCCGCTGGATGTTGCCGTCGTCGGGGCGCACGTTCCCCGCAATGACTTGGAGCAGGGTGGATTTGCCGGCGCCGTTGCGTCCCACGAGGCCGATGCGCTCCTTGTCACCAATGGTGAAACTGATGCGGTCGAGCAGGGTGCGGTCGCCGTATTTGATGAATATGTTGGATGCTGTGAGCATGGAAACTGCGGAATTTGCTGTTTTGAGGGCGCAAAGGTAAGTGGAATCACGGTTTCATGGTTTCATTGTTTCATTGTTTTCCATGCTTGACTTGCCTGCTTGCCAACAATTGGAACACAGATGACGCGGATGCGACTGATACAAACGGATTTTTTTTGAAGTCAAAATGAAATTGAATCAGTAAAAATCCGCCCCATCCGTGTCATCTGTGTTCCAATTGTTGTCGTGAGGGTAAGTCAAAAACCCGGCAAAGCGTCGGTGAACTTTTCCTTCACCACCACACGCCCAGTCTCGCTTTTCGTCAGTGTGGCACAGGCCGCCGAAGGGTCGTGTTCAAAAATCAGCCGCCACTCATATTCCACGGCATTTTCGAGGAGCGAGGCTTTTTCTTCCAGCGTCACCAGCGGGCGGATGTCGTAGGCCATCACCCAGGGCAGGTTGAGGTGGAAGGACGACGGCATTGCATCGGCACAATACACGAAGCGCCCATGCGCCGTGTCGATGTGGAGCATCATCATCGCATCGGTGTGGCCATGCACGTACTGCACCTGCAAGCCCGGCAGCCATTCCAGCATATTCCGTTGAACATCAATGAATTGCACCCGGCCCGCTTCCCGAAGGGGCACGAAGTTTTCCTTCAAAAACGAGGCTTTTTCCTTCTCGTTGGGGTTCATGGCCGAAGCCCATTGCTGCTCATTCGACCAGTAGGTGGCGTTGGGGAAAGTGGGCACCAGCTTCCCGTTTTCATCGGAACGCACCCCGCCTCCGCAGTGGTCGAAGTGCAGGTGCGTGAGGAAAACGTCCGTGATTTCCTCCGGTGAAATGCCCCGCTCCGCCAAAGCGGGCAAGGGAGACACTGCTCCCGTCGGTTCAAAAAACGAGCGCCATTTCACCTCCTGTTTATTCCCGATGCTGCAATCGACGAGGATTTTCCGGTCGCCGGTTTCGATGAGCAGGCAACGCAGCGCCCAGGTGCAGAGGTTGTTCTCGTCGGCAGGGTTTGCTTTTTGCCAAAGGCGCTTCGGCACGATGCCAAACATGGCACCGCCGTCGAGTTTGAAAGTGCCGGTGGGGAGGAGGGTGAGGTGCATGTCGATTTTTGTTTTGCTTGTTTGAACCTTTGAGTTCCAGTATTTGACGGGCAAAAGTAGGTAGATTAAAACCAGGATCCACCTTTGTCATTCGCACGAAGCCGACATCAGCCAGCAACTACAAGTTGCCGACCATGCAACTTCGGGTTTTTGAAAATGTCATTTTATGGTCAGCTACGAATCATCTTTCAAACTCAAAACGATATTTATGAAAAAGATACTTTTCCTGTTTTCCATGCTTGCCATGACGACTTCCCTCACCGCCCAGGGCGACCGATGGGAAGCAAAAGCAGACCGTTTTGCTGAAAAAGCCGAGCGTTGGGGCGAAGACATCGAGCGGCAGGCCGAGCGCACTGCTGCCCGTTGGGAAACCCGTGCCGGACAGTTTGCCGACCGCTGGGAACGCAACCGGGGCCGCAACCACAGCATCCGGGTGGATGGCTACGGCCATACCTTCGTGCTGCCCGACTGCCCGGAGGTGGCTTTCCTCGGCATCGAGACGATGGAAATCTCCTTGGAAAAAGCCAAAAAACTGGGCTTTGAAAACAGCTATGGCAGCTACGTGTCGAAGGTGATGGCCAACTCTGCCGCCAAAGTGGCCGGGCTCCAGCCGTTCGACTACATCTACGGCGTTGACGAGCAGCGGGCCAGCGACAACCAGGGCCTCTCCGACATGCTCGAAGACTTCGAACCGGGCAACGAAGTGACCCTCCATTTTATCCGAAAAGGAGAAAAAATGAACGTGAAGGTCAAGTTGACAGACAGTGAAGACTATGATTACGAAGGCGAAGAAAACGAGCGGGCCTTCCTTGGCGTCAGCCCGTCGGGAGAAGAAGAGGGCGACGACATGGACGGCGTCTCCGTCGAAGTGGTCGAAAAATCGACCGCCGAAGAAATGGGCCTGAAAGAAGGCGACATCATCACCGCCATCAATGGTTTCCCGGTGCTCGACTGGGACGACGTGACCACCTGCATTTCCAATACCAACCCCGGCGAACCCATCGAGGTGAAATTCAAGCGGGAAGGCAACGAAATGGCGGCCAAAGGCACCATCAAGTCCTACACCGAAGTCTATCCCGAAGGCGATTCCGGCAACTGGAACATCGATGTGGACTGGGAGGAAGTGGAAGGTGCGGTGGAAGGCGCTCTGATGGACGTGGACGAGGCATTAGACCTCGATGGCCTGCTCCAGAACGACAACCGGGCGTTCATGGGCATTTACACCGAGATGATTTCGGAAGAAAAAGCCGAAAAATTGGGCTTCGACAACCCCTACGGCACCTACGTGACCGGCGTGATGGCCAACTCCGGAGCGGACAAAGCGGGCCTCAAACCCTTCGACTATCTCTTCGGCATCGATGAATACCGGGCGGGTGAAGATCAAAGCCTCGGTGCTGTGTTGAAAAAATACAAGCCCGGCGACAAGGCAACGGTCCATTTCATCCGCAAAGGGAAAAAATCTTCGACCGACCTGACGTTTACCAAGCCTTCGGAAGTGAAAAAAACGGAGCGAAACAGTTGTGAAGACCCATTCTTTGGCGTGATGCAGGACATGGATTCCGATGAGGACGACGGTGTCCCTGTCACGCCGGTGAAAGGCTCCACCGCCGCCGACCTCGGCTTGCAGCCCGGCGACGTTATCACGCACCTCAACGGCTACAAAATCGTCGATTGGGTGGACATCACCACCGCCATCGAAATGCTCAAACCCGGCGAAACCATCTCGGTGGACTACGTTCGGGACGGCAAAACCCTGAAGGGCAGCAAGGTCATCCGCAGCTACGCTGAAACCAAAAACTGCCCCAACTGCGACTGTGGCGACAAGGAAATTGTCATCATAAACACCGTGCCCGGCAGCGACACAAAAACAATCTGGAACATCAAGCCGAGGACGACCAACTCCACCACACCATCCACTCCCCGTATGAACATCAATGAAGCGAAGGTGGCCATGGAAAACGTCACCTCCGAGGAGTCCGGCACGCTGCAAGGCAAGGGTGTACAGATGCCCGCCACCAGCAACCTGACGGTCGAAAACCTGAAAATGTCGCCAAACCCGACCACCGGCACGTTCGGCCTCGACTTCAACCTGCCCACCAGCGGCAACACCATCGTGCGGGTGTTCAACCTCTCCGGCAGGACCCTCTACGAATACGACCTCGGCACGTTCTCCGGCAAATTCAGTGACAGCGTGGACATCTCGCAGAACGGCCCCGGCAACTACTACCTGCAAGTAACGCAGGACGGGAAGGTGTTTACGAAGAAAATTGTGTTGAGTAAGGGGTGATATTGGGGTTGATGATTTTTAGAAAAAAGCCTTCATGGAATAACATCATGAAGGTTTTTTGCTGTATTGATACCCGAAGTAACCCGAAAAATTGCCCCCGCAAACATTTTGCAATCCACCGGAACTATTTTTACCTTTGTCCCGCTTTAAAAAGCAACTATGATTTATACCATACTTCATCGTTTCTTCCCCTTGTAGCTCAGTTGGTTAGAGCGCCGGATTGTGGTTCCGGAGGTCAGCGGTTCGAACCCACTCGAGGGGACAGCAAAGCATTACTTCAGCCGGGTAATGCTTTTTTTATTTCAAGGGTTTGAGGATTTGAGAGGCTGAGTGCTTGAGGGATAGTAGCACTCAAACCCTCAATCCCTCAATCCCTCAATCACTCAAGTCATGGAAAGAGGCAACATCCCTCGCAAAATCAAAGGCTTTCGGGACATCGATGCCGACCTGAATGAACTACGCCAGACCATCATCCGGGAGGCGGCCAGGGTCTATCGCTCCTACGGCTTCGAGCATTGGGACACCCCCGTGCTGGAATACGCCGATGCCCTCGGCAAGTACATGCCCGACGAAGACACCGTGGACAAAGGCGTGTACAACTTCCGCAACCCGGAGGAAGAACCCGTGCTGCTGACAGATGCCAGCGAAATGCGGGATGCCGACGGCAAAGTGGTGATGGAATACCATCCGCTGGCGCTGCGCTACGACCTCACGGCACCGCTCGCCAGAGTGTACTCCGAGCGGCTGTGGCAGGATGTGCGGCGCAACCAAATCATGGAATCAAATGCGCCGCTGTTCCGCCGCTTCCAGTACGGGCCAGTGTATCGTTACGAGTTGAAACTGCTGCCAGGCCGCTTACGGGAGTTCTGGCAACTCGACTTCGACACGGTCGGCACCTCCGACGTGGCCGCCGATGCCGAAGCCTGCATGATACTCTCAGATGCACTCGAAGCCATTGGGATGGAACGGGGCACTTACCTCGTGAAAGTCAACAACCGCAAGGTGTTGAAGGGATTCCTCCTCTCCGTCGGCATTGCGACAGAGGAGCAGGAGGGTGCTGTGCTGCGGGTCATCGACAAGCTCGACAAAATCGGCTGGGACGACATGCGCCTCGAACTCGGCAGGGGCAGGGTGGACACCTCCGGCGCTGCCGTACCGGGGCTTGGTCTTGCTGACGCAACCACCAACAGCATCATTTCTTTCCTGAAATTAGCCACCGGCGTTTCTTCCCGTGCGGAAGTGTTGCAGAAGTTCGAGCAGGCCGCCGGTGCCAACGAAACTGCCGCCGAGGGCCTTGCGGAGCTTCGAAAAATGGACCAACTCTGGGCCACGCTCGGCTTCGACGAGGAGCGCATCGTGTTCGACCCCTCGCTCATGCGGGGCATGGCGTACTACACCGGCCCCGTGTTCGAGGTAGAATCGCTGCTGACTTACCGGGACGAGAAAGGCCGGGAACGCAAGTTCGGGTCCATCTGCGGCGGTGGCCGCTACGACGGCTTGGTGGAAAAACTGCTCGGCCTGAAAGTGCCCGCCACCGGTGCCTCCATCGGCGTTGACCGACTGGCGGAACTGCTGCGCATGGCCAAACCGGGTGCCGTGACGGCGCAGGGGCCGGTTTTCATCGCCTATTTTGATGATGATTTGCAGCCCGAATACTACCGCATCGCCCGTTTGCTCCGCAATGCAGGCATCGCTGCCGAAGTGTATTGCGGCAACGCCAAAGGTTTCAAAAAAATGAAAAAACAGATGGCCTACGCCGACGACAAGAACTGTCCCATCGCCGTCCTCATCGGTGGCGACGAAGCGGCGAAGGGTGTTGCCACTGTGAAAAACCTGAAACTCGGCAAGGAACTGGAAAGCACCACCACCGACAAACAGGCATGGATCAGTTCGGTGCAGCAGGAAGTCCCGCTGGCCGACCTGGTGGATTACGTGAAAAAACAACTCACCCAATGAAAACCGCCATCAAGTCCATTTTGCTCGAAAACATTACCGTCAAGCAGGCCATGTTGCAGGATGAGCGGCTGCTGTTGAACGTGCAGATGGTGGTGAAGCAGGTGGTGGAGACCTTCAAAAACGACGGCAAAATCCTGTTCTGCGGCAACGGCGGCAGCGCTGCCGATGCCCAACACCTCGCCGCCGAGCTTTCCGGGCGGTTTTACCTCAACCGCAAGGCGTTGTTTGCGGAAGCGCTCCACGTCAACACCTCGTTCCTCACCGCGGTCGGCAACGACTTCGGCTTCGAACATGTGTACGCACGGGCAGTGGAAGCGATGGGCAGGCCGGGCGACCTGCTGTTTGCCCTGTCCACCTCCGGCAACTCGCCCAACATTTTGCTGGCCATCAAAAAAGCAAAGGAATCGGGGATGAAGGTGGTGGGCATGACCGGTGCCGACGGCGGGAAAATGGATAGCATCTGCGATTTTCTAATTAAAATCCCTTCCAACGATACCCCCCGCATCCAGGAGGGACATATCCTCGTCGGGCACATCATCTGCGCCCTGGCGGAGAAGGCGCTTTTCGGATGAGATTGGTTGAAAATGTAGAACGTAGAACGTTCAATGTAAAATGTAGAAGTGGCCATCGCCCAATTCCTTCAAAATTCTACATTGAACATTCTACATTCTACATTCCACCCACGTTAATTCAGCATCACCTCCCGCACGTAGTACATCTCCACTTCCCCGACGTTTTTGGCGGCCACTTTGCCCCGGTATTCGCAGTTGAAATCGTTTTTTACGAAGGAAAAAGTGCTGGCGGAGATGTTCACCAGCCCCACTTCGCCGCTGCTTTCCATGCGGGCGGCCACGTTCACGGTATCGCCCCAGATGTCGTAGGCAAACTTCTTCGAGCCGACCACCCCGGCCACCAGTGGCCCCGTGTGGATGCCGATCCGGGCTTCAAAGGCAGGCTCGCCGCGTTGCTTTTTTTCTTCGTTCCAGTTGGTCAAAAACTGCTGGATTTCCAGCGCTGCCAGCACCACCTTGCGGGGGTGGGTGCCGTCCAAATCGGGCAGGCCACCGGCGCACATGTACGCATCGCCAATGGTTTTGATTTTTTCCAGCCCGAATTTTCCGATGATGCGGTCGAAGTTGGTGAACGCAAAATCGAGGTCGGCAACGAGTTTCTCCGGCGTCACTTTTTTCGCAATCTCGCTGAACCCTTTGAAATCCGTGAACAGCACCGTCGCTTTTTTGTAATGCCGGGCCTCGGCGGTGCCGTTTTTCTTCAACTCCTCGGCAATGGCGCTCGGCAGGATGTTCAGCAGCAGTTCCTCCGAACGCTTGCGCTCCATTTCGATGATTTTGTTTTTCTCCAAAAGCACGGCGTTGTGCTTGCTGATGAAATGGTAGCGGTAAAAAAGTCCACCGCCCAGCAGCACCGCCAGCCCCACCACCGCCAGCAGCAGGTTGCGCTGGCTTTTGCGCAGGTCAAGTTCTGCCTGTGTTTTCAGCAGTTCTGACTGCTGTTGCTCCACTACCATTTCCTTTTGCGAAAGCTCCATCGAGTCCATTGCCCCGGCGAACTTCAGCGAGTCCACGATGCGCTCCTGTACCGAAAACAACAGTTGCTGGCGCATCTGTTCGGCAGTCATGTTCTGAATGGCGGTTTCTTTGAGGGCAATGAGCCGGCGAAGGTTCTCCTGCTGTGCGGCGAGGTTGGCTTTTTCCTGCGAGAGGCTGTTGACCGCCGCCGACAGTTGCCGGTTCTGCTGCTGCGCCTGTTCGATGGCTTTTTTTCGGTTGGCGAACAGCCCGCCCTCGTCGCTCCCGGTACTTGCCGGACTGTCGCCTTGCAGCACAGCGATGTCCTTCAAAATTTTTGTGAGGTCTTTCCGCTTGTCGAGTGTCAGGGCCAAGTCCTTCATTTTCAACAGGTTATCCAATCGAAGCGCCTTGTCGGTGGTGAGCGAATTGCTCTCCTCAAAACTTTTGAAGGCTTTGGATTTGAAGTTGTTGCGGCGGCTGGGTGCTTTCATCAGCGCCGTGCCCTGTTGGTTAAGGAATAGCGCAGCCTGCTCGGAGAGGCCGGATTTTTTGGCGGCATCGAAGCCCTTTTCGGCCCACTCGGCTGATTTTTCAAAGAAATTTTCGTTGAAATGCCACTCGGAAAGCGTCCGTGCATTTTTCAAAAAATCCTCGCCGGAGAGTTTGGCGGTCGTTTTTTCGAGGTTTTTGATGGCCTCGGATTGTGCAAAAAAAACGAGCGGCAATGCTAACAGGGTCAGGATGGAGGCAATTTTCATTGTTTTGAACGGATTTTAGGCGTTAAAATTAGCATGGGTTTTCCAATAATTTAAAATTTGTGCCGGGCGGCAGTCATTACTTTTGACGGGTTATTTCAAACCATTGACAATGAAAAACTTACGACGACATCCGGCTGTCTCATTGCTCATTTTTCTTTCAATCTCCAGCATCATGCAAGCTCAAAACACTGACCGCCCCGCTTTCGACTGGCAGGGCCACCGGGGCTGCCGGGGGCTGCTCCCCGAAAACTCCATCCCGGCATTCCTCAAGGCGCTCGAATTCCCGGCGGTGACCACCCTCGAACTCGACCTCGCCGTGTCGAAAAACAACGAACTCATCGTCAGTCACGAACCCTGGATGTCCGAAAAAATTTGCTCCAAACCCGATGGCACTCTGGTGGACAGTGCCGAAGCTATGTCCCTGAGAATCATGGACTTAACTTACGATGAAATTAAAGACTGGGACTGCGGCAGCCGTGGGAACGCCCGTTTTCCACAGCAGCAGCCGATGAAAACGTACAAGCCCTCGCTCGAAGACGTGGTGATGGCGGTGCAGAGATTTTGCGCCGAAAACGGCAGGCCAATGCCCCGTTTCAACATCGAAATCAAGAGCCATCCGTTGGGCGATGGCATTTTCACCCCGAAACCGGAGGCGTTCGCCAAACTCATCGTTGCGGAGCTGAAACGCCTGAAAATCAGCGGGTTGTCCTGCCTGCAATCCTTCGACGTGCGGCCCTTGCAGGTGGTGAAAAAACTCGACCCGGCGCTCACGCTGGCCCTGCTCGTGGAGAACGGAGACGGCGTGGAAAAAAACCTGCAACTGCTTGGTTTTCAGCCGGATATCTACAGCCCGGACTTCAAATTGCTCCGCAAAAAAACGGTGAAACAACTGCACCGGCAGGGCATCCGGGCAGTGCCCTGGACGGTGAACGACGTGCAGGCCATGAAAAAACTGCGCCGCTGGGGCGTGGACGGCATCATCACCGACTACCCGAATTTGATTGAAGAAATTTGACGATTTTTTACAAATCCAAGCCATCTGCCGACTGCCCGACAGCGGAATCCGAAGGTTTCGTTCGTACATTTCCCGATTTTCAATAATTTGGCTGAAAATCTTCCAATACCATGAAAATCAACGCTGCCCGCCTGAAATTTTTCCTTCTGCCACTGCTCGTTTTGTGCGCTGCTTCCATGCTCTCGGCACAGTCTGCCCGTGCCTACGAGCGGGCGGGCGACAAGGCATTTGCCGCCAAGGACTACAACGCCGCCTTCGCCCACTTCCGGGATGCAATGGCCGTAGCGCCGGAGGAAGTAGGCATCTGGTTCAAATACGCAGAAGTTACCCGCCAGTTTAATGCCTACGAGGAGGCCGAAAAATACTACACGAAAGTGGGCGAGAGCAAAGAGGCGGGGGCTTTCCCGTTGGCGCTTTTCTGGCTGGGCCAGGTGAAAAAAAGCCTCGGAAAATACCAGGAGGCGCTGGGCGTGTTCGAGGATTTTTTGGGAAAAAGCACCCAGCCGGACTACTACACCCAGTGGGCCAACAACGAACTGAACGCTTGCCGCTGGGCGCTCGCCGACCCCGAAGCCCCGACGGACAAAGTGGTGCAGGTCAAGCATTTGGACAAAAAAATCAACACGCCGTTCTCGGAATTCGGGGCGGTGGAAGCGGACAACACGATGTACTACTCCTCGTTCCGTTTCGATTTTCCAGAAGACAACCACCTGCCGGAGCGCAAGTTGACGAAAATCCTCACCTCCGAAAATCTGGCGAAGGGCCGGGTGATGCCCCGTGATTTTAACGAGGCTGAAAAACACACGGCGCACACGGCTTTCAGCACCGACGGCCAGCGGATTTACTTCACCGTCTGCGAGTACGTCACCTCCTCCGACATCCGTTGCGAAATTGTTTACCGGGAAAAAGATAAGCGTGGCCGCTGGGAAAAACAATTGGTGAAGCTGCCCGAAATCATCAACCGCAAGGGTTTCACGGCCACGCAGCCGACCGTAGGTTTTGATTCCGTGACGCAAAAAGAGGTGTTGTTTTTCGCCTCCGACCGGCCCGGCGGCAGGGGGAAACTCGACATCTGGTACTGTGAACTGGAGAAGGACAAGTTCCTGGAACCGAAAAACATGGAGGCCGTGAACACGCCGGAGAACGAGATTTCGCCGTTTTTTCACACTGCTTCGCAAACGCTTTTTTTTAGCTCGGATGGCCGGTCGGGGCTTGGCGGCTACGATGTGTTCAGCTTGGGCCGCAAGCCCGACTGGGGAGAAGTGCGCAACGTTGGCAAGCCGGTGAACTCGAGCTACCACGATATTTACTACTCGCTCAACGCCGCCGGGATGCAGGGTTTTCTGTCGTCGAACCGCCCCGGCTCGTTTTACCTGGACCCCGACAACAAGGCTTGCTGCTACGATATTTTTCAGGTGACTTACGAAGATGCGCCCAAAACTACGGTCGGCATTCCGCCGCCAGTAGTGGAGATTCCGGTGGAGCCAACTCCACCGACGTTTGAAAAATTGGAAGACTTTCTGCCGCTGGCCTTGTATTTCGACAACGACGAACCCGACAAACGCACCGACCGGACGACGACGAAAAAAGCCTACGAGACCACGTACTTCAAGTACATTGAGCGCAAAACGGACTTCATCGAGCAATACACCAAGCCCATCGAAGACGAAGATGCTGCCGACGAAGCCTCGCTCAACCTTGAAGATTTTTTTCAGGAGGAGGTGAAAAAAGGCTATGACCACCTGCAATTGTTCAGCGGAATCCTGCTGAAACGCCTCGAAAGCGGCGACCGGGTGGAAATCGTCATCAAGGGCTACACCAGCGCCCGTGCCAAGACGGACTACAACGACCACCTCGCTCAACGCCGCATCAGCAGCCTGCGCAACCAGTTCGACAGCTACAAAGGCGGCGTTTTTGAATCCTACCTGAAACACGGAAAATTGGTCATCACGGAAGCGCCACTGGGGGAAACGACAGCAGCCTCCGACATCAGCGACGACCTGGCCGACG
>JACRAN010000286.1 GCA_016234735.1 Bacteroidota bacterium | reverse complement strand
TCGCCACGCTGGTGTTTGCCGTGGCGCTGTACTTTAATTTTACGAACAAAGACATTTTCAGCCTACTGAAAAAAGCGGATAAAAACGGCGGCAATACCGCCCACCCCGTCGTCGAAGACATCCACCTGAACCGCAACCAGTGGCGGGTGGACACCTACCTGACCGGGCGATTCCGGCCCCGGCTGGTGCGCAGCGTGGCACACTACGATTCTGCGCTGTTGCTGAAAGTTTTTCAACAAAACCACCTGAATGCACTCAGTGTGCAGTTGTTCACGCTGGTGCTGCTGGTGCTGCTGGGGGCACTCATCGACCGCCCGGCCTTCCGGATTCCGACGGCGGCCAGCGTTTTCCTTCTCAGCAGCACCATCATCGCTGTGACGGGAGCCGTTTCCTACTGGTTCGGGGCGTGGCGCATCCTTGGGCTGATGTTGGTGCTGCTTTTCATCAACTTCATGACCCGCTTTGAGTTTTTTCACCATAAAAACAAGGCCTACGGGCTGAACTACTCGGTGCCGCCAACCACGTACAGCCTCGACAGCCTGCAAGCCGCCTTCAACGAACCGGCGGTGGAAGCCGACAAGGCGACTACCTTGCAAATCCTCGAAAAATGGAAGCGAAAAGCTGCCGGGCCAAACGGCGAGAAGCCAAAAATGGTTTTTTTCTGTGTGAGCGGCGGCGGCCTCAAGGCGGCCAATTGGGCGATGGAGGTACTGCAACAAGCCGACAGCCTGACCGACGGCCGGTTTTTGGAACACACGGTGCTCATGTCGGGCGCTTCCGGTGGCATGATGGGCACGGCCTACTTCCGGGAGCTCTCACTGCTGCAACAGCAAGGCGAACCCATCGATTTGTACGACAAGCGGCACGTCGAAGACATCTCGAAAGACCTGCTCAACCCGATTTCGTTCACTATCGTCACCAACGATGTGTTCCTGCCCTGGGCCACGTTCGAGCAGAGCGGGCAGCGCTACAAAAAAGACCGGGGTTATATTTTTGAAAAAACGCTGAACGAAAACACCCATCACCACCTCGACAAAACCATCGGTGACTACGCCCAACCGGAACGGGAAGCGCTCATCCCGATGGTGTTCATCACGCCCTCCATCATCAACGACGGCAGGCGGATGGTCATTTCTTCGCAACCCGTGCGCTACATGATGGCAGAGCCTGCCGGGGTGAAGATGCCGGGTGCCCTCCAGGTGGATGCGTCGGATTTCGGGTACCTTTTTGCGCCGCAAGGCGCTGAAAACCTGAGTTTCACGACTGCCCTGCGCATGAACGCCACCTACCCGTACGTGCTGCCGAACGTCTATCTGCCGAGCGACCCGCCCATCGAGGTGCTGGATGCGGGGTTCCGGGACAATTTCGGTTTGAAATCGGCCACCCGGTTCATCCACGTTTTCAAAGACTGGATCAAAGAAAACACGGGCGGGGTGGTGGTCGTGGTGGTGCGCTCCTTCGACCGGCCCCACGAAATCGGGTCGAGCAAGAACCGGGGCATTTTTGAAACGGTACTCGACCCGCTCGGAATCGCCTTCAAAGTGATGAGCCTGCAAGACTTTGAGCACGACAACAACCTCGGCTTCATCTACGACCTGCTGGGGCACGGCAACCTCGAAATCGTGCGCCTCACCTACCAGCCCAGCGACGAACTGAAGGACTCGCCCATTTCATTTTACCTGACCAAACGGGAGCGGGAGGACCTGCGCCGGGCCATCGGATCGGAGGAAAGTATGAAGAGCCTGATGCGGCTCAGGGAGTTGCTGAAGGAGTAAAACGGCCTTGAATTTTGTTCAAAATCGCCGCCTCGGATAACAGGGCCGCCCGAAATACGTTATGCTTCCCCAAGCAAGTGTTGTTTTCGTTTAAATGGTAACTTTGCCGCCTCAAAACGCAAGCAAAACCACGTATCAATAAATCCATGACCGTGATAAAAAAAGTAATTTCCGTTTTTGCGCTCGTCTATTTTTCCCTGAACGCGATGGCACAGCAGGGCCTCGAAACGGGCATCTGGCTCGGTGCCGTCAACTATTTCGGCGACCTGAACACCAACATGCGCCTGAACCGCCTCGGCCCAGCGGGCGGCGTTGGCGTCCGCTACAATTTCAACGAGCGGGTGTGCGGCAAGCTGAGTGCCAATATGGGACGGGTGGAAGCCTTCGACAAGGACTCGCCCAACATCTTCGAACGTGCCCGCAACCTGCACTTCCGTTCGTTGGTTGCCGACCTCGCTGCGCAGATGGAATTCAACTTCCTGCCCTACATCCACGGCAGCAACGACTACAACTGGACGCCCTACCTTTTCGCTGGCCTGGGCGTGAGCTACTTCAACCCGAAGGCCGAACTCGACGGCGCGTGGTACGAACTACGCCCACTCGGCACCGAAGGCCAGTTCAAAGGCGAGGAGTACTACACGGTGGCCGGTGGCTGGGTGTACGGCGCAGGCTTCAAAATCGACCTCAACTACGAGTGGAGCCTGAACATCGACATCAGCGCCCGCCGCCTGTTCACCGACTACTTAGACGATGTGAGCACCACCTACGCCGACCCCGACGATGTGCAGGATTTGCGGGGCGAGTTGGCACCCCAATTCATCGACCGCTCGCTGGAACTGTACCAGACCGACCCCGATTTTTTCACCCGCAACAACATCGAAGCCCCCATCGGCGAGCCGGGCCGCCAGCGTGGCAACAGCAAAACCAACGATACCTACGTTTATCTCGGCATCGGTATTTTCTACTATTTCGGCGACCTGAAATGCCCCTATGAGAAATGAGGATTTGAGAGTTTGAGGGTTTGAGAATCCCCAGTCACTCCTCAATCTCTTAAATCCTCAAATCCTCAAACCCTCGCACATGCGCTTCAAATCCCGCCTGCTCAAGCCACTTGCCAACCGGATTGCCCGCAGCATCGACCGATGGAGCGCCGAAGCGCCCGCTGCGCAGGCGCAGGTTTTCCAAAATTTAATCAAAAAAGGCAGCCGAACGGCCTTCGGGCAGGCGCATGGTTTTGACAAAATCAAGAGCCACGAAGCCTTCCGGGCACAGGTGCCGCTGCGCGACTACGAAGCGCTGCGCCCCTGGGTCGAGCGCATCAAACAGGGCGAGCGGGACGTGCTGTGGCCGGGCCGCCCGAAATATTTCGCCAAAACCAGCGGCACCACCTCCGGCGTGAAGTACATCCCGCTCACCCGTGACTCGATGCCCAACCACTTTGGCACCGCCCGCAATGCGCTCTTCAACTACTACGCCCGCACGGGCAAGGGCGACTGGCTCGACGGCAAAGTGATTTTCCTCTCCGGCAGCCCGGAACTGGACACGGCAGGCAGCATACCCGCCGGGCGGCTCTCCGGCATCGTCAACCACGAGGTGCCGACCTGGCTGCGCACCAACCAGTTGCCGAGCTACCCGACCAACTGCATCGAGGACTGGGAGCAAAAATTGGAGGCCATCGTGACGGAAACCATCAGGCAGGACCTGCGCCTCATCAGCGGCATACCGCCCTGGGTGCAGATGTACTACGAGCGCCTGCTGGAGCGCAGCGGGCGGCGGTTTGTCAAAGATATTTTCCCGAATTTCAGCATGTTCGTGTACGGCGGGGTGAACTTCGAGCCGTACCGGGCCAGCCTCGAGGCGCTCGTCGGGCAGCGCATCGACAGCGTGGAAACCTACCCGGCCAGCGAGGGTTTCATCGCTTTCCAGGACAGCCAGACCGAGCCGGGGCTGTTGCTCAACGCCGCTTCGGGCATCTTCTTCGAGTTCGTGCCGGTGGCGGAAATTTATAACGAAAACCCCACCCGGCTTGCCCTGCGGGACGTGGAGTTGGGGGTAAATTATGCCCTCATCATCAACAACAACGCCGGGCTTTGGGGCTACAACATCGGCGACACGGTGGAGTTTGTGTCCCGCAAACCGTACCGCCTCATCGTCACCGGGCGGGTGAAGCATTTCATTTCCGCCTTCGGCGAGCACGTCATCGGCAAGGAGGTGGATGCGGCGGTGCTGGCGGCAGC
Source organism: Bacteroidota bacterium (assembly GCA_016234735.1). Classification (GTDB taxonomy): domain Bacteria; phylum Bacteroidota; class Bacteroidia; order Chitinophagales; family Saprospiraceae; genus UBA6168. The sequence continues at coordinate 23,065 of JACRAN010000286.1, read as the reverse complement.
GAAGGTGGCGGGTGTCGGCATCGTCGAGTTCACGGTGGCCCCGCAGGTGGCCCCGCCGGAAGGCGGACTGCCCTACCACGAGTGGCTGGTGGAGTTCGACCGGCTGCCCGACGATGTGGAGCGCTTTGCGCAACTGCTTGACAACGAGATGGTTCGGCAAAATATTTACTACGCCGACCTCATCCGGGGCAGCATCCTGCGACCATTGAAAATCACGCTCCTGCAACGGGACGCTTTCCGCCGCTACATGAAATCGGAGGGCAAACTCGGCGGCCAGAACAAGGTGCCGAGGCTGTCGAACGACCGGAAAATTGCAACTGCGCTGGAGCCGTTGCGTCTTTTTAAAAAAAATATACCATGAAATTTTTCCTTCCACTGCTGGCTGCTGCGTTCATTTTGGGTTGCTCCGCAAAACAGCCAGAAGCCAAACCGCAGCCCGCCGATACCTCGGCGACCACCACCAACGACAGCATCCCGTTCCCGGTGTACCTGACTTTCAGGGAGTTCGAGCCGCACCTGCTGCACTCGAACGACACGACCTACGTGCTCAATTTTTGGGCGACCTGGTGCAAGCCCTGCGTGGCGGAGTTGCCGTTTTTTGAAAAACTCATCCCGGCGTACCAGGGCAAGCCCGTGAAAATCCTGCTGGTGAGCATCGATTTTCCGAAGGACATCGAGCGGAAACTCATCCCGTTCGTGCGGGAGCACAAACTTGAAAACCACGTCGTGGCGCTCGCCGACATGGACTACAACGCCTGGATCGACAAGGTGAGCACCGAATGGGACGGCGCCATTCCGTTCACGCTGATTTACAACGCCGGGGGCCGCTCGGTGAAGTCGGGCGAGCTGTCAGGCTACGAGGAGTTGGAGGCGCTGGTGGAGGCGAAGCTGAAATGACATTTTTCAAAACGAAAAACATGAATATCGAGGTACTCGAAGACTACGAAACCCTGTCGAACCATGCGGCCTGGCTCATCGCTTCGCTGGTGGAGCAAAAGCCGGAAGCCGTGATTTGCATCGCCTCCGGCCACACGCCGCTGGGGGTTTTGAAACGGTTGGTGGAAATGAGCGGGCGGGGCGAGGTGGACCTCCACCGCTGCCGGTTCATCGGCCTCGACGAGTGGGTGGGAATCCCGCCCGAACAAGAGGGAAGTTGCAGCTACTTCGTGGAAGAATTCCTGCTCAAACCGCTGAAAATCAACCGGGAACAGATTTTTTTCTTCGACAGCATGGCCGCCGACCTCGAAGCCGAATGCCGGAAAATGGACACTGCCATCGCCCGTTTCGGCGGCCTCGACCTGATGCTGGTGGGCATCGGGCTGAACGGCCACATCGCCCTCAACGAGCCGGGAACGCCCTGGAACCTGTACGCCCACCTTTCCGTGCTGGATGAGATGACGGTGACGGTCGGGCAAAAATATTTCACCGAAAAAACGAAGATGACGCACGGCATCACGCTGGGTTTGCAGCACCTGAGGGAAGCCCGGTTGCCCGTGCTGATGGCTTCCGGCAGCGGCAAAGCCGCCGTCGTGCAGCAGGCGCTGGAAGGTGAGGTGACGGAGCGGTTGCCCGCCAGCATTTTCCAAACGCTGCCGCACGGGCTGGTTTTGCTGGACGAGGCGGCGGCGAATGATTTGAATCGATAGCGTCGTCTCGCATCTCCCGAAGTATTTTCAGCAAAGCCCAAAGTATTGCCCACCGGGGAACGATTTACAATAAAAAAGATTTCTAACTTGCCTGCCAGAAGCCGGGCGAAAAGCATCGCACTATCCGCCCGGCTTTTCCAATAAAAAAAGAAAAACATGACCGGAATACGCCAAAAACAGGTTGCCGAAATGATCAAGCGCCACTTCAGTCTGCTCTTGCAGCAGGAGGGGGGTTATATCTACGGCACGGAACCGTTCGTGACGGTGACTGCGGTGAAAATGACGCCGGATTTCGGCACCGCCAAGATCTACCTCAGCATTTTCAACACGGAAAACAAGCAGGAGGTCATCCTCGAAATGGAAGACAAATACCACCACCTCAAGCAGGCGCTCGCACACCGTATCGGCAAGCAAATGCGCCGGATGCCAGAACTCCAGTTTTACATCGACGACACCATCGACGAAATGTACCGGGTGGAAAGCCTGTTCCAGCGCCTCGAAGCCGACAACCAGATGGGAAGGGGACGGGAGGAGGAGGAGTGAAGATTTACGATTGACGATTTTGGATTTACGACTACTGAGGTGCTGAATATCAATTGATTAGATGATGCGCCCATCGTCTCAAACTTAAATACCATGAAAAACTTGTTCCTGTATTTTTTCAGCGTTGCGGCGGTTTTGGGATGCAGTTCCTGCCAGCACCGGCCTGTTGGTGGCGAACTGAAAAACACACATTGGGTGTTGGCTTCCGCAAAGCGGGGCAACAAAGTGGTGGCACCGCAAAAAGGCGTGGAAATCAGCTTAGTTTTTACCGAAGAAAAGCTGACCGGCTCGGCTCCCTGCAACAGCTACTTCGCTGAATTCAGCACCCTTGGGGCGGTGCTCACCGTCGGTACGGTGGGGGCCACCAAGCGGTTTTGCGATGAAATGGAACAGGAAAATGCCTACCTCGCCCTGCTCTCGAAAGCCAAAGCCTACTCTGTTTTGAAAGACCGGCTGGAGGTTATTTGTGAAAACGGGCACTTAACCTTCGCCCCGATGAGCAAGGAAAAAGCAGCGGAAAGGGACCTGCGGGAAGGCGTCGGCAAGCTGGCAGCGCTGTTTCCGCCGCTCGAAGGCGATGCGATGCCCCATCTCTACCCCATTCTGCGGGTGGACAACCCCGGCAACTACCCCTACACAGGTATGCTGATTGACACTTCTTTTTACCAGTTTTTCAACATGGAAATGCACGAAATCTGGTCCGGTACGGGCGGCGAAGTGATGGCAGTCGGGCAATTCGGCGATTTTTACATTTGCCGGGTACCGGGGCGCTACGTGTCGAGCGACATCGCCCTGTTCCGGGTGGAAAACGGCGAAATGAAGCACCTCGAAACGGTGGCCTGGGCCTGGTGCGACGAAGGGTGGTGCAACCAACAGGACGCCTGGTTGGTAGATGTGGACAAGGATGGCCGCACCGACCTCGTTCAATTCTACACATTGACCGACGACAAGGGAAAAATCAGGGAGAAACGCACGACCGTACTCCGCCAGGGCGAAAGCGGCGATTTGGTGGCAGATGAAACGTTGAAGCCGGATTCGTCCAAATTCAAAATGGCAAAAATTTGAGGAACTCCTAACTTTGCGTCCGGTAAACACCATGTGGCCTGTTCAACACCGGGCCAGAGAGTGCCTGTTTTCTGTCATTCATCCAATCCATTCGATATGCAAAACGCAAAGGAGCCACAGTTGGTAGCGGCTTTCAACGAAAAGGGCGAGCACATCAGCCCGAAACTGCCCGAAGACCAGAAGAATTTCCTCATCGACATCGACGGCACCGTCTGCGACGACGTGCCCAACGAGCAACCGGAGCGCATGGCCATCGTGCCGCCCTACCCCGATGCCCTCAAAATCTGCAACAAGTGGTACGACGAAGGCCACATCATCACCTTCTTCACCTCCCGCACCGAAGCCCACCGGGAAGTGACCGAAGACTGGCTCCAAAAGCACGGCTTCAAGTTCCACACCATCCTCTTTGGCAAACCCCGTGGCGGCAACTACCACTGGATTGACAACCATATCGTGAAAGCCACCCGCTTCAAAGGCAAGTTCACCGACCTCGCCGTGTACACCCACGAAATTGAAGTGTTCCAGGGCTGAGGCCCGTATGGTATCAATAGTAATGAGCTGTGTCAAAGTAGGTTCTCATTGTTGCCAAACACCCTCCACAAACCGCAAACAAAAAGGCTGTACCGGAACCACCGTCCCGATACAGCCTTATTTTCTGCTAAACAACAAGCGCCTGTGCGTTACGCAGCGCTCCTATCCTTCCTAATCTTGTTGAGTGCCGACCCCGCCTTCACCCAAGCAATCTGCTGCTTGTTGTAGGTGTGCTTCACCTCGAAGCGCTCCTCCGTGCCGTCGGCATGGTTCAGCACCATGGTCAGGTTCTTGCTCGGCGACAGTGTCCCTTTGATGTCAATCTTGTCGTCCTGCCGGATTTTGTCGTAGTCAGCATTGTCCACGAAGGTCAGTGCGTACATCCCCTGCTTTTTCAGGTTCGTCTCGTGGATGCGGGCGAACGACTTCACGATGACCGCCTTCACGCCGATGAACCGTGGCTCCATCGCCGCATGTTCCCGGCTGCTGCCCTCGCCGTAGTTCTCCTCGCCAAACACGATGGTGCCCACGCCAGCGGCCTTGTACGCCCGGCCACTGTCCGGCACGGCCATGAACTTGGCCTTCGTGCCCCGCTTGCCGAAGTTGGCCACGCTGTTCGTCTGTTCGTTGAAATAGTTCAGCGCACCGATGAGGCAGTTGTTGGAGATGTTCTCCAAGTGCCCCCGGAACTCCAGCCAAGGCCCGGCCATCGAGATGTGGTCGGTCGTGCATTTGCCCTTCGCCTTGATGAGGATGCGCATATTGCGAAGCTGTTTCGTCGTGATGGGTTCAAAGGGCGTCAGCAATTGCAGCCGCTTTGAGGTCGGGCTGACGGTCACTTGCACCTTGCTGCCATCCTTGGCGGGTGCCTGGAACCCGGCGTCCTTCACGTCGAATCCAAGTGGCGGCAGTTCCACTCCCACGGGCGGGTCAAGCCACACGGCCTGGCCATCTTCGTTGATGAGCGAGTCGGTCAGCGGGTTGAAGGTGAGGTCGCCAGCGATTGCCAAAGCGGTGACAATTTCTGGGCTGGCCACGAAGGCGTGGGTGGCGGCGTTTCCGTCGTTCCTTTTTGAAAAATTGCGGTTGAACGAAGTGAGGATGCTGTTCTTCCGGTTCGGGTCGTTGGTGTGGCGCTTCCACTGTCCGATGCAGGGGCCGCAGGCATTGGCCAGCACCACGCCGCCCATTTTCTCGAAAGCCTCCAACTGGCCGTCACGGGCGACGGTGTAGCGGATCTGCTCCGAGCCGGGCGTCACCGTGAACTCCGATTTCACCTTCAACTTCTTCGCAACCGCCTGACGTGCCAGCGAGGCAGCACGGTCGAGGTCTTCGTAGCTGGAATTGGTGCAGGAGCCAATGAGGCCGACTTCCAGCTTCGCCGGGTAGCCGTTGTCTTTTACCGCTTGCGCAAACTTGGAGATTGGCCACGCCAAATCCGGCGTGTACGGGCCGTTCACATGCGGCTCCAGCGTCGAGAGGTCAATCTCGATGACCTGGTCGAAGTATTTCGCCGGGTCGGCGTAGCACTCAGGGTCGCCAGTGAGGTGCTTCGCAATGCCGTCGCAAAGTGCGGCCACGTCCGCCCGGCCCGTGATGCGCAGGTAGCGGCCCATCGCCTCGTCGTAGCCAAATGTGGAAGTGGTTGCGCCTATTTCAGCGCCCATGTTGCAGATGGTGCCCTTGCCCGTGCAGGAGAGCGAGCGGGCGCCGTCGCCGAAATATTCGACGATGGCCCCGGTGCCGCCCTTCACGGTCAGGATGCCCGCCACTTTCAGGATGACATCCTTGGAACTGGTCCAGCCGCTCAGTTTGCCAGTGAGTTTCACGCCGATGAGCTTGGGCATTTTCAGTTCCCAGGGCATTCCCACCATCACGTCCACCGCATCCGCACCACCGACGCCGATGGCCACCATGCCGAGGCCGCCCGCGTTGGGCGTGTGGGAGTCCGTGCCAATCATCATCGCACCGGGGAAGGCGTAGTTTTCCAGCACGATCTGGTGGATGATGCCAGCGCCCGGCTTCCAGAAACCGATGCCATATTTGTTGGAAATGCTGGCGAGGAAGTCGAACACCTCCTTGTTTTTGTCAAGCGAATCGGCGAGGTCAACGGCAGCGCCGTCCTTTGCCAAAATCAAGTGGTCGCAGTGGACGGTACTCGGCACGGCGGTCTTCGTCTTGCCGCACATGTCGAACTGGAGCAGCGCCATCTGCGCCGTGGCATCCTGCATGGCCACTCGGTCGGGGGCGAAGGACACGTAGTCAACGCCCCGCTGGTATTCCTTCAGCGGCGATTCGGGGTGCAGGTGCGAGTAGAGGATTTTGTCGGCCAGGGTCATCGGGCGGCCCAGTTTTTTGCGGGCTTTCTTGAGTTTATCTGGCAGCTCGGTGTAAAGCTTTTGTATCAAATCGAGGTCGAAAACCATGATGCTGCGGTTTTGATTTTGGTAAAAAAATGCGTTGGAAGGCTTTTTTTGGGCGCGCAAATGTAGCTGTTTTTGGAGCGGATTAGGGCAAATATTGACAAGAAAAAGGCAGGGAAAACGGCGGGCCGATTTTGGGTTTTTACCCAAAAAAATTCCCTAATTTGGCGCTCTCCAAAGGCCAAATAAATTAATGAACGCAGAAGCACAGAGACGCAGAGATGGCATTGTTCCTCAGCGCCTCAGCGTTCATTTAAACCAACACAACACAATGAAAAACATCAAAGGCCCAGCCATCTTTCTGGCGCAGTTCATGGGCGACAAGGCTCCCTTCAATTCCCTCGAAAGCATCTGCACCTGGGCAGCCAGCCTCGGCTACATCGGCGTGCAAATCCCAACTTGGGACAGCCGCCTGATTGACCTCGAAAAGGCCGCAAACAGCCAAGCCTACTGCGACGACCTCAAAGGCCGGGTCAAGGCATGCGGCGTTCAAATCACCGAGCTGTCCACGCACCTGCAAGGCCAGCTCGTGGCAGTTCACCCCGCCTACGACCTTGGCTTCGACGTGTTTGCGCCAGCCGAATGCCGCAACAACCCCGCCGCCCGCACCGAGTGGGCCGTGCAGCAACTGAAATGGGCCGCCAAGGCCAGCCGCAACCTCGGCATCGGCGCCCATGCGACGTTCAGCGGGGCGCTGCTCTGGCACACCGTTTACCCCTGGCCGCAGCGCCCGCAGGGCCTCGTGGACACTGGCTTCCGGGAATTGGCCAAGCGCTGGCTGCCCATCCTCAACGCTTTTGACGAAGTGGGCGTGGATGTTTGTTATGAAATCCACCCCGGCGAGGACTTGCACGACGGCGTCACTTTCGAGCTGTTCCGCAAGGCCACGGGCAACCACCCACGGGCGAACATCCTCTACGACCCCAGCCATTTTGTGCTCCAACAGTTGGATTATCTGGCGTACATTGACATCTACCACGAGTTCATCAAGATGTTCCATGTGAAGGATGCCGAGTTCAATGCGACGGGGCGAAGCGGTGTCTATGGAGGCTACCAGGGCTGGGTGGACCGTCCCGGCCGCTTCCGTTCCTTGGGCGATGGGCAGGTGGATTTCATCACCATTTTCAGCAAACTGGCGCAATATGGCTACGGTGGCTGGGCGGTGCTGGAATGGGAGTGCTGCATCAAGGATGCCGAGCAGGGCGCCAGGGAAGGTGCGCCTTTTATCCAAAATCATATCATCAAGGTGACGGAGCGGGCGTTCGATGACTTCGCTGGCGGGGAGGCAGATGAAGCGCTGAACCGGAGGATGATTGGGCTGTAGAAAGTGTTGAGGGATTGAGTTAGCGAGTGATTGAGTTGTACTCGCTAACTCAAAACTCCATAACTCAAAACTGTTTATGCTCCACCGTCCTGTCAAAATCCATCAGAAACCGCTCCTCGCCTGGGAAGAACCTTGCTTTCTGAAAATCTTCCCCGGCGAAGCGTTTCACCGCATCGAAGTCTTTCCAGTAGGAGATAAAAGTGTGGCGCGTCACACCGCCTTCGGTTTCGTGAAAAAACGTGACGCCGAGGTTGCCGGGCGTGGCTGTGCAGTTGGCGACGCAGTTGGATTTTGCCAGGCTCACGTACTCATCGGTCATGCCTGCGGGTGTGGCGCCGTGCCAGATGCGGGCAATGGCGGGCGAAGCCGCAGCCGGTTGAATATCCACCACTTTCACGGCACCAACGGGCGGGAAACCCATCACTTCAAGTGAAGAATCGGATTTCTTGAAGAAGCTGCGTTTTTCAAAAAACGGGATTTTGGTTTTGATGAAAACCACCCCGGTGAGCATCAGCACGGCAGCGATGAGGGACTGCCCGGTGATGAGTTCGCTGTTCAGCGCCCAACCGAGGAACATGGCCACTACCGGGTTGATGTAGTTGGCGGTGGAGACCTTGTCGGGTGTGGATTTTACCAACAGGTAATTGAAGGCAGAGAAGGAAACGACGGAGCCTAAAAACACCAGGTACAGCCACGACCAGCCGCCCCGTCCTGTCACGTTAATCCATTGAAAATCAAAGGCTTCGCCGCTCACCAAACTCACTATGAGCAACACGCCCCCACCGGCCAACATTTGGATAGCGGCACTTTGGAGTTTGTTGGCAGGCATGTCCATTTTTGCCAATTTCACAGAAGCAAGGCCCCATGAAATAATGCTGATGAAGATGATGCCCAGCCCCAGCAAGGTTTTTCCCCCGCCGATGAACTGGTCCTGGCCTACCAGAAACGCCATGCCGACCATGCCGAGGAAGGTTCCGGCTACCCCGGCTACGTTGGGCCGTTTACCATGCATTTGCCACATGAGCAACAGCACCAGCAAGGGTTGCAGCGAAGCCATGAGCGCCACCATGCCGGAACTGATGTACTGCTCGGCCCACACCATGCCACCGGTGCCGATGGCCAGGAACATGGTGCCGAGCAACGCAGCATTTTTCCATTGCGCAGGGGTGATTTTCGAGGCACCAAACAGGTAGCTCAAAAAAAACAGGACGGCTCCGGCGGTAGCGAACCGGCTACCCGACATGAGCAGCGGCGGGATGTCCTGTATCGCGTACCAGTTGGCTAAGTAAGTTGAACCCCAAACGAAGTAAATGAGGCCGAAACAGATGGGAATGAGCCAACTCTCCTTGAAAAAGTTTTTCATGACTGTGAGAAGGTGTTCAGCAGATTGATTTGGAAAAAAAGCAAAACCCAAAACTTCGAGGGAGGGTAAGTCCGGGGGCTTGTTCCTGAAAATGAAAAATGCCCTGAAAAGTTCCAGGGCATTGCGGTTAACACTCAGTGATTTCTATTTGTTCGTGGAACAATGAGTTATCAAGCCCTGACCCTGGAGGCTTCTTCATACATTTTTTGCAGTTTCTTCCTTGCAAAAAAGATGCGGCTTTTGATAGTGCCGAGAGGCGCATCCAATTTTTCGGCAATTTCATCATATTTGTAGCCTTTGTAGGCCATCCAGAAAGGCCGCTTGAAGTCTTCGGGCAGGACGCTCACCATTCGCAACAACTCTTTGTAGGCCATGTTCATCTCGCCATCGTTTTCAATGCCGGGGCCACCAGAGTTGAGGTAGTAGTTGTTGGGCGTCTGGTCGAGGATGGTGCCCCGGCGAACCTTCTTGCGGTAGTTGTTGATGAAAATGTTCCGCATGATGGTCACAGCCCAAGCCTTGAAGTTGGTGTCGGGCTGGAATTTGTCGGCATTGGAGATGATGCGGAAAGCGGTGTCCTGATACAAGTCGTTAGCATCCGACTCGCTGCCGGTCAACTTCAGAGAAAAAGCCCGGAGCGAGGGGCTGATTTTTTGCAACTGGTGATGAATATTATTTTCCATTCAGGTGATTTTTTTTTTGAGACGTGGAAATGTAATTATTTTTTACAAAAATACGCTGCGTTGAAATTTCTTGCAAACACTTTTTTCTATTTAGACACAATCTTGACATTCTTAATAGTTCTTTAACAGTTTTTTAGGTTGGCTAAACTTTTGCATGGCAACCTTGTTTACAAAAAGCATTCAAAAATGGTATTTGTTCGTCTTTTTTTGTAAATATTATCTACAAAGCGTAGGAAATAATAGAACTTCGTAAAAACAGCAGCACATTCTCATGATGGATTTTTTAAACAATGACTCAGGCTTCTGTCTCGCCGAAAATCTGCGGTCACTGCGGAGGCGCATGAAGTGGAGCCAGGAAGAACTGGCCGACAGGATCGGCCTCAACCGGGGCAACATCGCCTCCTACGAAAACGGCACCGCCGAGCCAAAAATTTGCAACCTCGTCAAGTTTGCCCATCTGTTCAACATCTCCATTTTCGACCTCACACACAGTAACCTAAACCTCGAAACCTCCTACAACCAGGCCACTCAACACCATCAGAACGGTCTTCCCCCTTCGAGCATGGATGCACTGGGGCATTTCGAACGGGAAGCAGAAGACTATCAACAGGCTATCCGAGGATTGCAATGCTTATTCCGCCTGAAAGCGAAAAACAGCACCGAACTGCCAGAGGACGTGCAGCACCTCAAAGAACAGTTTGAACAACTCTACGGCGTATCCGACCAACTTCTAAAGTCCCACCTTGAATTAATTGCCATCATCAAAGAGAAATGCGGGGATCGTAACCAAAGCAAACCCGACGGAGAGTCATACCCTGCCTGAAATCAGCAGGCGAAACAGGACGAAAAACGATGAATTTCATTTTCCGAATAAAAGAAAAGCAGCTTGCAGAAAAGGCGGAACGAGGCCAGTTGGAGCAAAGCCCGTTTTCGCTGGTACGCAAACGGTTCCGGGCGAACCGCATGGCGTTCTGGTCGTGGCGCATCCTGTGCGGGCTGATTTTCGTTGCGGTGTTCGGGGATTTCATCGCCAACGAAAAGCCGCTCTACTGCAAAATCGAAGGGCAGCGCTACTTCCCGGTGCTTCGGCAGTACGGCGTTGACCTGGGGCTGGCAAAATGGGACGCACGGTTTTTTCAGAAAAGCTGGAACGAACACACCTACGAAGCAGCCATTTTCCCCCCAATTCCATATTCCTCCAACACGATCGACTCGAAAAACAGCAACTACCGAAGCCCGTTCGGGCATCACACGGTCGAGTCGGCCCGCTACCGACACTGGCTCGGCACCGACCAACTCGGCAGGGACGTGGCAGCGGGAATGGTATCAGGCACACGGGTGGCACTGCTTGTCGGCCTCATCTCCATGTCCATCGCTACGGCCATTGGCCTGCTGCTTGGCTCCCTGGCAGGGTATTTTGGCGACGGCGGGTTCCGCATCTCCCACGCAAGGCTTTGGCTGAATGTAGCCGCACTTTTTTTCGCCTGGTTTTATGCCTTTCAAGTACGCAGTTTTGCTTTGGCGGAGGCAGCGGCGCAGGGAAGTTTCAGCGCAGCGCTTTTCAAAAGCATGGCCATCGTTGCCCTTGTTTTTTTGGTGGCCAACGGGCTTGTATTTTTGATAAAAAAATGGGCACCGGGCGGGCGGAAAATCACATTGCCGCTCGACCTCCTCGTGATGCGTGCCATCGAGGTGATGAATGCGATTCCAGGGCTGCTGCTGCTGCTGGCGATAGTGGCAGTGCTGCAAAAAAGCTCCGTTTTTTATGTGATGGCCATCATCGGGCTGCTGCGCTGGACGGGCGTTGCCCGCTTCGTACGGGCGGAGTTGCTGAAAATCCGCAACCTCGGCTACGTGGAAGCCGCACGTGCGATGGGCTTTCCCAACCGCCGCATCCTGTTGCGCCATGCGCTGCCGAATGCGCTCGGGCCGGTACTCATCACGGTAGCATTTGGCGTGGCCGCTGCGATTTTGATGGAGTCAGCCTTGTCGTTTCTTGGTATCGGCGTTGGAGCGGACGGGGCCACGTGGGGACGGCTGCTATCGGATGCAAGAAAATATCCAGGGGCATGGTGGCTGGCGGTTTTCCCGGGTGGGGCTATTTTTATGGCGGTTACCATCTTTAACCTGATTGGTGACGGGCTGTCGGACGCCATATCGCCGAAATAGCCGGAAGTACAACCTCCTTGTTGGAAAAAAACCTTGAAAACCCTTGAAAAATCTGGTTTCAAGTGAAACACCGCTGTAGCGGACACGTTACCTTGAACGTGCTTTCATTCCTTTCGGGAAAAGCCCCGACTTGGTTTTTGTTTTTGGGTACTTGCCTTTTTTATTGGGCTGGACGTGGGCGGTCTCGTTCATCGGGCAACCGGTGCCCCGGTTGCAGGAGCTGGTAGAAAAGATGAGGAGCGATGCAGCAAACATTAAGACGAGCGAAACGGTTAACTTCTTCATAGGTAAAAAACGTTTTTAACTTGACAATCCGGGTGCAAAGTTGGGCAATATCCGCCTGAAAAGCGAGTACTACCCAAAAATGCCAATAAAATCAGGCATTTTTCTTTCTAAAACGTTGGTAGAAAGGGATGCTTGTATATTTTTGCGCCACTTTTTAAATCCTTAATTTTTAAAACTTTTATAAGATGAACAAAGGAGATTTGATCAACAAGGTAGCTGAAAGCGCTGGCCTTACCAAAGCCCAGGCTTCTACAGCAGTAAACACTGTTTTCGAAGCAGTTGGCGAAAGCCTCACCAAAGGAGACAAAGTTACGTTGATTGGTTTCGGTACTTTTTCCGTCTCCAAGCGTGAAGCTCGTCAGGGTCGCAACCCGCAAACCGGCAAATCCATTACCATTGCAGCCAAGAGTTCTGTGAAATTCAAAGCTGGCAAAGAACTGGGTGATTCTGTGAACTAATCACACATCACAAGACTTAGCTTTTGCAAAGGGCAATCCGGGTACATCCCGGTTGCCCTTTTCCTTTTTGGGAACTGGGTATTAGGAATTGGGAATTAGTGAGTAGGAAATTCCCAATACCTAATTCCCAATTCCCAATCACTACCTTCGCCCTTCGTTTCATCAAAAAAATCAACCTGACCAGACATGAAATTCGCAACCAAAACCATCCACGCAGGCATCGAGCCAGACCCCTCCACCGGGGCCGTGATGACACCCATCTACCAGACCTCCACCTACGCCCAGGCAGCCCCCGGCGACCACCAGGGCTACGAGTACGGGCGCACCCAAAACCCCACCCGACACGCACTGGAAGCCAACTTAGCCGCCCTCGAAAACGGGGCGGACGCCATCTGCTTCGGCAGCGGGCTGGCGGCCATGGACGGTGTGCTCAAACTACTCAGCGCTGGCGACGAAATCGTGGCGACCAACGACCTCTACGGCGGCTCCTACCGCCTCATCACCAAAATCTACGAGCGCTTCGGGCTGAAGGGCCACTTCGTGCCGATGTACGATGCCGCAACATTTGAAAAACACCTCACCCCGAAAACGAAACTGCTGTGGATTGAAACGCCGACGAACCCGATGCTCAACATCGTGGACATCCGGGCCATCTGCGACATGGCGAAAGCGAGGGGCATCCTCACCTGCGTGGACAACACCTTCGCCTCGCCGTACCTGCAAACGCCGCTCGACCTGGGTGCCGACCTCGTCGTCCATTCGGCCACGAAGTACCTCGGCGGCCACTCCGACACGGTGCTGGGCGCGGTGGTGGCGAAGGATGCCGACATTGCGCAGCGGCTCCATTTCATCCAGAACGCCAGCGGCGCCGTGCCTGGCCCGATGGACTGCTTCCTCGTGCTGCGTGGCATCAAAACGCTGCACCTGCGGGTGCAACGGGCCTGCGAAAACGCCGAAAAAATAGCCGCCCACCTGCAAGGCCACCCGAAAATCAACAAAATTTACTACCCCGGCTTCCCCGACCACCCCGGCCACGAGATTGCGAAGCGGCAAATGCGCCTCTTCGGGGCGATAGTCTCCCTCGACCTGAAACAGGACAGCCTTGAAAATGCCACGAAGGTGTTGAGCAACACGAAACTCTTCACCCTCGCCGAGTCGCTCGGCGGCGTGGAGTCGCTCATCGGCCATCCGGCCACCATGACCCACGCTTCCATTCCCCGCGAGGAGCGCCTGAAAGTGGGCCTGACGGACTCGCTCATCCGCCTCAGTGTCGGGGTGGAGGATGTGGCCGATTTGATTGAGGATTTGGACGGGGCGCTGGCGGCTTTGTAAATTGTTTGAAGTGGTTTGAGTTTGTTTGAGAGTGGTTCGAGGTTGTCATCGATGATTTCAAACCATTTCAAACCGCCTACAAAACCTCGCCCGACTGGCTATCCAGCACTACCGTACCTGCCCCTTCGGGCATTTGCAGCAGCACTTCCTTTCCGTTTTTCAGCACGAGCCGCTTTTGCCCGCCAGTTTTCGTGTGAAAAACCAGCAGCCCGCCGCCTGCGTACACCACGCCTTCGTCTTCGGTGAAAATATGTACGCCCGCATCATGCAACAGGTGCCGCCACCAGGCCGCATCGATGGGGGGCAGCGCCAGGTAGATGGCTGTGTAGTCCTCCATTTTCTTTTTGGCAAAAGCGACCAACCGGCGGTCGTGGGCAAAGGTGGCGAGAGGTTGCGCAGCGGCATCTTTCACCGAAAAAAGCGGGTCGAGGATGCCCCAGGCCGACTGGCGGGGCAGGCCGGACAACCCGGCGACCGGCACGGCAACAGGTGTTTTTTCATAAAAAACCGGTGCCAATTGCAAGCCGGTTATCTCGCTCACCGCTGCCGGGTTGAGGGTTTCGCCGTCGGTGAAACCTGGCGCATAAATCCAGAACAAGTGGCGGTCGTCCCGTGCGGCCCGCTCCCGGATGGCCTTGCGGTCGGCTTCGCCGAGCAGCCAGGTGTTGGCGAAGATGACAGCCTTGTAGGGCGAAAAATCGAGTTGCCCCAGGTCGTCGAGGTGAACGGCATCGAAGGCCACGCCGCTGTAATGCAGCGCCAACGGCAGCCAGTCCACCACCTGCGAGGTGATGGGGCAGGAGTCCTGACGGGTGCTTTTCAGGTGGTAAAAAACCTCGGTGTCGCACACCAGCAGCACGTCGGACTGGGTTTGCCAGAGACGTTGGAGTTGCGCGTCGGCCAATGTTTTCAGCGCCTTGATGTTTTTCAAATAATCCGGGTGGTCCCAGTAGCCGATGGTGCCGGACTGGATGTCGTGCTCGTTCTGCCGATGGAGGTTCATGCCGCCAGGGCCGAAGTCGTAGAACCACAAGCCCGCACCGCCCTTCGTCAGCGGCGACAGCATATTGCGCCGGATGGCGGCGATGTTTTCCTGCACGTTGCGTTGGTAGTTTTCCGAATTGTCCTGCCCGTTGAGCAGCGGGAAGGTGCGGCGGGGCTGCTGGTCGTACTCGTCGAGCCAGAGCTTGCCGTGCAGCGCCACCGAGCGGGTGAGGCTGCGGCTGCGGTAGGGTTCGCCGGGGTCGTAGCCGTCGTCGGGGTAATACACCTGCGGGCCGCTGAGGTAGTCGATGTACGGCGATGCCAGCACCTGCTGCAAGGCCAGGTGCCCGCCCGCCGCCTGGCGGTTGAACATGGAAAAAAAGTAGCCATAGAACGCCCCCGTCAGCACCGGGCGGGGCCAGTTTTCCTTGACCGTTTTACAAAAAAACAGGAGGTCGTCGGCCACGAGTTGGTGCTGGCACTGGTAATAATCAACACATTTCGGATTTCGGATTTCGGATTTGGGATTTCGGAAGAGACTGCTGGAAGCGATGTTTCGCTCCTCCGGCGTGGGGATTCGGATGGTTTCAAACGTGGCCTGGGGGTCGCCCCAGCTTCGTCGGAGGGCTTCGGGCGTGGCGTATTTTTCCCGCAGCCATTTTGAAAAAAACGCCCGCATGGGCGCACTGAAGTCGGCCTCGTGCTCGATGAAGCCCCACTGGTGCCACTCGCCGTACACGCCGCTGGCCACGTGGATGCCGATGAGCGCCCGGCCCTCCGGCGTTTGGGAGAAGCCCCGGCAGAAGGCGGCGAGCTTTGCGGCGGCGTCGGTGCGCCATATTTCGGAGGCGAGGCTGGCCCGCACGGGCAGCCGGGAGTCGTCCTGCACGAGGCGGCTGAGGTGCAGCGGCTTGAACGGCTCGGCGAGCGTGTCGGACTCATAGGCCACCTGCTCGGCGGGGTGCTGCACCAGCCACCAGGCGGGCGGGTTGAGGTGGAAGCGGAACACGACCGCCGCCTGCGGGCATACCTCCAGCACGCCCCGGATTTGCCGCTGCGCCAAATCGAGGCGGAACGTGTCGGGGGCCGTCCAGAGTTGTTCGAGGAAAATATCGAGTTGGAACAGGCGGATGCCCGCCCCGCAGAAATTGCGGAGGTTGTGCTGCGGCACCTCCTCCCACGACCACCTGCCGCCCGGCACGTCGGTGAGGGCATAAAACACGGGGGCTTCCGGCTGCCCGTCGAGGAAGAGGGCGGGCCGGCCCTGCCAGGGCTTCACTTCGGCCGTATGCGGCGCGGGCAGCGGCTCCCGGCGGCAGGCCGCCAGCGATAGCGACAGGACGATGAGGAGGGGGAATGCTTTCGTCATGCTTGCGGGACGGGGCAGTTTTGGGACTTGCCGCCGTGTGGCAAAGAAACGATGTTTAGGATTTTGTGAGAGGCATTACTTGCAGGGCGATTTTTTGCCCGAAAATTTCTACAAATGCCATCCTGAACGTTCGGAGTCGGATTACAGAACCTCTCCGCCGACGTGGCGGGCGGTTGGTTGGTGACGATATTGTAAGAAGTAGTTTTTGTGTAAAAGTTGGAAGCACCCGTGCCGCCCGGTACGGATGCTCTTTTTTTTGGGGGGGGGTATGTTTGTGTGGGATTTAGAGATATTATCGCAAGAGGTGGGGTTAAGAGAATAGAGTATACAAACATGTGAAAGCAAAAATATTTCCTATTAAGAGACTACTTACTATTCTATTCTTTTAAGGCAGAATATTTATGTAACTCCCATTCAGCAATACTTTTTGCCGAATCGTTTAATTTGTTTTTTGCAGACTTGATTACTTCGGTGTATCCATCTTCATTCATTTTTGTCCATTTGCTTTTCATTTTTAGCTCTTTAATAATAATACTATCAACCGGGAAATGCGGTGGAGGATTTACTAGCCAACCAACGACCCACATACTTTTCAAATACGTGTTGACAAATTTTTGTGCATTTCCAAAAAAAAGCTTACCGTTTCGCAATACAGCAGAATGTTCCATTTCAGCTTCTACAATAAGAGTGTTAATCAATTCGTATAGCTGTGATTCACTTATATCAGCCGCATAGTAAACCTTAAAAATATTTTTTAAAAGATAGTCTTTCAAAAAATATCTGAATTTTTTTTTGTCTAAATCTTCAGCATCTTTCTTATAGACATTTGACCTTTGAAGTGCAGCATATCTTGTTGATGCCCACAAAACATTTGATTTGTATTTATCATCCATGTCGATGTTTTTTATTTTGAGAAATTATCAGAGTGCAAATTAACGAAATATCAATCAGAGAAAAAAAAACCCGCCGGGCAAAGATTGTAACCTCGCCCCGTCGTCTCAACGGGCACTCAAAACAATCATCATGGGGAAAAACAGGCTCGAAGCATTCAGCGATGGCGTGTTGGCCATCATCATCACCATCATGGTGCTCGAAATCAAGCAGAGTGGTCGGATTTGGAGCATCTGCTGCCCGTTCTGTTGAGCTACGTGCTGAGTTTTGTGATGCTGTACATCTATTGGGGCACCCACCACCACCTGCCGCACACGGTGAAGCGGGTTTCCACAGGCATCATCTGGTCGAATATGGGGCTGCTGTTCTGCCTGTCGCTCGTCCCGTTTGCGAGGCGCAGGGTTGCGAAAACCGGGAAAATCATGGGAGTGGTTTTCCAACAACAACAACTCGGCCCAGATTTTCCAGCTTCAGTAGAGCCGTTCGGACTTGAGACTGCCTCATTGAACGCGGGAAGCCTTGCCTGCAAAACGGATTTTTTTCTTGTTTAAAATCTGCGGATCGGGTTCGGCTTCTTTCAATTTGACAAAAGAATTGAGCGGTATGTTTTTATAGACCGTTTTTTCCGGTCCGGGCTTCGCCCAAAAAACTTCTACCGATTCAATTTTTTCAGCTTTCCCCAACCCAATTTCCTGGCGGAGGCTCGCCGAGCCGAAGCTGCCACCCGTGTTGACCGTTGCCCAAACCGTGCGTTTTGCGCCGCCTTTTTGGACGGTGTTCACCGCTATTTTTGAGCCGATGCCGTCCCGGTTGCAGGTTTTGCCCTCCACTTCGATTTCAATCCATTGATTCCCGGGCGTTCCGGGGTTTTCAAAAAAATGTTGGGAGCGATGTCGCCTTCGTAGGCACCGCCCATGACTTCGTAAATGTCCTGGTCGCCGTCGTTGTCGAGGTCGCCGAAGGCGATGCCGTGCCCTTTTTGAAGATGGCCAAACCCGTTCATCGTGATTTCCTCAAATCGCTGCCCGCCGACGTTGCGAAACATCCGGTTGGGCACAAGTGCCCGGAAATCAGGCTTGCCGGTGCCGAGGTAAAAATCCAGCCAGCCGTCGTTGTCGAGGTCGCCAAAATTGCTGCCCATGGCAAAAGTGAGCTTGTTCATGCCAGTTTGCTTGGCAACGTCGGTGAAAGTTTCATTGCCATCGTTGCGGTAAATGCGCGACCAGTCGCCGTCGGGCAGCTTGCCCATCAATTCCAGCAGGAAATCCCCCGATGCCTGCAGGGTGAGGTCGAAATTGTAGCCTGCGACAAAAATGTCGTCCAAGCCATCGCTGTTGAAGTCGAAAAACCAGCACGGAAAACTCATTTGAGGATTGTTCACACCCGCATTCACGGCAATATCCTCGAAGCTGCCGCCCCGGTTGACCAGCAATTTGTTGTCGCCTAATAAATTGCTGAGGTAAAGGTCGGGCAGCCTGTCGTTGTTGGCGTTGCCCCAGGTGCAGCCTTTGAAAAAGCCGGTGAAATCCACCCCCAGTTCCTTCGCCACGTTGGTGAAAGTGCCGTTGCCATTGTTTTTAAAAAGTTCGTTTGGATGTAGGGGTAAGTTGGGCCTGCTCTCGTTGGCGATGTACAGGTCGAGCCAGCCGTCGCCGTTAAAATCAGCCCATGAAGCTGTTTGGGTGGGGTGAAAGGACAGCAAGCCCGCTTCAATGGTCGCATCGGTAAAAGTGCCGTCGCCGTTGTTGCGAAGCAGTGAATTTGGATGCGTTCCGCCTACGAGCCAGCCGCCGCGAAGGATGAAGATGTCCCGGTCGCCATCGTTGTCGTAGTCTGCGTGCAAGGTGTTCAATCCGCTGACGATGCCATCGAGGTTGGCTTCGTGCGTACGCTCGGAAAAAGTGCCGTCGCCATTGTTCCTGAAAAAGCGGGCGGGGTCGCTCAAGCCGTAGGAAGTCATAAACAGGTCGAGGTTGCCGTCGCCGTCGAAATCTTCCATGCAAATGCCGCCGGAGATGCCGCGAACGTCCATGCCCAATTGCGTCGCAATGTTGCGAAAGTGGATTTCGCCTTTCGTTTGAAAAAGATTCTCCGGCACGAGGTATTCCTTCGGCACACCGGCGGGGTGTTTTCCCAGGTTCATGTAAGCGACATTCAACAGCCATCGGGTTTGCATGTCATCGGGAAAGGATTTGAGAATGCGCTCGTAGATTTTTACGGCATTTTCCGGTCCTGCTTTCATTTTATAAATGCCGGTACCCTGAATGGGAATGATACAGGACTGGGATGTAGTTTGCTCGACGCAGTTTTGCTGCTCGCCGAGGCGCATGTAGCTAACCGCCAGCATTTCATAGACCAGCTTCGTGTCAGCGTTCAATTGATCGCCGATTTGGTTTACAACGTCCTGAAACTGCATGATTGCCGCTTCTATTTTTCCCGCATACAGCAGTTGTTCCGCATATTTGAATTGTGCGAAAGGACGCTGCTCTTGCGGCACGATGCTCATTTGCTCGAGGAAAAAATCAGCCTTTTTTGAATTCAAATGGTAGCAATTCTGTGGGCTGGCATTTTGCGCTATGCTGTCCAAAATGGCAATCATCCGCCGGTGGCCCGAAGCGGTGGCATTGCTGGAGTTGGAAGCAACATGGGTTGGCGAATTTGCACTGTCTTGCTTGCAGGCTTGGAAGAGAATAAAAATGGTCAGGATAAAAACGGGTAATTTAAAAGTCATTTTTTTCTTGGATTAACACTGGCAACATTTCCAGTGGAGATTCATCGAAGAAAAAACAAAGTTTAACTTGGTCACCGTAATACCTTGGACACACCATTGAAAACAGTCGCTTGTGTGGAAAGTTCGATGCAAAACTTTCATGTTGCACTTAAATGTTGAATTTTCCAAAAAAACAACGCGGCCATGGAACAGGCGATTGTGTTGTATTTCGAGGGAAAAACAACCGAGATATTTGACCAGTTCCGGCAAGTCTGCACTTGCGGGCACCCCGAACGCCTGTTTCCAAAAAACCAATGAACTTTGCGTCAAAACCTTAGTTTTGTAAACAAATAAACCTGACAATGGGCCTCTACATCGAACCCGGCATCATACAATCTTCAGGGCTTTCCGAGCGGACTTTCCTGCTGGAAATAGCACTCGCATTGTATGAAAAAGAAATCCTCTCACTCGGCAAGGCGGCTGAAATGGCCGACATTCACCGGCTTGCTGGGTGTGCTTTTACGGGCTAAAAAGGCAGGACACTTGCAGTCCATCCGTCCGTTAATGGATGATTTGAGAGAAAAGGCAGGTCTTTTCATCGGTGAAGGGCTATATTCTCAGGCTGGCAGGAGGACCGGAATCTTGAACGATTAACCTTTGTTACCACCCCTCAACCAAAAATCGCAAACGCCAAAAACAGCAACCCAATCGCAATGCGGTAGTACCCGAAGCCGGAAAAGCCGTGCCGTTCGAGCAGCGCCACGAACCACTTCACCGCCACGAGGGCCGTCACGAACGCCACCACGAACCCAATGGCCAGCAGTTGCCACTGCCCGCCCGTGATGGTGCCCTCGAATTTCAGAAAATCGTACCCCGAAGCGGCAGCCATCGTCGGGATGGCCAGCAGGAACGAGAACTCGGCGGCGCTTTTTTTCGACAGCCCGTTCGCCATGCCACCGATGATGGTAGCCGCCGCCCTCGACACGCCCGGCACCATCGAAATGCACTGGAACACCCCGATGGAAAAAGCCGTCCGGTAGCTGACGTGGTCCAACTCGTCCGCCGCCTGCTCGTGGAGCGTCATGCGCCGGTCGAGCCATATGAGCACGATGCCGCCCAGTATCAGCGACACCGCCACCACCCAGTGGTTGAACAGGTAGGTCTTGATGATTTTGTACAGAAAAAAACCGAGCACTCCCGACGGCAGGAAGGCGACGAAGAGCTTGAGGTAAATCTCCCATTTCAACAAAAATCGGCGGGCGTACAGTGCCACGATGGCGAGGATAGCCCCGAGTTGGATGAAAATCTCGAACGTTTTGGTGAATTCGTCTTCCCCATTCCCCAGCACGGAATTGAGCAAAATCATGTGCCCGGTGGAGGAAACGGGCAGGAATTCGGTCAGGCCCTCAACAATGGCGGTCAGGATGGCATCTAAAAGCGTCACGATGGTTTTGTTTTAATTGGCCGCAAAGGTTGAAAATTTCCCCCGAACCCGTGCCGTCACTTCGCAGCGTACGCCGCAAAATACTTGCACTCCTTGATGATTTGCTTGTAAAATTCCGTCTCCCGGTACTGCGCTTGCAGGCGGTTGAAGTTTGTGAGGTACTCCTCCGGCAAGCGGGGGATGCGGTTGCAGCAGGGTTCGGGTTTGTACTGTTCCGTCTGGAAATAAATCTTTTGCTCGCAACGTGCGGCCTGGAACGCAGCACGGGCGGCCAGTTCGGGCGAGGTGGCTAATTGGCGGGCTTTCTCGAAGTTGTACAGCGCACGGCTCAGTCCCGTGTTCTCCCGGTTGCCCATTGGGTACTTCCAGTGGTCGAACACCCGGCTGTCGCCCTCCTGCGATTTCGCCCGGTGCAGCTTCGACCAGGTGCTGCCGCTGCGGAAGTAGTCCATCGTCTTCCAGGCGTAGCTGAAGTAGCTCATGTTGTAACAGGCCAGCCCCAGCCGGTAGTAGTGGCGGGCAGCGCCTTCGAGGTCGCCCTTCGATTTGTACTCCAGGTCGAGCAGTTCCTCCAGCAGTTCGCCCTTGTTGAAATAGTCGGACAGCCCCGTCGTGTCGGTGCGCTGGTAGCAGTTGACGCAGTCCTTGAAAGTCTCCCGGAACGGGTTGTACTGCCCGAAGTCGTTCCAGGATTCGGTGGGCATTCGCTTGTAGGTTTCAAACGCCGCCTCCATCTCGCCCCGGCTCATCAGCAGCGTCGCTTTGAGGTCGAGCAGCACGGCGACAGGGTTGTTTTCCATCAACCGACGCTCGAAGGACGTTTGGTCAGGCTTCAGCGTCGTGGCGATGAGGTTGTCGAGCAAGTCCAACTGCGGGTTGGGTTTCAGGTCGCTCAACGGGTGCTGGGAGAGGAACGCCTTGCCCTCCTGCTGGTACTGCCGGTAGAGCCACGCCATTTTATCCTGCAAAAAATCGGGCAGGCTTTTGTACTGCCGGTACAGTTTGTCGTCTTTGATGAGGTCGTAGGCAAACTCCTCCACGGCGGCATCCGGCTTCTCGAAAGCGGCGATTTTAAGCGCCGTCTGGAACACCGCCAACTGATTTTTCAGCACCTTGTCGTCCGTTTCACGGGCTGCTTCCCTGAAGGTTTTTTCGGCGGCGTAGTAGTCGCCCGCCAGGAATTCGAGGTAGCCTTCGGCCATGCGCCAGAGTGCGGGCCTCGCCACTTTGCCCTCTTGCCTGCACTTCCGTGCAAAGCGCTGTAAATCAATCACATACTTGCCTGCATACGGTCTCGGCAAATTGAAATATCGCTTGTTCTGCACCTTCCGGTCGTTGAATTCGAGGCCCAGCAGGTTGCGTTCCATCTTGCGCATTTCCTGCACCAGCAGCCCTTCCAGCAACTGGTTGCCGGGGTCGATTTCGTAAATTTTTTCCATCTCCTCCACCGCCTTGCTCTCGGCCCCCGCCGCCCGGATGGCGTAGAGCGTGGCCCGCTCGCCGTCCGACTGGCAGAGCCGCAGGCACGCCTCCCACTCCTCGTCGGTTTCGATGAAAAAACTCTGGTACGCCGAGGCCCGCCTGCCGGGGCAGTGCTCAAAAATTTGCGCGTACAGGTACGATGCCTCCACGTTTTGCCCCAGCTTGCGCAGCGCCCCCGCCCGGTGCCCCTCAATCCACCAGGGGATGATGCTCTGCGCCCATTTGCTGCCGAGTTTGTCCACCTTCGGCAGCAGGTCGTCGCAGAGCGCCAACACCTGCTCGTACTGCCCGGCGTAGTGCGCCAGCCGGATGACCTGGTACGCGTAGCGCAGGCGGATGTACGCCGACTTCGTTTTTTTGAAC